>JACKNC010000001.1:0-320833 GCA_024235095.1 Gammaproteobacteria bacterium
TGACACAGCAGCGGGCGCTTTTGTGGTCTTGCTTTTTCTCGATTTGCGGCGCTCACCCTTTTCGAGTGCGCCCTGATCAGCGCGTCCCCTTGGGAATCGGTCGCCACCCGGCGCAATTTCACGGCGCGGGCCATGCGTGTCAGTTCGTCCCTCACTGCGGGGTTTGCCCGCCGCCGGACGGGCCGGCGCTTCAGCTTTTCTGCGGGTCTTACCTTCCGTCGTCGGAGGTGCGACGGGTTTTCTGGCGCGGCTTTCGGGTTCAGCTCCACCCACCTCGGGGCGCCGCTGCGGCTGAGACGCGGTGACGCTATTCGATGCTCGACGCGGCGGTATTTCAGCCGCTCGAGCGGCAACCGGTTTCTCTGCGGGTTTTCGCCGATGATCCTGCTCCAACCGACGGCGGGCTTCTTCCTCAGCTTGATGACGGGCGGCTTCCTCAGCTTGATGACGGGCGGCTTCCTCAGCTTGACGACGGACTTCTTCCTCGGCTTGACGACGGGCTTCTTCCTCGGCTTGACGACGGACTTCTTCCTCGGTAGATAGTCTGGATGTTTCTTCCACCTGCTGGAGCGCTGTGGGAACCGGTTCCTCAATGTTGTCGTGCGACGCTTCTGTTCCCGTCACAGCAGACGTTGGCGCGCCTTTAACCAGAGGTAGCGTCGATGTTTCCACCACAGCAGGTGCAGGCGTTTCGCTTTGAATTACGGTTTCACGACGGCGCGAGGATTCATCATCCACCAGGCTGCGTTTGACATAGGTTCGTTTTTTACGCACTTCCACACTGACGGTTTTAACCTGCCCAGCCGCGCCTCCGCTCATTTTAATTTCACTATGAGTCTTGCGTTTAAGGATGATTTTTTTAGGCTCGGTCGCGCCTGGAATGGATTGGCCACCATGACTTCGGCGCAAATGGGCCAAAAGATCCACCTTCTGTTTCTCTGTGATCGCTGCCTCCGCATTGGCGACCACGATACCTGCTTCGGCAAACTGCTCCAATAAGCGATCCACCGGTATACCGACAACTGTCGCAAACTGCTTGACCGTTACATCCGTCATTTCCACCCCCAAGACGAACTGTGGGCTACCCATTGTTTGAAAACCAGGGCGCTCGCGCCGTCATAATCAATCTTGCGGCCCGCTCATCGCTCAGACCGGCTATTTCATTCAGATCATCGACCGAAAGTTCGGCCAAATCTTCCATAGTGTTAATCCCATGACGCGCCAGGGTGATCGCTAGTTCCTCATCCATCCCTTCCATCGACCGCAAATCATCGGCAGGTTGTGCATCCCCGAACTGCTCCTCAGCGGCAATCGCTCGGGTCAACAGAACATCGCGCGCCCGCCCGCGCAATTCTTCAACAATCTCTTCATCGAATTCCGCAATTTCCAGCATTTCATGCACTGGCACATAGGCTACTTCTTCCAGGCCGGAAAATCCTTCTCTCGCCAGAATTTCTGCGATTTCCTCATCGACTCCCAGTTGTTCCATGAACATCCTGATCAACGCTTCATCTTCCTGGCCACGTCGGGCGAACGCCTGCTCATGGGTCATGACATTGAGCGTCCAACCGGTCAAGCGGCTGGCCAATTGCACATTCTGCCCCCCCTTCCCGATGGCCTGAGCTAACTGCTTCTCGTCGGAAACAATGATATCCATACTATGAGTATCTTCGTCGACGATCACCGAATCGACTTCCGCCGGCGACATGGCGTTCATGACAAAGCGCACCGAATCATCGTCCCATTGCACGATATCAACCCGTTCGCCGGCCAACTCATTGGTGACGCTCTGCACTCGCGCGCCGCGCATGCCCACGCAGGCGCCCACAGGGTCAATGCGCGTATCCTTGCTTTTAACGGCGATCTTGGCCCGGGAACCCGGATCGCGCGCGGCGCAGCGAATCTCGATGAGTCCCTGATTAATCTCGGGCACTTCCAGGGTGAATAGCGCCACTAGAAACTCTGGGGCGACCCGGCTCACGAAAAGCTGCGGGCCGCGACTCTCAGTGCGCACATCTTTCAAATAGCCGCGCACCCGCTCGCCGATGCGGAATGATTCACGAGGAATGAGATCCTCGCGGGTGATCTTGGCTTCGACATTGCCGCCGATATCGATAATCACTTCGCCGCGCTCGAGGCGCTTGACCACGCCGGTAATCAGCTCACCCTTGCGATGCAGGTAGGCTTCAACAATCTGTGCGCGTTCGGCGTCTCGAACCTTTTGGACAATCACTTGTTTGGCGGTTTGTGCAGCGATACGCCCGCCAAAGTCAGCGTTTTCCAGCGGTGATTGCACTATTTCATTGACTTGGGCGTCCGCCTTGATCTGGCGGGCCTCGAAGAGCGCCATTTCCCGATCCGGATTTTCGACCTGCGCAGTATCGGCTACGATGGACCAGCATCGGAAGGTTTCATAACTTCCCGTTCGCCGGTTAATCACCACCCGCACATCAGGATCGCCTGGATAACGTTTCTTGGCCACCGAAGCCAGCGCGATTTCCAGTGCGTCGAAGATTACCTCCTTATTAACGCCTTTCTCATTGGAGACGGCGTCCACGACCAGCAGGATTTCTTTATTGCCTTCTTTGCTGTCTTTAACGCGCATGTGGTTCTGCCTCCCAGCCGGTTCCGCCCGCTGTCATCCCGTCTAGAGTTCGGGCGCCAATCGAGCCTTTTCAACCCGCTCGAGCGGCGCTTGCCATTCCCGTCCCTCGCTGTCCACGATCGCCACCTTGTCGTCGCGCATTCCAAGCAGGCGCCCAACCAGCTTGCGCCGTCCTTCCTGCGGTTCGCGTAACCGCAGTTGTACTTGCGAGCCAGCGAAGCGCTCAAAATGCTTCGCCTCGAATAAAGGGCGATCCAGACCAGGCGAGGATATCTCCAGGGTATAACGCCCAGTGATGAGATCCTCCACATCCAACACGCCGCTCAGCTGATGGCTGACGCGTTGGCAATCGTCCAGGGTGATGCCCGTTTCGCTGTCGATATAAACTCGCAACAAGGCGTTGGGGCGACTGGAATGAAATTCCATGCCTACCCATTCATAACCCATGGCTTCCACCACGGGGGTTAAAATTCGCCCGAGTTTCTGAATGTCCTCGCGCATTTTGATCACCGGAAATAAAAAAGGGGCCTTCGGCCCACTTGTTCATCCAAAAACTGGTTGATCCGTCGCGGCACAACTTTCATTTCAACCTTGCTTCAGCGCCGCCCGCTCCTTAATCCAGGCGAGCATTCGCTCCTGTTTTACTTACGTCGCCAAGGCTGTTTACATCAAACAATCCTGAAAACGACCCCACAAAAAAAGCCCTTGAAGGGCTTCCTTAAATTTGGTAGCGGGGGCAGGATTTGAACCTGCGACCTTCGGGTTATGAGCCCGACGAGCTACCGGACTGCTCCACCCCGCATTTGAGAAAAGCGAGATTAACATGGATGAACTACACTTTGCAAGACATTCAACCTCACACTCATAAGAGTCCCTGGCGACGCGCAAGTTCCCGTGAATGAGCGCGAACATACAGGATCGCGCCCACAAACCACAGCACGCTGAATCCGATTTCCAGCCAGGCCAGCCACGGTCGGGCCATCGGCCCTGCGGCGTGGAAGACCCCGACTGTGAAATAGAAGAGCGCCAGAAACCCAGCCCAGGCATGGGTGTAAGGACGGCCATGCAACAAACCGCGCAATGGCCATAACAGCGGGCCGACCAGCGCCAACAACACCAATGCCACCGGCAAATGCCCCGGCGGCTCCAGCCAAGCGAACCATAGTAACAACCACCCAAACAGACCAAAATAGCCGGTTAATGCGACCCATCGCCAGAAGCGGCTCATACCCCACCTTGTTCCAGACGCCGCGTCACGTCCGCCAGACGCCGACCCAACGCCCGACCCAAGCGCTGCTCTTCACTATCAAGCACAGCGCTGGATTCTGCGCCTGACCAGTGACTGGGGCCATAAGGCGTACCGCCACCGCGCGTTTGATGCAACGCCGCCTCGGTAAAAGGCAGGCCCACCAATAACATGCCGTGATGCAACAACGGCAGCATCATGGTCAGCAGGGTCGATTCATGACCACCGTGCAGAGTCGACGCTGACGTGAAGACGGCAGCAGGTTTACCGCACAGCGCGCCTGCCAACCATAGCCCACCCGTGGAGTCCAGAAAATACTTAAGCGGCGCCGCCATGTTGCCAAACCGAGTCGGACTGCCCAAGGCTAATCCTGCGCATTCCTTGAGATCGTCCAGATTGACATAGGGTGGACCGGCGTTGGGAATGTCATCCGCAATCGCCTCACAGACTGTTGAAATCGCTGGCACCGTGCGCAGTCGCGCTGTCATCTCTGGAACTTCCTCAACGCCACGGGCAATGCGTCGGGCCATTTCGGCAGTTCCCCCGGTACGGCTGTAATACAACACGAGAATCTCAGCCATCCGTTTTCAATCTCCCGCTTCTGTTCGTAAACACCACCTCATTCTTCATTGCAGGCTGATTTGAATTCCATCCTGCCAAGCTGGCTTGACGGTTTCAGCAACCAATGCTAGTTTGATTGTAATGAGTCATTCATCCGTTTTATATCATAAATTTTCCATACAGCGGTCACGCTGAATTATCAGAACATTGATCACTCAATTCGTGCGACTCGCCGTCGCGATAATAGCGTTGACCGCTTGCGCAACGGCGCCCGTGCAAGAGATGAGCGACGCCCGCCTGGCGATCCGTTCGGCAGAGGCAGTCGGTGCTTTACAGCACTCGCCCCAAGCCCTGATGGAGGCTCAGCGCCTGTTGCAAGAGGCGCAGACCCACTTGGAGAGCGGCGCCTACGAGGATGCCCGCCAGTATGCCCTGGATGCTCGCCAGCAAGCCATTAAGGCGCGGAATATGGCGTTGCGAAATAATAATCTATTTCGTTCTAACCCGACTCCCTGATCGAGTAACCTGTTTTTTCAACTCCACCGGTACCGGATGCATCGAGATGCCTGTTATCGACTCCTGTCGACTCCGTCGGTTCGCTGTCAGAGAACTTTTTGCGCTGGCGCTGCTAATAACCACTCCTTGTATCCATGCCCAGGAAGCAATGTTTACTCTGCCGGGTTTGGACCAACAGCCGATCCGCCTGGCGGATTTTCGAGGGCGATGGGTCGTTGTCAACTTCTGGGCGACTTGGTGTACGCCCTGTCTGATGGAAATGCCGGAATTGCAAGCGTTCCATGACGCCAATCGTAAAAGATCTGTGGTTATTGGCGTCAATTTCGAGGAACTTCCGCTCGCCAAGATTCGTCAGTTTATCGAAGACCTGTCCGTAACCTTTCCCATTGCTCTGAGTGGTGGCCAACCTCTATCCGGTTTTGAGGTGAAAGGCTTGCCAACCACTTTCCTGGTTTCTCCGCAAGGCAAATTAGTCGATGCTCATCTGGGGACGGTCAATGCGGCCATGTTGAACCAGCGCATTGCCGAACTGGAAAAAACGGGCAATCCAGCGTATGAGGTTCAATGAAGCCAAAACAATAGACCTGTTCCGAAATATTCACCATAATTCATTGAAATTAATCAGCTATATTCTTAGTGCGGTTTCTAAACTTAAACTTAATTGACGGAATGCCAAAGTTCTTTAACTGGCCGATTAAATGTTCAATGCCAACACGAACTTGATTGATCCTGCGATTGCTCAGGATAATCGATATTACGACCGGCCTTAAGTTGCTTATTTTTAATGCCTAAACGAGTTCCTTCATTGCGCAATCAAACTGTTACTGTCCCCTGGCGGGCCGGGGGTTTCTCAGGATCAGGACTTTCGCTTATGGGCTATTTTTTACTATATATAGATATTTATTGATCATTACCATACTTTATATGGTAGCCAAGCGAAAGTCCTGAGGATAATAACTCACGTTAATTTATCCAAACGGAACGCCTCGATGATCTTGTGGGTCATTTCAAGTGCGGCATCAAATGCATCCCGTTGAATTCCAAGCGCGGTCAGGTCACCTGCTTTGCCAGCCTGCTCGAGTTCTGCGCACACTTGGCCC
Source organism: Gammaproteobacteria bacterium (assembly GCA_024235095.1). Taxonomy (NCBI): domain Bacteria; kingdom Pseudomonadati; phylum Pseudomonadota; class Gammaproteobacteria; species Gammaproteobacteria bacterium. The sequence continues at coordinate 6,029 of JACKNC010000001.1, forward strand.
AATTGCAGAGCGCCGATGGCGCGAGCGTTGGATTTGAGCGTATGCGCAATCTGGCCGACAGCGGCGGCGTCCCCCTCGGCCAGGGCGGCGCCCAGGCGCTCGGCCTGCGCTTGGGCCGTGACCTGGAACTTCTCCAGCAGGCGGCGGTGGATCGCCGGTTTGTCTCCCACCATCCGCGTCAATGCACTGGGGTCGAACACCGGGGGGTCACCAGCGTCCGCCGTCGCCGCTGTAGCCTTTGCACAGGCCAGTGCCCCGGCTGTCGCGTCCGCCGGGGTCGGATCTGCGGCAACCGGCAGCCAGTGGACGAGTTGTTCCCGAAGTTGCGACAAGGGCGTCGGCTTGGCCAGGTAGCCATCCATGCCGGCGGCCTGGCAGCGCTCGGCCTCCCCCTGGAACACGTTGGCCGTCAAGGCTAGGATCGGGGTATGGCTAATACCCCCACGGTTAACCTCTTCTCGGCGGATCGCCTCGGCGAGCTGATAGCCATCCAGGTGCGGCATGTGGAGGTCGGACAGCACCAGGGCGTAGTTGCCGGTCCGCCATTGGCGGAAGGCTTCCTGCCCGTCCGGGGCGATGTCGCACGGGTAGCCCAGCTTGGCAAGTTGCTGCCGGATCACCTTCTGGTTGATTTCATTGTCTTCGGCCACCAGGATCAGCCGCCCCTGCACAAGGGCTTCCGCGCGGCGAGGTACGCTCGCCTCGGACGGTGGCAGGAAAGGCCGGTACTTGGCCTCCGTGGCCGCCGCCAACTGCGCCTCGTCGGCCCAGGGGAAGGGCAAACGAGCGGTGAACGTGCTGCCCACCCCTGGCGTGCTCTCCACCCGGATCTCGCCGCCCATCGCCTCAGCCAAACGCCGGGCGATCACCAGCCCCAACCCCGTCCCGCCGTACTTACGTGTGGTCGAGGCGTCGGCCTGGGTGAAGGGATGGAACACCCGCTCGAGTGTCGCCGTATCCATGCCGATACCGTTGTCGCGCACCACAAGTTCAACCCAGACCGAGCCGGTTTCTTCGCCGATCCGCCGTGCGGACACCCTCACTTCCCCTGAATGCTCCAGTCCACTGGAGAACTTGATGGCGTTAGTGGTGAAGTTGGACAGAATCTGGCGCACCCGCAGCACATCGCCTTCCAGGGCGCGGGGGATGTTCGGATCTATCTCATGGCGCAGCGTCGCTCCCTTCTGCTGGGCATAGCCAGCGAGGATGGCGCAGACTTTCTCAACCACGTCAGCGAGGGCGAAGGGTTCAGTGGAGAGGTCGAGCTTGCCAGCTTCGATCTTGGAAAAATCGAGGATATCGTTGAGGATACCCAGCTGGGCTTGGGCCGAATCCCGGATGACGCCCGCTATTTTGCGCTGCTCGTCGGTCAAGCGCATGTTGAGCAACACGTCCGTCATGCCGATGACCCCATTCATCGGCGTGCGGATCTCATGCGACATGTTTGCCAAAAATTCCGACTTTGCTCGACTTGCGACTTCGGCCGCTTCCTTGGCGGTAACGAGTTCACGCTCATAAGCCATCTGTCGATGCTGGTCAGCCAGCAATTGCCGCGACATCGCGTTAAATGCCACGCTGGTAATGGCTAACTCATCCTTGCCATAAACGGGAATCTGATAACCCAACTCTCCCCTACTCAGGTGGTTCGCACCTTTCGCCATGTGGGCCAATTGGCGAGTAAGGTAGGTGCCTAATGCCAGAGAGAACAGACCTACAAGCGCCATTTCACCCAAAGCAATGCCCACACTCCAACGCTGCGCTTCGGCGAAAATGTTCTTTATATGTGACACATCGATACCGATCTCTACGCGGCCAAAATTCACTTGCGCCGCATTGATTTCACTGGACACATCGTAGGTATTATCCTCGACTTCATCCAGCCGTTTATCTTCATAAAACGGTCGCCCTAAGAGGAGTGAGGAGCCTGCCTGTGCTAACACCTGGCCGTTGCTGTCCTTTATACGCGCGTAGGAAATCCCAGGGTTGCGAATTAGTTCCTGGGCAAAAGAACCCAGCCGCGCCAAATCCATTCCTAACAAGGCGTCCTTTGTCATAGCGGCAAACGAAGCCGAAGTAACCTGGGCATAACGCTGAAGTTGCAACTCGTTTGAGTCGCGCAAAAAACGCATGATGCTGGCGACGAGGATCGCCAGCAATACGGCCTCGATTAAGGCAATCCCCAGGATGGTTTTTAAGCGGAAGGACATGAATTCTAGATTGACCTACTTCAGCAAGGTATCTAGAAGGCCAATATTAAGGGCGCGCACATCGTCCCAATCCGCATCGGTGGCCGCAGCCACTCCTCTCGTGAAGCTAATGCCATCTAGCAATTTACGGCCCTCACTATCTTCGTTCATTTGCAAGAAAGCGCTTTTAAATTTGTTCGCCACCTCGGTGGGAACACGGGGGTGTGCTGCGATCGCATGGGGTGTATAGCCCTGTGTAGCCCACAAAATTTTCAAGTCATTACGAACAGATTCTTCTGCCAACTCCAGGGTACGTTGAATACCACCTCCAGCCGGGTAGAGTCCCTTGGCTACATTTATGTAGACCGAATCATGCGAAGAGACATACTTTGGCATGAAGGTAATCCCCTGTTTGCGCAACTCTGCTCGCGGCAGGATGCTAGCGGCGAAAGCTGCTGGAGAAGGGAAAACCAAGGTCTTCCCTTCCAGATCCTTGAGCGCTTTGATAGGACTATCTTTTCTTGTCACAAGGATTCCTTTGATGCGGTGGTCTTTTTCCTTGATCAGCGCCTGATAGCCGGGTTTCTGGCTAAAGACAGTGTAGTGGTAAGGATTCATATATGCGAAGTCATATTCCCCTTGGGCAAGTCGTTGTTCGAAGACGGGAATACTAGGGGCTGTCACAAAACGCAGTTGAATATCCGTCTTCGAGGTCAACCAAGACAATAGAGGAGACCAACTTTCAACCAGTTCGGATGCGGTTTGCTGGGGCACAATCGCAAAGGAATAGGTCCTTTCGTCTTCTACTGCCCCCACACGCCAGGAAAATGCGGCAAGCCCAAAGATGATCATTATTTTTATGCATCGGTACAGAAAAAGAAACATATGATGCTTACCCTATTTATTTCAAAGCAGGTTGAAGAAAGAGAACAAGCGATCCCACAGCAAGAGCTGCAGGATATTCAACAGGCGGTGCCTCGCAGTGAACTCCAGGGTATGCACCCGAAGAGAATCAAGCAACGGTTCCTGATATTGAGGCCAGGTTAAAAAGGTCATAGACGGAACACCTCGATAGTCTTGCTAGCCCTTTCAAAGGCGGAATCAAACACATCCTGTTGAACCTGAAGTGCAGTCAGGTCTCCGGCCTTGCCGGCCTGTTCCAGTTTTTCGCACAAGTCACCCAGTTGCAGGGCGCCGATGGCGCGGGCATTGGATTTGAGACTGTGCGCGATCTGGCTGACGGCGGCGGCATCTCCCTCGGCAACCGCAGCGTGGAGGCGCTCGGCCTGCGCCTGCGCCGTGACCTGGAACTTCTCCAGTAGGCGGCGGTGGATGGCCGATTTGTCCCCCACCATCTGGATCAGAATACCAGGGTCGAACACCGGAAGTTCACCTGCGTCCTCCGTCTCTTCTGTAGCCTCCGCAGAGGCAGGCATCTCAGCCGTCCGGCTCGCTGGACGCGGGTTCGCGGCGGCTGGCAGCCAGTGGATGAGTTGTTCCCGCAGTTGCGACAAGGGTACGGGCTTGGCCAGGTAGCCGTCCATGCCGCTGGCCTGGCAACGCTCAGTTTCGTCCTGGAGCACGTTGGCCGTTAAGGCCAGGATCGGGATGTGGCCGTTCCTCCGCTGGGCCTCTTCCCGGCGGATTGCCTGAGCAAGCTGATAGCCATCCAGGTGCGGCATGTGCAGGTCAGACAGTACCAAGGCGTAGTCGCCGGTCAGCCACTGGCGGAAGGCGGCCCGTCCGTCCGGGGCGAGGTCGCAGGGGTAGCCCAGCAGGGCCAGTTGCTGCTGGATGACCTCCTGATTGGTCGCGTTGTCCTCGGCCACCAGGATCAACCGCCCCTGCACAATGGCTTCCGCGCGATTCAGAACGGTGATTTGAGGTGGCGGTCGGTTCTGGGCATCAGTGGCAGCGGCCAGGGGCGCCTCGTCGGCGCAGGGAAAAGGCAGGCGGGCGGTGAAGGTGCTGCCGGCCCCCGGCGTGCTCTCCACTCGAATCTCGCCACCCATCGCTTCAGCCAGGCGCGCGCTGATCACCAGCCCCAATCCCGTCCCGCCGTACTGGCGCGTGGTCGAGGCGTCGGCCTGGGCGAAGGGATGAAACACCCGCTCCTGCGTCTGCGCATCCATGCCGATGCCGTTGTCGCGCACCGCCAGTTCGATCCAGACCCGGCCCCCTTCTCCGTCGGCTCGCCGCGCGACCACCTCAACGTTCCCCGTGCGGCCCAAACCGCTGGAGAATTTGATGGCGTTGCTGAGGAAGTTGGACAGGATCTGCCGCACCCGCAGGGCATCGCCCTCCAGGGCCGGGGGGATGTGCGCATCCACGGTATGACGCAGCGTCACCCCCTTCAACCGGGCCTGTTCGGCCAGCGTGGCGCAGGTCTTCTCGACCACCTCGGCCAGCGCGAAAGGTTCGATAGAGCACTTGAGCTTGCCGGCCTCGATCTTGGAGAAATCAAGGATGTCGTTGAGGATGCTCAGCTGGGTTTGGGCGGAGTCGTGGATGACCTGGGCCATCTTGCGCTGCTCGTCGGTCAGACGCGTATTGAGCAACACGTCCGTCATGCCGATCACGCCGTTCATCGGCGTGCGGATCTCGTGGCTCATGTTGGCCAGAAAAAGGCTCTTGGCCAGATTGGCCGCTTCGGCAGTATTCTTGGCAACAAGAAGCTCTCGATTGCTGGTTTCAAGTGCTTCTGTCTTTTCTTCGACCAGACTCTCCAGGTGTTTTCGGTACTGAGCTAGCTCCGATTCAACACGTTTCTTGTCTGAAATATCAAAGAACGTCCCGATAATACCGGCAGCTTGGCCGTTAATATCATAAAATATGGACTTGCCATAGATCACGTCTAACAGTTGCCCTGACTTGTCCTTGACCTGAAACTCATACTGCTGGATCTGAGGATTCGCAATGAGTTCCAGGTCTTTCTGGTGATAGACATTTGCAAGGTCGCTAGGCCACAACTCATATACGGTCTTGCCAAAAATATCTGCCTCGCTTACTCCCATGATCTCGGAGAACAGGCGGTTGCAACCAAGATAACGTCCCTCATGATCCTTGTAGAACACAGCGACTGGAATGGCATCCACCAGGGATTTATTAAACGAATTCGACTGCCGTTCAACCGCAAGCATGGCCTGCTCGTGTTGCCGACTTTTCTGATGGACGTAAAAACTGGTAACGACGCTGGCCAGCGCTCCTACCATGATCGTTATCAGGTGCGATTGCCAGAGCGTGAGATGATCACCGAATATCCACTGTTTAAGGCTTTCGTATGCCCCCATTGCAGCCACGGCCGCAATAAAGACCTTTAGATGTATTAGAAACTGCGTCTTATCAGGCTTGCTGGTATTTATCATGATATCAAATCACTGATCTTCCAACCGCGACCGCAGGATCCGCGCGACTTCATCAAAGGTCGCATGCAGACTCTTGCTCAACGCCTGGCAACATTCGCCATCTCCCGCCTTACCGGCATGCTCCAACTGCTGGCAAAGGTCGCCCAGGCGCATCGCACCTACGGAACGGGCGGCGGATTTGAGGGTATGGGCAATCTGGCCGACCGTTGCAGTATTCCGCGCCTCGCTGGCCTGAAGCAACTCACCCATTCGTTGCCGTGCGTTGGCAAGGAATTTCTCCAGCAGGCGTCGATGGATGGCCGGATTGCTCCCTACCATTTTCGTCAGGACTTCTGAATCGAACACCGGCAATTCGGGTCTTTCGACAACCTGCGTCGGTAAGGCCGCTTCTTCAGCAACATTGGCCACAAACAAGTCAGTCGACGGCAGCCATTGGTCGAGCACCGACTTCAGACGGGCTAATTCGATGGGCTTGGAAAGATAAGCATCCATGCCCTGCTTGAGACAGCATTCTTCCTCGCCTTTGACGACATTGGCCGTCAGTGCGATGATCGGAATACGGTTCAGGTTGAACCGACGTTCGGCATCACGAATCAAGGCAGTCAGTTCATAGCCGTCCTTGTTCGGCATGTGCAAATCCGTCAGCAAGAGGTCGTAGGTCCCTGCTTTCCACTGCTGGAATGCCTTCACGCCATCTGCCGCCAGAGCGACGCGGTAGCCGAGCATTTCCAGTTGGCGCCGGATCACATCACAGTTGATCTCATTGTCTTCGGCAACCAAGATATTAAGTCCTGTCTCTACGTTCGCATCGAAGCTCTCATCCATGTCCGTTTCCTGAGGGATGGCAACTCGCCCCGTAGCGGCTGCAACAGCCTCAAGGAAACGGCAGCGAGTCAGGGCCTCCCGATCGATCTGAACGATCTTGTCCGCCAAACGTCTCACCTTCCGCCGCTTGCCACGCTCCACGCTCAAATAGGTGACCTCGACGAAATGCACGTTGTCGCTTGGTTGCCTGGCCAGCAAGCGACCGACGATCTCCTGTGCAGAATGGATACCTCGGTCTTCCATGACGATTATGCAGACGAGTGTCTCTGGGGCATATCCACTGATGAAAACCCAGGCGGCCTCGATGTCGGCAAAGGCATGGGTTTGGGCGCTGGCGTGCACGAGGTAACGTGTGTAATCCTCTATGTACTTCGTTTCATTGGCGACAACAATGCATTCCAGCCCGCTCAAGTCATACGGTGAAGTCAGGTTCGGACACTCGCTGGCCAGCTTGAATGGCAGCCGCACCGTGAAGGTTGTCCCCTGCTCAACCTCGCTTTGTACCGAGATCTCGCCGCCCATCATCGCTGTCAGGGTCTGGGAAATCGATAGACCTAGCCCGGTACCGCCATATTTGCGTGTTGTGCTGCTGTCGGCTTGCTCGAAGGGCTGAAACAAACGGGCAACGGTCTCGGCGTCTATCCCGATGCCGTTGTCAGCAATGGTGAACACCACCCAAACACGTCCGTTTCCGCATTGTTCCAGTTCAGCACGCAACTGAACGCGACCGATGCGTTCCATGTCCATCGAAAATTTCACGGCGTTTCCGGTTAGGTTGGTCAGGATCTGCCGTACCCTGAGTCCATCACCCATGACACGCTGTGGGAGTTTGGGCTCAAAGAATAGGGTCAACTCAACCTGCTTATCCATCGCGATCCGATCAATCAGGCTAACCACAATATCCAGTTCCGTTTCCAAGGACATTTCCTGTTCCGCAAGGCTGAGCTTGCCCGCCTCGATTTTCGAAAAATCGAGAATGTCATCAATGATGCCCAGGAGGGAGCGCGCCGAACGGCGAATCGCCTCCACCATCTTGCGTTCTTCATCGGGTAGCGAGCTATGGGAAAGGATCTCCAGCATCCCGATCACACCATTCATGGGGGTGCGGATCTCATGACTCATGTTGGCCAGGAAGGCGCTCTTTGCTTGACTGGCTGCTTCGGCGGTATGTTTGGCTTGCCGCAATTCCATTTCAGTCCGTTTGCGTTGAGTGATGTTAGTGAGAACACCTTCCACGGATACGATATCGCCGGAGGCATTCCTGACAGGGTGACTGGTCTGGTAAATGGTGCGGATCTGCCCAGCCGGGTGGACGAAGCGCATTTCGGTCCGGATGGAATCGACCTTGCCCGAGAGCATGTCTTGCAAATACAGCCAGGTCTCCTCCAGATCCTCTGGCAGCCACTGGACGAGTTCCACCCAGGACTGGTTCATTACTCTTTCCTTGGGCAGCCCGAAAATGGATTCGATGCTGTTGCTAACATAGGTAATGATGGCTTCCGGCGTGAAACTGAAGGCCATGAACTCGTCGCCCATGTCGTCCAGTAGCTGCTGGTGCTTGACCTGGGCCTCGTCCAGTTGCGCCGAGCGCTCCGCCACGAGCCGTTCCAGGTGGTCACGGTATCGGGCTAGTTCCTTATCTTTTTCTTTCTCTTCGGTAATGTCCTCGTAGATCCCCAACACGCCGATGATCTCGTCGTTCTGGTTTCTCAGCGGCACCTTCGAGGTTCGCAGCCAGAGGGTCCGACCGTCCGGGGTGGTCTGCGGCTCTTCGTAGTTGATGCGGGGGATGCCGGATTCGATGATTTTCAGGTCGTCGGCACGATACAGGTCAGCTTCATTCGCCCAGCCCATCTGGTAGTCGTCCTTGCCGATCAGATCGCTGGGTTGGCTCCGTCCGCTGTCCCGGGCAAAGGCAGGATTGCAACCGAGGTAGCTTAATGCACAGTCCTTCCAGAACACCCGCATAGGTACGTGGTCAATGACGGTCTGCAGCAGGTTGCGGGCGTTGTGAAGCGCGATTTCGGCTTGAACCAGCTCGGTCACGTCCTGCACGGTGCCGACAGAACGAAGTGGATTTCCGGTCTCGTCGAAGTCGGTTTGGCACTGTTCGTGGACATGTTTGATCCGCCCATCGGCCATGCGCAGGCGATGCCGGATGTTGTAGGGCTGTCGGGTTTGCAGCGAATCGGTGTAGGTCTTGTTGACGACCTCGCGGTCTTCGGGGTGGATGGCATCGAGGAAGGCGTCGTAGCTGGCGCCGAAATGGGTGGGGTCGAGTTCGAAGAGGCGAAAGATTTCATCCGACCAGCTCAGTCGGTTGTTGGGGACATCCAGCTCCCAACTGCCCACCTTGGCAATATGCTGTGCCTCTTGCAGGTCCTGTTCGCTCTTGCGCAAACGCTCTTCCATTTGTTTGCGGTCGGAAATATCGGTCGAAATCCCGCACAGGGCATAGATGCTGCCATCCTCCCTTCGCAGCGGTAACTTGATCGATAAAAAGGTGAAGGTCAAACCTGTTACCGTTACGGTATTGGTCTCTTCCGTGCGAAGGGTAATACCACCCGCTAGAACCTGATGGTCATTGCGCCTTATATTAGCGGTGGTCTCGGCATCAAAGAATTTCTCGTCACTGTAGCCGACAATGTCTTCCATTTCGGCATGCCAAAGCCTGCGCACGGCGGCATTGACAAACAGATAGTTTCCGTTTGTATCTTTCAGGTAGATATAGGCTTCCACGCTGTCGAGAATCGTTCGCAGTTTTTCCTCACTGTGCCGCAACTCGTTCTCGACCCGCTTACGCTCGCTGATGTCTCGAACGATAGCATGGAGAATGGGCCGTCCCTGTAAGGTCAACACAGACAAGGTCACCTCGGCATAGAATTCGCTGCCATCCATACGCCGATGTATCCAATTGAATCGATGCAACCCCTTTTCCTGGGCAAGTTTCATCATACGCTCGGCCTTGCTGAACGAACTTTCGCCATCAGGCTGAAATTCAGGGGAAATCTCCGCGGGATGGACGTTCTCGAATGCCACCTTGTCGGGGAACCCCAGCATTTCTACCGCCGCTTGGTTGCACTCCGCGAAATGGTGACCCTCCATGATCCACACCGGATCTGGCGAAGAATCGAAGAGCGTACGGAAACGCGCTTCCGAGTCGCGCAAACGTTCTTCCTGTTCCTCGATCTCGCGGAAAAATCGCTTCATGACCCAGGCGAAAAAGACCAGCACGAAGCCCACCACGAATAGCGTCACCAGCACCAGTATGGTGGCGCGATGCGCTATGGCATGTTCACTATCAGTGACATCATGCAATACGAGCAGGGCGCCTACTTCCTCGCCGCTGATTACGCGCAGAGGGTCGAGCTGCGTATACCAGACCTTTCCGCCCACTTCCGTATCGGTATGGGCATGCCCCACGCTTGGCCGTGAGAGAATGGATTTCAATGCTTGCACTGTGAGTTTAGGACTCATAAACTCGACGACATAGTGAGGCAACAACCCCCAGTCAGCCTTCCGTCCCATCATTCGCATCCCGGTTTCCCAACTCGCCTGGTCAATGTGTTCCTTATGTAGCAGAATGGCATACACAGATGCATGCTTATCCGGGGACCGCAGCGTGGCCAGCAGAGGTTCGATCTCCTTGCCCAGTTCAACGTAACCCACCAGGCGATCACCCTCGAAGACCGGCTTGACGACACGAAGCGTGAGTACGCCAGTCCTCCCTATTTCCACCCCCCAGGCGGTCTTGCCGGTGCGTTCGGCTTCAAGCGCAGTATGGCGATTAATGCGATCGCCCCGTAACTGCGGTAGATGCAAGCGTAGCAGGCAGGTTCGGTCGCGGCTGATGAAATAGAAGTGTGTGACGTTGTGCTCGGCGCGCAACCGCCCAAATACTTCCATCCAGTCGGCTTGCAGGCGCGCCGCATCTTCTTGGGCCAACGCCTGTTTCAATGCGGATTGTGCGCTGATGACCTGTAAGGTTTGCTGTAGTCCATGGACCTCGCGCGTCATGACATCGTCCAAGTCGAGCCGCAGCTCGTTGGCCCATTCGCTGGCTTGCCGATGGAGCGCTTCATATTCCATCCGCCAGTTGTGCTGAATCATCAGACCGGAGACCGAGAGGGTCGTTGTTGCGATCAGCAGCAGCAGGCTATTCAGTACGCGACGTAAAAGATTATGTTGGTCGGCCTGCATGATCTATGCTCGCCAGAAGCGGGAGACTTCGCGCGACCTGTTGGAGTCGAAACTGGCCAGGTCGGGTTTAGGGTTGTCGATGGGTTTCTGATATCATTATCCTGAGAAAATCCCACGCCCTACTAGGGAATAGTAACAGTTCGACATTTCAGGGAGTCCATAGCGGAAACTCCATGTTGTGAGTCGCCTAAGGGCTACCGGACAAAACCTCTTATATCATGGCACTTTGACGCTGTTTACTTATCAAGCAGAGTATAGATGGTCGTCATGCTGGTCCCGTAGGCTTTTTCGAAGAGGGGGATCAATCGCTGTGTTGCCGACGTGTCGCCCGCTTTGCCAGCCTGCTCGAGTTCTGCGCACACCTGGCCCAATTGCAGAGCGCCGATGGCGCGAGCGTTGGATTTGAGCGTATGCGCAATCTGGCCGACAGCGGCGGCGTCCCCCTCGGCCAGGGCGGCGCCCAGGCGCTCGGCCTGCGCTTGGGCCGTGACCTGGAACTTCTCCAGCAGGCGGCGGTGGATCGCCGGTTTGTCTCCCACTATCCGCGTCAGCGCACCAGGGTCGAACACCGGGGGTTCACCGGCGTCCGCCGTCGCCACTGTAGCCTTTGCACAGGCCGGCACCCTGGCTCTCGCGCCCGCCGGGGTCGGATCTGCGGCAACCGGCAGCCAGTGGACGAGTTGTTCCCGCAATTGCGACAACCGCACCGGCTTGGCCAGGTAGCCATCCATGCCGGCGGCCTGGCAGCGCTCGGCCTCCCCCTGGAACACGTTGGCCGTCAAGGCTAGGATCGGGGTATGGCTAATACCCCCACGGTTAACTTCTTCTCGGCGGATCGCCTCGGCGAGCTGATAGCCATCCAAGCGCGGCATGTGCAGGTCGGACAGCACCAGGGCGTAGTTGCCGGTCCGCCATTGGCGGAAGGCTGCCTGCCCGTCCGGGGCGATGTTGCACGAGTAGCCCAGCTTGGCAAGTTGCTGCCGGATCACCTTCTGATTGATCTCGTTATCTTCGACCACCAGGATTGGCCGTCCCTGCACAATGGCTTCGGCTTCCGCGCAGCGGGGGAGAGGGGAACTGGCAACGTCGACCACTTCTTCGGTATCGGTGGTTGTCACCTGTTTTGATTCATCCGCCGGGGAAAACGGCAGACGGGCGGTAAACGTGCTGCCCACCCCCGGCGTGCTCTTCACCCGGATCTCACCCCCCATCGCCTCGGCCAGGCGCGTGCTGATCACTAGCCCCAGCCCCGTGCCACCATACTGGCGCGTGGTCGAGGCATCGGCCTGGACGAAGGGATGGAACACCCGCTCCCGCGTCGCCGCATCCATGCCGATGCCATTATCGCGCACCGACAGTTCAACCCAGATCCTGCCGCCTTCTTTACCCGCCTGCCGTGCGGACACCCTCACCGCCCCCGAATGCTCCAGTCCACTGGAGAATTTGATGGCGTTGCTGATGAAGTTGCTGAGGATCTGCCGGACCCGCAAACTGTCGCCTTCGAGGACTGGGGGGATTTGGGACTCCACGTCGTACCGCAGCGTCACTCCTTTCTGCTGCGCATCTCCGAGGTGCCCAACGCAAGTCTTTTCGACCAACTCTGGCAGGGCAAAGGGTTCGATAGAGCAATCCAGCTTGCCGGCTTCGATCTTGGAGAAATCAAGGATGTCGTTGAGGATGCCGAGCTGGGCCTGGGCGGAGTCATAGATGATGCGCGCCATCTTGCGCTGCTCGTCGGTCAGGCGCGTGTTGAGCAGCACGTCCATCATGCCAATCACTCCGTTCATCGGCGTGCGGATCTCGTGCGACATGTTGGCTAAAAAAGCACTCTTGGCCTGATTGGCGGTTTTCGCAGCGATCATGGCGGCTTGCAATGCGATTTCGACCCGTTTGCGCTCTGTGATGTCCAGCAGAACACCTTCCACAGAACTGATATTCTCGGAGGGTTCCTTGTCGATATGACTGGACGTATAGATGGTATGAATTTGTCCGTCGGGGTGGACGAAGCGCATTTCAATCCGAGCGTGCTCAATCTTTTCTGAGAGCAGGTCCTGCAAGCCTTGCATGGCGGCCTCCAGGTCTTCCGGAAGCCATTGGATGATCTCCATCCAGGATCTGCTCAAAATCCTCTCCTTGGGCTGTCCGAAGATCGCTTCGAAGCTGTTGCTGACATAGGTGATCGTACCATCCAGGGCGTAGCTGAATACCAAGAACTCATCGCCGATGTCATCCACTAGGCGCTGGTGCTTGAGCCGCGCGGCGTTGAGGTCGGCCGTGCGCTCATCGACCAATTTTTCGACTCGGGACGTCGAACCCGTCGTCAGAAGCATAATCGCGCCCAGCAGGCCGGCACCCAGTGTGCCTATAACCAGCAAGCCCCAGCTTTGCAAGCTATGGTGGGATTCGATGTACGCAGCCATAGGCGTTATCCGTAACTGATACTTCCTGCCGCCGAAATGCAGGTTTTGCTCGAATTCGGCCAAGGCAGACCGGTCCGGATGCTTGCCATAGAGGATATCGCCCAGTTGATTGTCAACAAGAGTCACATCCATGTCGGAATCCTTGGGCACGAACTTTGAGATGAAATCGCCCATGCGCAGGACGGACAAAACCAGTCCCGGCGGGAAGGTATTGACCCTTTGCAACAGGAGTATGCCGGCCTGCGAGCCTTTCTCCTGGGCCAGCCGAATAGGTTCGGTAGCAACAGGCTTGCCGGTACGCAGGGTCTTCAGGACCGCCGCCTCGCGGGCAGGGTTGGAAGTGAGATCAAAGCCAACCGCCTCCTTGTTGCCGCTCAAGGGTTCAACGTAGGTGACGGGGTAATAGGTGAGCCGCACGGAGGCGCGCACTATGACGCCTGACGCATCACGCTCACGGATCTCAAACTGTGGAAACGCCCCTTTCTGATCATTTTCGAATGACTGACGCTGGATCTGGGTCACCTGTGGTGCCCATTCGATGGCCTGAAGCATGGGGTATCGCCGCAACGCAGGTTGTACATAAACATTGAACTCCTCCCTGTCCACATGAGTACTTGCTTTGGAGAAATAGGTTTCCAATTGATCCAGCAGGTACATCTGCCCGTCAAACTTGTCCTGAATCTGCACGGCGATGCGGTCCGCTTCGAACAAAAAGGACTGGGTGACTTTACCCGTCTCGATTTGACTGGACTTGATATAAGCCATGACTACCAGCGCCAATGAGAGGCTAGTGACGATGACGACCATGAGTCGACGCTTCTTCCATTCCGAGGCCGGTTTGCCAAAGATGGCCAGCATCAGAGGAAAAAAGACCACCACGCCGAGGGTATCGCCTATCCACCAGGTCGACCATTCCTCGAAAATCTTGTTGGCTTTGAAGAACCCCAAGGCGTACAGACTGGTAATAGACAGGGTGGCGCTAACCAGGCAAATCAGAGGGGAGAGCAGAAGGTAGCAGCCGATCTGGACTCCCCTGTCGAGTGGGGCGTCTGAACCGATGATCCGGCGCAGGAGCAGGCTCCCGACCAACGCTTGCAGGGTAGAGGCCAACGCGATACCCGTTGCCGCCGTGACCGCAAGTATCGTCATATCGAAGCCGCTCACCCACAGGTTCAGCATCAGGGAACCCAGGAAAATCCATGGATAAGTGCTTCGACCCCACAAATAGGCCGCTGCGACCGCCAGTCCAGCGGCGGGAAACACCCCGGAGGCATAACCTGGCGGTAAGGCTAGCATCAGCCCGAGCTTGCCTGTCACGACATAGGCCGCCGCCAGCAGCGGACCATACAGGAGTCTGTTTATCGACCTGACATTGCTGTTTTTCAACGTGGACTCACTGGAGCGGCTCCCGAAAATAACGCTTTCGGATTGATCTCGAATTCATCGTGACATCATGGCATTCCGGCGTTGTTTACCTGTCAAGCAGGGTATTGATGGTCGTCATGCCAGTCTCGTAAGCTTTTTCGAAGAGGAGGGTCAGTCGCTGCGCCGCATGCGTGTCTCCGGCCTTGCCGGCCTGTTCCAGTTTTTCGCACAGGTCGCCCAGTTGCAGGGCGCCGATGGCGCGAGCGTTAGATTTGAGGCCGTGCGCGATCTGGCCGACGGCGGCGGCGTCCCCCTCGGTCAGAGCGGCGCGCAGGCGCTCGGTCTGCGCCTGCGCCGTGACCTGGAACTTCTCCAGCAGGCGGCGGTGAATCGCAGGTTTGTCCCCCACCATCTGCGTTAGCGCGCCAGGGTCGAACACTGGCGGTTCACTCGCGTTCTCGGTATCTCCTGTAGCTTCGACAAGGGCAGGTGTCTCGGCCATCGGACTCGCTGGACGCGGATCCGCGACGGCTGACAGCCAATGGGTGAGTTGCTCCCTGAGTTCCGACAAGGGCACCGGCTTGGCTAGGTAGCCGTCCATGCCGGCAGCTTGGCAGCGCTCGACCTCGCCCTGGAGCACGTTGGCCGTCAAAGCCAGGATCGGGGTGTGGCTAGTACCCCCACGGTTAGCTTCTTCCCGACGGATCGCTTCGGCGAGCTGGTAGCCGTCTAGGTGCGGCATATGCAGGTCAGACAGGATTAGGCCATACTCCCCAGTTAACCATTGGCGGAAGGCGGCCCGCCCGTCCGGAGCGATGTCGCACCGGTAGCCCAGCAGCATGAGCTGCTGCTGGATCACCTCCTGATTGGTCGCGTTGTCCTCGGCTACCAGGATCAGCCGCCCTTGTTGGACAGCTTCCGCACGGCCGGGAACAGAACGGGCCATGTCTGCCGCCTCCGGGGTCTCGGGGGTGGTCACCCGTAGTTTTTCCGGATCCGCCAGGGAAAACGGCAAATGGGCGATGAAGGCGCTGCCGACTTCCGGCGTACTCTCCACCCGAATCTCACCCCCCATCATCGCGGCCAGGCGTGTGCTGATCACCAGCCCCAGCCCCGTCCCGCCGTACTGGCGTGTGGTCGAGGCGTCAGCCTGAGTGAAGGGATGAAATACCCGCTCCCGCGTCGCCGTATCCATGCCGATGCCGTTGTCGCGCACCGCCAGTTCGATCCAGACCCGGTCCCCTACTCCGTCGGCTCGCCGCGCGACCACCTCAACGTTCCCCGTGCGGCCCAAACCGCTGGAGAATTTGATGGCGTTGCTGAGGAAGTTGGACAGGATCTGCCGCACCCGCAGGGCATCACCCTCCAGGGGGGGGATGTGCGCATCCACGGTATGACGCAGCGTCACCCCCGTCGACCGGGCCTGTTCGGCCAGCGTGGCGCAGGTCTTCTCGACCACCTCGGCCAGCGCGAAGGGTTCGATGGAGAATTCGAGCTTGCCCGCCTCGATCTTGGAGAAATCGAGGATGTCGTTGAGAATGCCCAGCTGGGTTTGGGCGGAGTCGCGGATGACGCGCGTCATCTTGCGCTGCTCGTCGGTCAGACGCGTATTGAGCAACACGTCCGTCATGCCGATCACGCCGTTCATCGGCGTGCGGATCTCGTGGCTCATGTTGGCCAGAAAAAGGCTCTTGGCCAAATTGGCCGCTTCGGCAGACTCCTTTGTTTCCCTTAATGCGCGTTCCGCTTCCTTGCGGGTGCTGATGTTGGTTTGGAAGGCAATGAAGCGGGGACCGGGACTCCCTTCGGCCGCATGGTAGTAGATGGTCATTTCAACGGGGATCAAGCGGCCATCTTTGGCCTGTTGAGTGGTCTCGAACTTTATATAACTTCGCTGTTTGATCTGTTCCCTGATCTCCCTATAGCGTTCGGCCGGAAAGTGGGAATCAATGTCGGAGACCGTTAACTGACACAGTTCCTCGGGGGTATAACCGAGGCACTCAGCGGCATAAGGATTAGAATAGGTGAAACGCCCCGTGGCGAAATCCGCCCATGTGATGCCGATCCCAACCTTGTCCATGGCGTATTGAGTATCCGCGATGTTCTGGTGGACTCGTTTCAGTTCAGCGGTACGAGCTTCCACCAGTTCCTCAAGATGCTGGCGATATTGGTGAAGTTCAGTGATATCCTCCGAGATACCGAGCAGATATTCCGCTTCGCCAGCGTCATTACGCAATGCCAGTTTTTTAGTATGCAGCAGCCGGCTTCCATGCTGGTGCGTCTCAATCGGCTCTACAGGAATATCCAGGACTCCCGTTGCGTTCAAAATCTCTCGATCCTTACCCGTAAAGAAATCTGCCTGTTCCCTGGGGAAGAAGTCATAGTCGCTTTTGCCAAGCAGTTCTGACCGGTCATAGCCCAGCAGATCCTCCCCTGCCTTGTTGAACATGGCAAAACGCAGGTCTTTCGCATGTTTCAAAAAGATCATGTTAGGAATATTCTCGACAATCGAGTCGATCAGGCGCTGTTTGGCCTGACTCTCCTCTTTGAGCCGCGTTTGCTCCGAAATGTCGCGAAACGCGGATACCGAGCCGATGATGCCTTTATCGCTAATAGGGCGGCTGTTTATTTCAACATCGATTATTCCGCCGTCTTTGCGAAGGAAGCGTTCCTCCCCAAAATAGCGTTCGCTCTCACTGACCTTGGTGTGAATAGGGCAAGAAAGGAAGGTGTTGGTCTGCTCTGAATCCGCATATCTATGGAAAACCTTACAACCCAGCCGACCAACGACTTCATCGGCTTCGTATCCAAGCAACTCCGTAAAGGCGTTGTTGACCTGCGTAATGACACCTTTGTTATCCATGACATACAGGCCATCGCCAATGGCGCTCATAATAACCTCAAGTCGCTGTTTCTCCCTTTTCAATGCGGTTCTGGACACATGGAGCATGCAGATAGCCCAATACAATCCCAGGAGCATTAACGTTCCGACGATAAGATGCTTGAAAAAATCCTGCCGCAGTATGGAGAGAGCTGAATCCTTTTCATAGGAGATGAAGTAGCCGACTTTCTTGCCCAGGGTGTCTATGACCGCTACGAACGAAATGCACCACTCACCGCTGGAGCTCATAATCGATATTGAGAAGTTTTCACCGCGGGCCATTTTCTCTGCAAGGGTGACATCTTGCCTGAGCAGGGCGTCGATCTCTCGAATATTGTCCGGTTTGAAGGAAGCGTTTGTGTCCTCGCTGAGCGCCTTATCGAGAACGAAATCCTGGTTGATTTCGGAAGGGGGATATTGCGCCCGCCATTCTTCGAACAATCTATCAAAGACGGCTTTTTTTCTCAAAATCAACTGGTAGTACTTGGACTTTTCCAGCAGGGCCATGGAGTCACGGAGCTGATCGAAAGAGAGGCTGATTTCCACACTGCCAAGATGCTCACCGTGATAAGAAATTGGGAACACATTGCGGAAACCCGACTTCACCCGTCCTATCTCAAATCCGGTGACGATCTTTTGATTGGTATTGGCCTGGACCAAAGCCGGCCGCGCATCCCGCAATGAATCGCCGTATTGGTCAGGTAAATGAAAACGTAGAAAACTATGCGCATCCCGGGTATGGAACTGGACCAGTTGAATACCTTGCGCCTTCAAATATTGGTACCAAGGCAAGAGCAATCGATAGAGTTCGTCCCTTGCCTGCTGCTGGGCTTCGCCAGTGCTATGCACGCCCCTGGCGAAGATTTTCAAAATTTCCTCCCGTCGTATCCCTTGGTCAACCATGAACTTCGTTGCCAGCTGCAGGCGCTCGATGCTGGCTTGATAGACGGCCGTCAGGACCGCCGTATGAGTTGCTTGATAGCTCTCTTGCTCTCTTCGCTGGACATCATCGAGAAACCAATACATGCAACCCCATAGCACAACAAAAAGTAATGAAAGAAATAGGTT
Organism: Gammaproteobacteria bacterium; assembly: GCA_024235095.1. Taxonomy (NCBI): domain Bacteria; kingdom Pseudomonadati; phylum Pseudomonadota; class Gammaproteobacteria; species Gammaproteobacteria bacterium. The sequence goes on from JACKNC010000001.1 coordinate 24,339, forward strand.
GCGTAATTGAATGAATGACTTCATGTTTAAACTTCACGCTCTTACAAGAATGCTATCAATGGTCTCTCTGGCAACTTTAAACGCCGATTCAAACGCTGGAAATAGTACGGTGACTACAGGTCTGTCCGCCGCTTTACCAGCATGCTCCAGCTTTTCGCACACCTGGCCCAGCTGCAGGGCGCCGATGGCGCGGGCGTTGGATTTGAGGCCGTGCGCAATCTGGCCGACGGCGGCGGTATCCCCCCCGGTAACGGCGGCGCGGAGACGCTCGGCCTGCGTCTGCGCCGTGACCTGGAACTTCTCCAGCAAGCGGCGGTGGATCGCCGGTTTGTCCCCCACCATCTGCGCGAGTACGCCGGGGTCAAACACCGGTCGTTCACCCGCCTCCTCCATCTCTTCTGTGGCCTCCGCCAAGGCCGGCGCCTCGGCGGTCTGGCCCAGTGAACTCGCATCAGCCACCACCGGCAGCCAGTGAGCGAGTTGTTCCCGAAGTTGTAACAAGGGCGTCGGCTTGGCCAGGTAGCCGTCCATGCCGGCGGTCTGACAGCGCTCAGCCTCGCCCTGGAGCACGTTAGCCGTCAAGGCCAGGATCGGGATGTGGTCCGCACCCCCGCGGTTCGCTTCTTCCCGGCGGATCGCTTGGGCGAGTTGGTAACCGTCCAGGTGCGGCATGTGCAGGTCAGACAGGATTAAGCCGTACTCCCCGGTTCGCCACTGGCGGAAGGCCGCCTGTCCGTCCGGGGCAATGTTGCACCGATAGCCCAGCAGGGCTAGTTGTTGCTGGATCACCTCCTGGTTGGTCGTGTTGTCTTCGGCCACTAGGATCAGCCGTCCCTGTGCAAGGGCTTCCGCACGATCGGGAACGGAACAGATCCCATCCGCCACCTCCTGAAGCTCGGTAGCACTCACCTGCAATTGTTCCGGATCCGCCGGGGAAAACGGCAGACGCGCGGTGAAGGTGCTGCCGACCCCCGGCGTGCTCTCCACCCGGATTGCGCCGCCCATCGCTTCAGCCAGGCGCGTGCTGATCACTAGTCCCAGTCCCGTCCCGCCGTACTGGCGCGTGGTCGAGACATCGGCTTGGGCGAAGGGATGAAACACCCGCTCCAGCGTCGCCGCATCCATGCCAATACCGTTGTCGCGCACCGACAGCTCAACCCAGATGTTACGGTCTTCCTCGCCCGCCAACCGCGCAACCACTTCAACATCGCCCGCGCGGTCCAGTCCACTGGAGAACTTAATGGCGTTGGTGATGAGGTTGGACAGGATTTGCCGTACCCGTAGAGCGTCGCCCTCTAGTGCCGGGGGGAGATGCGGATCCACAGCATGACGCAGCCTCACCCCCTGTTGCCGGGCTTGTTCGGCGAGCGTGGCGTAGGTCTTCTCAACCACGTCGGCGAGGGCGAAGGGTTCGATGGAGAGATCGAGCTTGCCCGCCTCGATCTTGGAGAAATCAAGAATATCGTTGAGAATGCCCAACTGGGTTTGAGCCGAGTCGTGGATGATGTTGACTATTTTGCGCTGCTCGTCGGTCAGGTGCATGTTGCGCAACACGTCCGTCATGCCAATCACCCCGTTCATCGGCGTGCGGATCTCATGGCTCATGTTGGCCAGGAAGAGGCTCTTGGCCAGATTGGCCTGCTCGGCCATGGCCTTGGCCGATAATATTTGATGTTCCGCTTGTTTACGATTAGTGATATCTGAAATAAAAGTGATAAAGCGGCTGGGTAGACCTTTCGTTGCCGGTAGCTGATAGCCGCTGATCTCAACGGGAATTAAAGCGCCATCCTTGGTTCTTTCCTGACTTTCGAAATGGGCTGGACCACTGGCAAATAACTTCTTGGTATTGGTTTGGAAGTCCCCGGGTGGAAAATTTGGATCAATATCCGGTATGGTCAACTCCAGCATTTCCTCTTCGCTGTAACCCAACAATTGGGCCGCATAACTGTTCACATAAAGAAATTTCCCCGTTTTCGCATCGACCCAGTGGATGCCGATGCCGGTACAGTCCATGGCGAAATGGGTATCCAGTAATTGCTGGTTGACCACTTTGAGTTCAGCGGTGCGTTCCTCGACCAATTGCTCGAGTTGTTGGCGATAACGTTCCAATTCCTGAGCATTGTGTTTTTGCTCGGTAATATCACGCCAAACAGCGACAGCGTGGGGATGACCTCGAATCTTGATCTTCCTTACGTTCACCTGGACGTCGATCAGACAACCATTTTTACACCGATGTTTATTCTCGACTTGCATGTTTCCGTTCATGGGGATGGTTTCAACCATGGATATTAACTGTTCTTCCTTGAATTCTCCCTGGATATCGAACACCGTCAGTTGAGCATATTCATCGCGGGTATAACCGAGCGTGGTATAGGCGGTGTCGTTGAATTCAACCATACGGAAGGTCTCCAGATTGACCAGTTCAATGGCATCGCCGGCCTGCGACACAATGGCGCTCATGATTTCCTCTCGCTCGCGCAAAGCTTCTTCTGCATGAGTTCTTTCGGTGATGTCTTCAGCAATTCCTAAAGTCCCAAAAATATCGCCTTTTGCATTTCGCAAGGGGATCTTCGTCGTATGGACAATGCGTTCCTCAGTTCCTTTCAGCCAATGTTCGTCGAAGTTCTCGATCTGCCCACTAGCCATGATGCGTTGGTCATCCGCAATGTACTTCTTGGCCAGTTCATTCGGGTAGAGGTCGTAGTCCGTTTTGCCGGCGATGTTATTACGGGAAAAATTAAGGTTGTTCGCATACGCCGAATTACAGGATTCATAGACACCCTCTTTGTTCTTCTGCCAGATGAGTTGTGGCAGGTTGTCCAACAGGCTGCGGTAGCGGGTGGCGGTTTCCTGGACGCTGCGCTCCGCCCTCTTGCGATCCGTGATATCAATCAGCGTGCTGAGCATGCCGATGACATCTCCTTTTTCATTTCTGATCGGCCGTGAATTGTTTAAAACGGAGATAATACTGCCGTCCTTTCGGCGCAAATTGTGTTCGTAGTTGACGATGCGTTCACCGGCCAGTAGTTCTTCATGAGCTGGCAAAACCACCTTCGGATCGGCGTCCACATCCGGAATGTGCATCTGTAGCAGTTCTTCTCGTGAATAGCCGAGAAGGTTGAGGCCGGCCTGATTGCTGTCGATGAAACGCTTGTTCTTGTCGAAAACATAAATGGTAGCGACCGAGCCATCGAAAATACCCCGGTATTTCTCTTCGCTTGCCCGCAGTGCATTTTCGATCTTCTTACGCTCAGTGATGTCCCGGCATATGGCCTGTGACATCAGTTTTCCCTGTATAACCACAGGTGTCAGGCGAATCTCTACCAACAACTCTACGCCATCCAACCTTCGCACCGGCCATTCAAATATCTGCGGCTCTCCTGAGAATACCGCCGCGTTTTTTTCTGACATCCTTTCAAATGCTGACTGAGGGCTGTCAGGGTCCTCAACGGTGAACTCAATAGGCGTATGTCCTATCACCTGAGTCTTGTCGGTAGCCTTCACCAAATCCAGAGCGGCCTGATTGCACTCCACAAATACGGGTCCATCGTGTAAAAAAACGCCGTCATGAGAGGATTCGAATAATGCGCGGTAACGGGCCTCGCTTTCGCGTAGTTCTTCTTCAGCCAGTACGCGCTGTTTTATTTCCTTGGAGAGGCGATGGAGCGCAACGGCCATGTCGGCCCGGGTTGCTTCATTCGTAATGAACAAGCGGTCAATCTCACTTTCAACCGATTTTGAAGAGGGCTTAACAACGAACTCGTCAAAAGCGTTATTATTGGAAATATACGAGACCTGCTCGGCCCAACAATTCATACTAAAAAGCTTGGTGCAATATCCGGCCATCTTCCCGGCTAACATGGCGCTGCCCCAAGACACGCGCAAGGCTTTCTGATAGCGACCTTCCCAACTATCAAATACTCGGAATCGGCAAGTTCTCTTTTCCTGATCTAACTCTTCGATTAACCACTTGCCCCAACCGGCCACTGCCGCAATATTGGCAATGGCTGCAAAGCCTTCCCGGAAATCCGTGAACTGGGAAATGACTTGCCAATCGGTTTCTACGCTCTTTCGCCCCTCACTTTGCAAAGCTAAGGCGAAACGCTTGGTTCCCACCATGGCCTGAACTCCTGAGAGCAACCCTGCAAGGGTCGTATCCACCCACATCATGGCGACGGGCAATTTGCTGAATTCACAGGTTCCTTTCTCGATATCCCACTCGATATCGATTCCGGAAACTCGAATAAGCGGTGATTCGTTTAATGGTGCATTTGACATAGGAAACAATTTTTTATAAGAAAATAGTGATGAGGGTTGTTATAAGGGTCGGCGCCAACGTAATGATTTATAGCAATCCTACCTGGGTCGTCAGTTGCCGCCGGCGCTGGAGGAGCACCGTCAGCGCCTGGGTCTCTTCGTCTTTCCAGGGACGGGGTTGGGGCTGAATGCACTGGCCAAACCGGGCCAGCGCCAAGGCATCCAAGGCGTCCGTCTTGGCCAGAACCCCCAAGGCTTTAGCAAAGTCCCGCGCTTGGCGTGGATTGATCACCGCCGTCGGGAACTGCGCCTCGATCAACATCCCGGCGACCAGGGTTTCCAAGCCACCCGTGGCTTCCAGGACGATCAGCCGCGGTGTCTGGGGTTGCAGCCAGGCGATCAATGCCGCCAAACCCGCTTCATCGCGGGGTACGCGCCACCGTTCCTGGGTGGGCCAGATCGCCACATCCAGATGGGCTTTGGCCACATCAATCCCCACCCAACATTCCGCCGGCAGTGCGTCGGTCGGCGCTGGCAGAGAACCGGCGGACGGGATCGCCGCGCCGATTTCGGCCCGGTGCGCTTGTGGATGGAGGGCTTGTTCAACGGCAACGGTCAATGAGTTCTTGATCATCGTGTGTTCCTTATCCCCACCTTGCACGATACGGCTTTAAAGCCCATCAACTGTTCGGGCTTGAGGTTCACAAAAACCGGAACGCGGCGCGTCAAGCTCCTTAACGGGATCGTGAGTCCCAGAGGGGGATCGCGCTACCACGTTTCGGGATACTTTACTAAATTCCAAACATACAAGGGGTAGCGCGAAGCGCCGGGGTGGTTTGACCCGGCGACTCCATAACTCGTCTAGGAGTACCATGTTACTAGCCCACCAAGTTATCCACCAAGATAAGCGGAGCGCTTATCGGGGCGCGAGCCGAGCTTCGCTCGACGCGAGTTGCAGGCGTCGCGCTGCGCGCTCCGCCTATCAACTCGCTGGAGCGGTAATCGGGCCTAACCACCTTCAAGCGCCTATGCGCTCTCCGGTATTAGACCGATTCCGCTCAGCTCGCGCCCCGGTAGTAGATGGTCATTTCAACGGGGATCAAGCGGCCATCTTTGGCCTGTTGAGTGGTCTCGAACTTTATCAGGACTTTCGCTTGGATGGCTCCATACCACCGTATATAGTGGATTTACTGGCAAGAACAACGGTACATGTAGTGTGAAGCGAAAGTCCTGTTTATATAACTTTGCTGTTTGATCTGTTCCCTGATCTCCCTATAGCGTTCGGCCGGAAAGTGGGAATCAATGTCGGAGACCGTTAACTGACACAGTTCCTCGGGGGTATAACCGAGGTTGATTTCGGAAGGGGGATATTGCGCCCGCCATTCTTCGAACAATCTATCGAAGACGGCTTTTTTCTCAAAATCAACTGGTAGTACTTGGACTTTTCCAGCAGGGACATGGAGTCACGGAACGGCCTAGAACTCGTGATTTGCAATAACAAGCCAACCCATTTCGCCCGATCCGGCGGCAAAGTCGGCGGCACTCCCCAGTCCCACGACGGCAAGGAGCGGATGAGCAATTACCCCCTCCTTAACCCCATACACCAAAGGCAACCGCTCCCGGTCCCACGGCGGAATGCCTGCTTCCTGCAACAGCTTCTTTAACTCTTGGCCATGGACTCGACCCACAGGCCGGAACCGTTCCCCGCCCTGACGGAAGGCGACGAGCAGCGAACCACTCTGCAACATCTCGGCGCGCAATCCTTCACCCACGGTTTTACGTAATTCCAATCGACCGATGCCAGGCAAATCCAGGGGCGGCCAACGATCGCCAGCAGATCGCCAAACCAAGGTCCGCCGGGCATCATGCGGTTTGAGCGGCGGCATGGCGTACAACGCGTTTCGATAACGCCGGACTTCGGCACCCGGCCAGCGTATACAGGGATTACGATCAGCAGCAGCAGTCAACATATCGTGGACAATCTGTTGCAATTGCCGGGCGTCGGGAATGGGCAGATGCAACCGCCGCAACCAGTGACGCAGCAGATTGCGCTGGCGAACCGCACTCAGTTCCCGCAAGACCGGAACCGCTAAACGGTCAGGATGCTGTGTTGCAACGCGAGCCAAATCCGCAACGGCTTCTTCATCGAGCCAGGCCGCTGTTTCCGCACACAGCCGGGCGGAGCGGCTCAACGTGCGGTTCACAGCAGGCCAGCGTTCCCGCAGCAGGGGCAAAACCCGATGGCGCAGATAATTGCGGTCAAAACCGGTGTCCGTATTGCTGGCGTCTTCGATCCAGCGTAAACCGTGCTTACCCGCATAAGCCAGCAATTCAGCGCGGTCCACTTCCAAAAACGGTCGCAGCAACCGGCCCTGACCCAAGCGACTTACCGCCGGCATCGCTGCTAACCCGTATGGACCCGCGCCGCGCAGCAATTGCAGGAGCAAAGTCTCGGCCTGATCATCGCGGTGATGGGCGGTCAATAACGCAGAGTCGAAACCCAATTCAGCAGCGAGGGCGGCATAGCGGGCGCGACGGGCCGCAGCCTCGGGACTTTCCCCCGGTACGGGTCGAGCGTCGATCTTCAGTACTCGAAAAGGCATATTCAGATCGCGACAAACCTCAGCACAGTGTTCGCCCCAGACAGCGGACGCCGTTTGCAGACCATGATCAACATAGATCGCCTCCAGTTTTTGGGTCAGCCAGTACGGGCGATGCATCGCCAACCCATGCAGCAGGACATGGGAATCGAGGCCGCCGCTGTAGCCAACAATCAGTCGGCAAATCTGGGGATGGGCGATCAAAAGTTGGGATAGATATTGATGGAAGGGTTCCATCGGGGAGTTTTTGTATCGCTGCTTAACCTTCCTTATCCTTCCCCAGCAACGCCGCTACGCTACTCTGCCAGGTCGATTGCAATGACGTCGCTGGCGCCGCTTCCTTGAAGACGCCATAACCCATCAGTCGCTGATAACGCTGCTCCAGCAGATCGTCGATTGATAGCGCATCCAGCGTCTGAAGGTTTTCCCGCAACGCGAGTCGGACATTCTCTGCGGTCAACGCCAAGTCGCGGTGCGCACCGCCTGGTGGTTCGGGAATAATTCCATCAATCAAATTAAGCTTCAGCAAGCGGTCGGCGGTGAGTCCCATGGCTTCGGCGGCGTCCGGCGCCTTGTCAGCGCTCTTCCACAAAATCGCCGCGCACCCCTCCGGTGAGATGACTGAATAAGTGCCATATTGCAGCATCAACACCCGGTCGCAGACTCCCACCGCCAGCGCGCCGCCAGAACCGCCCTCACCGATCACAACGCCGATAATAGGCGTTCGCAATCGACTCATCTCAAACAGATTGCGAGCAATAGCTTCGCTCTGGCCATGCTCTTCTGCGCCAATGCCCGGATAAGCGCCTGGCGTGTCGATAAAGGTCAGAACCGGCAATCGGAAGCGTTCCGCCAGCTTCATCAAACGTAACGCCTTACGATAGCCCTCCGGTCGGGGCATGCCAAAATTACGGTAAATTTTCTCCCGGGTGTCCCGGCCCTTTTGATGACCAATGATCAGTACCGGTCGGCCATCCAGCCGCGCCAATCCAGCGACAATGGCATGGTCGTCGGCAAAGGTTCGGTCGCCATGCAATTCGTCGAAGTCTGTGAAGATGCGCTCCAAATAATCCAGCGTATAGGGCCGCAAGGGATGACGGGCGATCTGGGAAATTTGCCAAGGCGTTAAAGCAGCGAAGATCGACTCGGTCAGCGCTTTGCTTTTTGCTTCCAAACGGGCGATTTCATCACTGATATTCAAGTCCTGCTCGGTGCTCAAATGCCGCAATTCCCTGAGCATTGCCTCCAGCTCGGCTATCGGTTTTTCAAAATCCAGACAGTTATTCGGGTTCATCGGCGTTTAATGGCTCATTCTCGTTCAGGCGGCATGCGGATGGCCAGATACAGCGATTCGTTTTCCCGACGCACCAGCACCGGTACGGCTTTACCATTAGGCAGTTCTTTGGCTATTTCAACAAATTGGCTGCCGCTTTTCACTGGGACATGGTTGATCTGTAAAATAATGTCATCGGGATACAGGCCGGCGTTGGCGGCGGGGCCTTCATCCAGTCCAGTGACCAATACGCCCTGGTCGTCATCAGGACCCAGTCCACGCCGTTGCTCATTGCTCAGATCAGCGACGATGATACCCAGGCGCGGGTCGCTATACTCATCCATCGTCATGACCCGTTCCTCGGTGGTTTCCAGGCGGGCGATCGTGGCCTTGATTTCCAGCGGTTCACCGTTGCGCAGAATCGACATCGCCACGGTCTTGCCGACCGGGGTCACACCGATCATGCGTGGCAACTGCGAGGAGTCCTCTACCGGTTCGCCGCTGTAACGCAGAATGATGTCGCCGGGTTTGAAGCCGGCGCTGACCGCCGGGCTGTCGGGCAGGACTTGGGCGACTAGCGCTCCGCGCGGCCGGTCGAGTTTAAAGGCCTCGGCTAGATCATTGTTGACAGCTTGCAACAGAATGCCCAGCCAACCTCGGGTTACCTCGCCGGTCGCCTTCAATTGCTCGGCCACCTGCATCGCCAGCTTGATGGGAATCGCGAAGGACAGGCCCATATAACCGCCGGTGCTGCTGTAAATTTGCGAATTGATGCCGACGACCTCGCCGCGTAGGTTGAAGAGCGGGCCGCCGGAACTACCGGGGTTGACCGCCACATCGCTTTGGATGAAGGGTACATAAGTGCCGCTGGGCAGGTTGCGGCCCACCGCGCTGACAATGCCCTGCGTCGCGGTGAGTTCGAGTCCAAACGGCGAACCAATGGCCACCACCCATTCGCCAACTTCCAATGCATCAGAGTCGCCAATTTTGACCGCAGTCAGATTTTCACCCTCATCAATCTTGAGTACGGCAACATCGGTCAATTCATCGACGCCAATTACTTTGGCCGGCCGTTCCCGCTGATCGCTGAGCCGGACGATAATTTTTTCGGCATCCTGGGCAACGTGGGCGTTGGTCAGGATATAGCCATCGGTGGAAATGATGAAACCGGAACCCAGCGAGTTCGCCTGACGATCGCCGGGAAGTTCGGGGCGCTCCTGAAAGAATCGTTTGAAAAACTCCAGATAGGGATTTTCGCTGCCTGGCAAGTCCGGTAACCCGGATGAGCGGGACCGCCGGCTGGGGGTTTGCGTGGAGCTGATATTGACGACCGCCGCCTCGTTTTGCTTCACCAGCTTGCGAAAATCAGGTAACGGTTGCACGATTTCGGGACGCGCCGCCGGAGCGGCGGCTATCCAACACAATGGGAGCAACAACGCTAGTAGCGGGAGCCAGTAGCGGGAGCCATTCACATTCATGGAAATAATCTTCTCCTGATGGTAAAACAGAGGCTGATATCAGTCCGAAAGCGCGATGAGACAGAGTGACGAGGCGCAAAGCAGCCAAAAATAGCGGAGGGGTTGGGCGATCATGCCGGAATACGCAAATGCCAGTATAATTTTTCGAGTATAGCGTATCAATCAGCCAAAAGGAGACGCGGTATGGAGCAGAGTTCGGCACTGGAAGTCAACGATTACGAAAAAGCGACTCAGTATCTTTATGAGTTGACAGTCAAGCTGTTGGATGTCGGTGGATCGGATATTTTCATCACCGCGGGCAGCGCGCCAGCGCTCAAAGTCAATCAGATTATTCATCGCGTAGGCGACCGCAGGTTGACTCCTCAACAGACAACGCTGTTGAGCCGGGCAATCATGCATGATCGCCATGCACGGGTGTTCGACCAGTATCATGAAGTTAATTTTTCCCTGAATTTCCCCAATATGGCCCGTTTCCGAGTCAGCGCTTTTACCCAGCGCGGCAGTGCTGGCATGGTGCTGCGCCTGATCCAGCAGCAGATTCCAACCATCGAGGAATTAAACCTGCCGCTGACCCTCCAGGAGATTGCCCTGACCAAGCGTGGATTAGTGATTTTTCTGGGCGGCACCGGTTGCGGCAAGACGACCTCGATGGCGGCCATGCTGGATTACCGTAATGAGCAGCGCCAGGAGCATATTATCACTGTCGAAGACCCCATCGAGTTTTTTCATCGTCACAAACAATGTCTGGTGGATCAACGCGAGGTGGGGACCGACACCGACTCCTACGAGTCAGCGCTGAAGAACACCCTCCGGCAGGCGCCTAATGTCATCATGATTGGTGAAGTGCGGGATCGCGAAACCATGCAGCACGCCATCAACTTCGCCGAGACCGGACACTTGTGCCTGACCACTCTTCATGCGAACAATACCGACCAGGCTTTTGATCGTATTGTCAATTTCTTCCCGGAAGAGAAACGGGCGCAAATTCTGATGGACCTGTCGTTCAATATGAAAGCGTTCATTTCCCAGCGACTGTTGCCGCGCGAGGATCGACCAGGCCAGATCCCGGCAGTGGAGGTTTTGCTGAACACGCCGCTGATGGCGGAGCTAATCTTTCAGGGACGGGTCAAGGAGATCAAGCCGGTCATGACCCGTTCTAGCGAACAAGGCATCGTGACTTTCGATCAGGCGCTGTTTAATCTCTATGAAATTGGCCAGATTAGTTATGAAACTGCGATTCGCCATGCAGATTCCGCTAACAACCTGCGATTGCGGATCAAGCTGGAGAGCAAACGGCCACAGCCAAAAGCGGCCAGCGAGGGGCCATTGCAAATCGAGGATGATCGGCTGCGCTGAGCAGCGTAGTCTCTGGACGAGCAAGGATAGAGGTTTCAGGCGTCAGGTTTCGGCAACCGGAAGCCGTGCCTGGATTTGTCCAGTTTTCGTTTGAAAAAAACAATATTTATCAGCGGTAGCGTAACCGTTCTTCAGCCTTTGTCTGTTCCCACAGTATATCCATTTCCGCCAGCGTTGCCTCCGTGGGCGTGCGGCCCTCTTCCGCCAGCCAGATCTCGATTTGCCGGAAGCGTCGCTCAAACTTGGCGTTTGTTCCACGCAGCGCGTCTTCAGGATCGAGTTTAAGATGGCGAGCCAGGTTGGCGACTGCGAATAACACGTCACCCAGCTCGTCGGTCAACCGTTCCGCCGGGGCATGGCTGGCCACCTCGTGGCGTATCTCGGCGATCTCTTCTTCAATCTTGGCCAGCACCGGCTCCACCGCGCCCCAATCAAAGCCCACGCGCGCGGCTTTCTTTTGTAACTTAACCGCCCGAATCAGCGCAGGCAATGCCAGGGGAACGCCTTCCAGGACGCTGGCGGCGGATCCCGACGTTTCGACTTTTTCCGCCGATTTGATTCGCTCCCAGGCGGCGGTTTGTTCCGCGGCATTAGCGTAGCTTTCATCGCCAAAAACATGAGGATGGCGACGGGTCATTTTCTCGACGATGCCGCTTGCTACGTCGGCGAAGTCGAAGCGTCCTTCCTCGCGGGCGATCTGCGCGTAAAACACGACCTGAAAAAGCAAATCACCCAGTTCGGTGCGTAATTCCGTCCAGTCCTCGCGGGCGATGGCGTCGGCGACTTCGTAGGCTTCCTCAATCGTGTGCGGGACAATAGTGGCGTAAGTCTGCTCGCGGTCCCATGGGCAGCCATGATCCGGGTCGCGCAGGCGGGCCATAAGAGTCAGCAGTTGTTCCAAGTTCACACACTCCGGTATTAAATTTATGCGGCTCACAGTCTCTCACTGCAAAGGACCAGTCGGGGGAATAAGCGGAATTTCCTGACCATTGACAACCAGTTTACCCTCTTCAAAACGCGCAGTCGTTTTATAGTGATCTCCCTCCAGCCGAATGAATCCAGCCGTGGTCAGCTCCTGAAGTTGCTGGTTCGCCTGCATCGCTGCCATGCTTTGCACGGCTTCTTCGGTCAGCGGTTGATCCTGCCCTTCAGCCTGGGTCCGTAATTCTTCACTGATAGCGTCGGTCAACACCGTTTCGACCAGCGCCTTGGAGGCGACCACCTCCGCCAGACCTTTTTCCAGGGCGGCCAGCAGACCCATCGGGTCTTGCAAGGCGCTCATGTCGCCAAAATCCTGGAAATCCAGGGTCAACTGACCTTGCCAGTCCCCCTGGCTCAGCTGCGCCTCGGTATTCAGCGCCAGTTCCGGTTTGCCGCGCAGCAGCGCTTTAACCAAATTCAGCAACTCGCCCAACGCCTGGGGATCATTGGGGTTGCTGGACATTTTTTGCTGCCACTGCTGCAGCTGCTCGACCGTGGCGCCATCCAGATTGCGCAATGCGAAGCGCAAGCTACCGGTTCCGCTTTGCTGGTCAACCGTTATCTGATCCGCTTTGAACAACACTTCGCCGGCGACCTGTTGCGGGTTCTGCTGACTGAGGTTAGCGGTCATACCGAAGTTGGTCATGACGAACGGCTCACCGGTGGTCTCATCCTGGACGCGCAATTCGCCGATTTTGAAACTGGATTCGCCATAGAGCAGACCAAAAGCGCCCTTGCGCTGATCGGCGGTCAGGGTGAAATCCTTCAATTGCACTTGGCCAGCCGCGTTCTCAGCGGATTTGCCCGTCGCCTCAAGGACGCTTATCGACAGTTCACCCTGCACGGCGGCAGAGTGAGCGGCGACTTGGAACCGGCCCTGCAACCCTGAAAAAAGCAGCTTTTGCAAGTCTTCAACATCATTTAGTGTCAACGGCGGCATGGTGATTTGGGTATCGCTGGCGCCGTCGAAGGCAATTTTCGAAATCGCGACCACCGGCTCCTGATCGCCATACCACTGCGCCAGTTGCCGGGTCCACGCGCTGCTGTCGGGATCAAGCGTGGCGCGCACCACTGCGCCGGTCCACTCCATCGGTATGCCTGGCGCATCCCGACCGGCGAGCGGCAGGGGACCATGGTAGATGTCCTGGCGAATTGAGAAGGATGGGTCGGGGATATCAGGATCGCTGCCTTCCGGCGGTCGGGCGATGTCGACCCGGGTTACGACATGTGATGAGAACAGCCCGCGTTGATAGCGTACCGTACTGAGCTTGACGTTGCCGCTTTTGGAGCCTTCCGCCAAGGCTTCCTCATACCAGCGTTCGGCCTGCAGACCGGACCAGTAAGCGACGCCGGTTATGCCCGCCGCCGCTATGATCAAAACACCGATCACTCCAATAACCCACTTTTTCACCCTCACCTCCCCGCTACCAGTAACGGCATTATTCTTCATAAAAAGGCGACCATCATCGCGCTTCAATCAACGCTCGTAATTCGCCGGTGCAACGCTCCAGCAATTCGGCGTTGCCCCGCGTTTCGACATTCAACCGCAGCAATGGCTCCGTATTGGACGAACGCAGGTTGAAGCGCCAGTCTGCGAACTCCAGGCTCAGGCCATCCGTTTCATCCACCTTCGGTTGTTGATCGGCGTAGGCGGCGCGAATCTCCGCAAGCTTGGCTGGCGCATCGGCGACCTGAAAATTGATCTCGCCACTGCAAGGAAAAGCGCGCATTCGCGCATTGACCAGCGCTGACAGGGGCAAGTGACGCTGGCTGATTAATTCGGCAATCAACAGCCAGGGGATCATACCGCTGTCGCAATAGGCGAATTCACGGAAATAGTGATGAGCGCTCATCTCGCCGCCATACAGCGCATCCTCCTGGCGCATCCGCTCCTTGATGAACGCATGACCGGTCTTGCTTTGCACCGGAATTCCGCCTGCGGCGCGGACTTGGGAAATGGTGTTCCAGGTCAGGCGGGGATCATGAATGATCCTCGATCCCGGATGCCGCATCAGCAGCGTTTCCGCTAGCAACCCCACCAGGTAATAGCCCTCGATAAACCGACCAGCCTCATCAAAGAAGAAACAACGGTCGAAATCGCCATCCCAGGCTAGCCCCAGATCGGCGTTGTGTTCCTGCACCGCCTCGGCAGTCGCCGCGCGACATTCCGGCAGCAGGGGATTGGGAATACCGTGAGGAAAAGCTCCATCTGGCTCATGGTGAATTTTGATGAATTGAAACGGCAGATACGGCTCCAGTCCATCGATAATCAGCCCCGCGCCGCCATTACCGGCGTTGACCACAATCTTCAGTGGTCGCAGCGCGCCAGGATCAATATAGCCGAGTAGATGCCGGAGATAATCATTTTTATCCGGTCGTTGGGCCAAAGCGCCACGCCGGCGGGTTATAGTGAAATCATCATCCGCAGTGGCTAGATCGCGGATGGCGAACAGGTCGTTATCGCCGCTCACCGGTTTCGCTCGTTCGCGCACCAGCTTCATACCATTGTAATCCATCGGATTATGGCTGGCAGTCACCATGATCCCGCCATCGAGACGATGTTCAAAAGCAGCGAAATAGATTTCCTCCGTACCGCATAGGCCGATATTCAGCACATCCGCGCCGCTATCCAGCAACCCGTTCGCCAGCGCTGCGCAAAGCGCCGGACTGCTCAGCCGCACGTCATAGCCGACCGCGACCCGCCGGGGCCGCAGAAAAACCCCATAGGCCCGGCCAATGCGATAGGCCAGGTTTTCATTCAGTTCATCGGGAACCCGCCCGCGAATATCGTAGGCCTTAAAACAGGTCAGTTCACTCATTGCTCACTCCTGACATCTTCTTATTCACCACGCCCATACGCATCGTCATAACGCACAATGTCATCTTCGCCCAGATAGCTGCCGGACTGCACTTCGACGATTTCCAGCGGAATCTTGCCCGGATTCTCCAAACGGTGACGCACGCCCACCGAAATATAGGTCGACTGATTTTCGGTCAACAGAAAGACTTCTTCGCCGCGCGTCACGCGGGCCGTACCGCGCACCACCACCCAATGTTCGGCGCGGTGATGGTGCATTTGCGAGGACAGGCTGGCGCCCGGATTGACCGTGATGCGCTTGACCTGAAAGCGTTGATCGAAATCAATCGAATCATAACAACCCCAAGGCCGGTAGACCTTGCGGTGCATCCGTCCTTCCGAGCGGTGGCGGGTCTTGAGTTGATCGACCACCGCTTTCACATCCTGCACCTGATCCTTGCCGGCGACCAGCACCGCGTCAGCGGTTTCCACCACCACCAAGTGCTCTACGCCGACTGTGGCGACCAGACGCGAGGCAGCGTCGATATAGGAATCACGGGTATCAATGCTGATGATATCGCCACGCTCGATATTGCCGTCCTGGTCCCGCTCGCCGACCGCCCATAATGCTGACCAGGAACCCACGTCGTTCCAGCCGACCGCCAGCGGCATCACCAAGGCATGATCGGTTTTCTCCATGACCGCGTAGTCAATGGAATCCTTGGGGCAGGCGGCAAACGCCTCCCGGCCCAGCCAGAGAAAATCCGTATCCGCCCGGTCCGTCGCCAGCGCCTGCTGGCAAGCCGACAGCATGGCTGGAGCAAAGCGCTCGAGTTCGGCTAGAAACGCCGAAGCGCTAAACATGAACATGCCGCTGTTCCAGTAATAGTGACCGGACGCTACATAGCTCTGAGCGGTCGCTGCATCGGGTTTTTCGATGAAGCGATCAACCTTGCAGATCCCGGAGTCGGCCCACGGCGCCCCGGCCTGAATATAGCCATAGCCGGTTTCCGGCGCGGTTGGGACGATGCCGAACGTGATCAACTGGCCGGCTTCAGCCGGTGACGTGACCTGACGAACCGCAGCGCGGAAGCCATCGACATCGGCAATCACATGATCGGAAGGCAGGATTAAAAGCAGTGGGTCGTCGTTGCAGCTTTGCACATGCAGGGCGGCAATGGCCACCGCCGGCGCGGTATTGCGTCCCACCGGCTCCAGGATCACTGCCGCGGGATGAATGCCCACGGCGCGCAATTGCTCCGCCACCATGAAGCGATGTTCTTCATTACACACCACCAGCGGCGCAGCGACATCCGGCAAACCGGCTACCCGCAAAGCGGTGTTTTGTAACATGGTGTTCTGATCCACCAGGGGCAAAAACTGTTTGGGATAGGTTTCGCGGGACAACGGCCACAGCCGGGCGCCGCTACCGCCGGAGAGAATGACGGGAATAATCATGCGGTCTCACCTCGGCCAATTGCGTAATAGACAAATCCTTGTTCACGCAGATACTCAGGATCATAAAGATTGCGCCCATCGAAAATCACCGGTTGCTTGAGCGCTTGGCGGATGGCGTCGAAATCAGGACTGCGGAACAGGCTCCATTCGGTTATGATCACCAGCGCATCCGCGCCATTTAATGTGTCGCTTGGCCGGTTGCACAACTGGAAATCCGGCCGCTCGCCATACAGGCGTCGCGCCTCGTTCATCGCCGCTGGATCATAAGCTCGAACCGCAGCGCCTTCCCGCCACAGGGCTTCGAGCAGCACCCGACTGGGCGCTTCGCGCATGTCATCGGTGCCAGGCTTGAAGGCCAGGCCCCACAGTGCGAACGTGCGCCCACGCAGCTCGTTGTGGAAATGACGCTGGATTTTGGCAAACAACATGGTTTTTTGCCGCTCGTTGACTGCTTCTACGGCTTGCAGCAACACGGCTTCATAGTTCACGGAGCGGGCCGTGTATTCCAAGGCTTTGACATCTTTGGGAAAGCAGCTCCCCCCGTATCCCGCGCCGGGATAGATGAAGTGATACCCAATGCGCGGGTCAGCGCCAATGCCGATGCGCACTTTCTCGATATCGGCGCCCAGGCGTTCCGCCAGATTGGCTATCTCGTTCATGAAGCTGATCTTGGTGGCCAGCATGGCGTTAGCCGCGTACTTGGTCAATTCCGCCGAGCGCACGTCCATCTCGATCAACCGGTCATGATTACGGTTGAACGGCGCGTAGAGATTGCGCAGCAGTACGGTGGCCCGATGATCGTCGTTACCGACAATAATGCGGTCGGGACGCATGAAGTCCGCCACCGCCGCGCCTTCCTTGAGAAATTCCGGGTTGGAGACCACGGAGAAAGGGATAGCCTGACCACGTTCAGCGAGAGCGCCGGCAATCGTCTCCCGGACGATGTCGGCGGTGCCGACCGGCACGGTGGATTTATCAATCACCACCCGATAATCCTGTAAATACTGGCCGATAGCGCGCGCCACAGCACGAACATGCTGCAAGTCAGCCGAACCATCCTCATCCGGCGGCGTACCGACTGCGATAAACTGAAACAGGCCATGGGCTACACCCTCGGCAACCTCGGTAGTGAAACGCAAGCGACCGCTGGCGCTGTTGCGGCGCACCACGTCATCCAGTCCGGGTTCATGAATAGGAATCTCGCCTCGTTGAAGCATGGCGATCTTGTGCGGATCGACATCCACGCACAAGACATCATTGCCTACTTCGGCAAAACAGGCGCCGGTGACTAATCCAACATAGCCGGAGCCAAAAATGGTGATTTTCATGATAATGCAACGCTTGTTGAAGATGTGGAAATAATTGAATCGCTAATGATGAAACCTGCTTACATACTTTGCGTCAAGCAGCGGGCATGGGAAACTATAGCTTACTTATTATGAGTGACCGCCATGTATGTAAAAACCCCCTGGGTTACCCTGGCTGTGTTTGAAGTTTTACCTACTGCCGAAATTAGCCGAGGCCGGCTGGTGGCGGAAGGTATTTCCTGCCGATTGCTGGATCGCTCTTTGTCAGGTCTCGGGTTGATCGCGGACGGCATTGAACTTCAGGTTCCCGAAACGGAACTGGAGAAAGCAGGAAAGGTGCTGGCGCAGGATTTTTCCAGTGAACTGGATCTGGAGCCATGAACCGATTGATGGTCATGCATGGTCTGTTCCGCCTGATCGCTGCCCTGCCTTTATCCTGGGTTCACTGCCTGGGCGCGTTTTGCGGTTGGCTGCTCTGGCGAATTCCCAACAACCGGTCCCGACGCATCGCGCAGCATAATCTGGATCTGTGCTTTCCCGAAAAATCGATTGGTGAGAGGAACCGGCTGTTGCGCCAGAGCTTGATGGAGGCAGGCAAGGGCCTGTTGGAATTGGGTCCGCTGTGGTTGTGGCCGAGGAAACGGCTATTAGCGTTGATCTACGGAACCGTGGCGGGTGAGGAGGCGCTGGTCACTGCAATGAATGCCAGGCGTGGCGTGATACTGATTACGCCGCATCTGGGTTCCTGGGAGATGGCGGGACTCTACTATTCCAGCCGCTATCCAATGACCATTCTTTATCGTCCCAGTCGACGGGTTGAATTTGATGTACTCAGTAGCCGGGGCCGGGGCCGGATGGGTGGGCAGGTCGTTGCAACAAATGCACAGGGCCTTCGCGCTTTACTGAAAGCATTGCAGCGGGGTGAGGCGCTCGGTATTCTGCCCGATCAGGACATTGGCAGCGATGATGGCGAAGAAGTTGCGGGTCGAGTCTTCGCGCCGTTCTTCGGCATCGCCGCCAGCACCATGACCCTGGTGTCCCGACTGGCGCGAAAAACGGGCGCATCCCTATTTCTGACCTGGGCCGAGCGTTTACCACATGGTCAAGGCTATGCCCTGCATCTGCGCGCCTTGCCCGAAATTGTCGAAGCCGCCGCCTTAGCGGAATCCGTCGCTGCGTTGAACCGGGGCGTCGAAGCGGCAGTGCGCACCCTTCCCGAACAATATCTGTGGGCCTATCGGCGGTTCAGGACACGGCCGCCAGGCGAGGCTAGAATCTATTAACACCCGTTTACACCCAAATCTATTAACACCCGTTTACACCCATGACCGGAGGAATCCACCATGATCGCCAAATCCGCCCTGTCGTCCGCACTCCTTTTAACCGCTGCGCTTGGCGTGGCCTCCGCCCAGGCCGCTGACCCGCTGATTACGATTAGTACCGGCAAAAGCGGCGGCGGCTACAACACCATCGGCGGGCGGCTGAAAAGCGTGCTGGCCGAGCAGGATCAACCTGCCGAGGTGTTGACCAGCGCGGGTTCTCTGGAAAATCTCAACCGGCTTGCTGATCCCGCCAATCCGGTCAACGTCGGCCTGGCCCAGGCCGACGCCCTGAAATACTACCTCAAGGATCATCCCGGTTTCGCCGACAAGTTCATCAATCTGGGCGAGATCGGTCAGGAATGCGTATTTATCGTAACCGGCAAGGACAGCGATATTCGCAGCGACAGCGACTTGCAGGAAAAGGGCAAAGACCGGCTGATCGCGGTGCAGTCTCCAAACAGCGGCGTCGCGGTGACCTGGGAATACATGACCGAACTGGAGCCGGCGTTCAAGAACACCGCGCCCGCATTCGTCGATGGCGCCGAGGCGTTGCTGCAAATCAAGAGCGGCGGGAAAGCAAGCAAGATTCAAGCAGTCATGGTCGTGCAGAAACCGCTGGCCAAGTCCACCGAAATGCAGGTGGTGCTGGAGAATCCCAAGGATTTCCGCCTGATTCCGGTAAAGGACTGGGACTTGAACGATGAACTGCCCGATGGTAGCGCCGTGTATACCTTCGAGGATGTGACCGTCGCCGAGAAGAAATGGGGCTTTGACACCACGGTAGACACGATTTGTACGCGCGGACTGATGCTGGCCAACAAAGAAAAGCTGACGGCTGATCAGCGCACCCGCCTGGCCAAGATCATGTTGCTGGCCGCCAGCCGAGTGGTGGGAGAAACCGGTAAATAGCGCTAAGGCGTATTAAGCACACATTGCAACTGAACTCTGAGGAGCCGCCATGTTGACTCACGAAATCACCGGACGCTGTCTCTGTAACCGGGTGTCTTACGCTATCACTGGCCATTTGGGCATCTTTCAGTATTGTCACTGTTCACGATGCCGGAAGTTTACCGGTAGCGCCTTTGCAGCCAATCTATTGGTATTGCCTGCTGATTTTCGATGGACTCGCGGAGAGGAATATGTTGGTCGATATGAAGTCGAGGAGGCCCAGCATTTTGCCACATCTTTCTGTCAGCATTGCGGTTCCTCTCTGCCCTGGTTGGGGAAAAGCGGTAAGGCAGTCGTCGTTCCGGCAGGCACCCTGGATGACGATCCGCTGATCCGTCCGATGCACAACATTTTCTGGGGTTCGCGCGCGCCGTGGTACATCGAACCCAGCGCCCTACCGCACTATGATGAGTTGCCTCCACGGAAGCGGTAATTGGGCCTCTGATTCGGTGCGTGAGTGAATCCTCTTCTTTAGCCGCAATTTCCCTGCGACCCGCTGATCATGCGCTTACGACTATGCAACCCGAAATAAATAGCAACACCCTCCAAGATAAGGCTATCCCTTCCACAATGGACAGTCGCCTGCATCGCAGTCTTGAATGCGTTGTTTCCAACCCTGACGCGGGTAGCTCGCACACCAAGCACACTTTCGTGCTATGGCGATAGACTGATATTTACCAGATAGATGGTTTTTTGCGTGGCTATACTGCTGATTCAGAGTTTCCCACCATTCCTGAGTCTCATCAGCACTCATAACATGCCTCCCCGAAGAAAGACCTTGTTGAAACAAACGTCAGGGTCCGCAGAAGCGCCTAAATATTTGGGAGATTCTGCACGACGGACGCACGACAGTCCTTTTGGTTAACCAGTTGAAAATTAGCGCCCCGGACAGGATTCGAACCTGTGGCCTCACCCTTAGGAGGGGTGCGCTCTATCCATCTGAGCTACCGGGGCGGAAACTACGGAAACTGCCGGGAAAATTAGACAGCCCGCAACAGGGCTGGATTTAAGAATAGCCGATGATCGCTTGCGCAAACAAGTGGAATCATGACCGCCAGTCGAGTTGAAACTCCCGCCGGCTGGCGTCAGCCCAAGTGATTTCAACGACATGCGCATCGCCATCATTGCGAACCAACAGCGCAGTTGAAGCGCGAGTGCCATAACCCGGCGCGTCGATGAAAATCGATGACAGCCAGCGCTCCCATTCAAGTGGAACGCCGGTTTCAGGCAGCTCAGCATCCGGTGCAACGCGGCGGTCGGTCAACACTTCCAGCAAATCGTCCGGCGTCGGATCGGGCCGCTGGTCCAGCCGGCCACGCAGCAGGCTCAGGCCCCTCCGTAACTTCGGCCAGGGCGTGTCCAGCAAGTGATTGCTGAGACCATACCACCCTGGCGGTAAAGCCCGAATCTCGCCCGTCTGATTGGAGTGATAGTACAGGCCGGTCTGATCACCCAGCAGCAGGTTAAAACCGTTATAGTCGTCGGCAATCGAGCGCAACTGTTCCAGATAATCGTTTGCCGATTGTGAACCTTGCAGAAAATCCCGCACCAGTCGCCCCCGCGAAGGCGCGCCCGACTTGACCTGACCCGGATCACGGTAATTAGTAATCGCGGCAAAATGGCCGGCGCGCGTGATCCCCATCCAGGTACCTCCTTCCTGAAGATCGCGCCCAGCCAGTATCCGGGGCGCTTCATCCCAAAACCCCAGTGGCGCGGTAGGCCGCTGGTGGAACTCATCGCGATTGGCGGCGACCACCAGTTCATAACCAGGATGACAACGATACGCAATTAAAATCAGACACATGGTCACCCCTCTCTCACATCGTAAAGCTTGAGAATTCCCAAGGCCATCGCCATTCGAAGCAGTTGCGATAAAGTGCGCGCTTCCATTTTCTGCATAACTTTGGCTCGATGCACCTCCACGGTCTTGCGGCTCAGATCCAAGCGTTCGGCGATTTCCCGATTGGACAGGCCCTCAACAACTTCGCGCAAGATATCCTGCTCACGCGGGGTCAAGGTCTCGAATCGATTCAACAGGATGCGACGCCACGCCCGAGCGCGGCGTCGGTCTCGGTCCTCGGTGACTGCATGATGCACACAGTCCAGCAACCACTGATCATTCAACGGCTTTTCCAGAAAGTCCATCGCACCCTGCTTCATGGCGTTGACCGCGGTGGCCACATCGCTGCGTGGGGCAATGACAATAACGGGTAAGTCAATATTCTGTTCGCGTAACACCTGTTGAGCACTCACTTCGGCGCGTCCGGTGATGCGAATATCCAGCAACAGGCAACCAGGCCGTTCGGGTTGATAGACCGCCAGGAATGCATCGGTTTCACTGAAAGTTCGGGCATGGAGACCGACCGATTCCACCAGTCGGCGCAGAGAATCGCGCAGTGTAGCCTCAGGATCCAGAATGTAGACTATCGGCGTGTCACAATGGCTCACGGCTTCCGACACAGTTGAAAAGAGAGGTCTGAAAGTATAAAACATTCAGTCATGATCTGTGGAATCCACTACAATTTTCTTGTTCATTCAAAGCTTATCCATCCCAGGAGAACCCGCGCCATGACCGCAACCTCTTCTTCTCAAGACGCCCTGGTGTTACGCCAGGATGAAACTGGCGTAGCCACCCTGACCCTCAATCGACCCAAGCAGTACAACGCCTTGTCAAAAGCGATGCTGGACGCCTTGCAAACGACGCTGAATGCGGTGGGCGCTGATGAATCGGTTCGAGTTGTAGTGATCGCCGGCGCCGGTCCCGCATTTTGCGCGGGCCATGACCTCAAGGAAATCCGCGCTCAGGACAGCCGGGCGTTTAATCAAGCGCTGTTTACCCAATGCGGACAGGTCATGTTAACCATTAATCGCCTGCCGCAACCCGTGATCGCCCGGATTCACGGCATTGCTACGGCTGCGGGTTGCCAGTTGGTCGCGGCTTGTGATCTAGCGGTTGCATCCGATAACGCCCGTTTCGCAACCTCCGGCATCAATGTCGGCCTGTTCTGCTCCAGCCCTGGCGTGGCGTTAAGCCGGAATCTGGGCCGCAAACAGGCGCTAGAACTCTTGCTGACTGGCGACTTCATCGATGCAGCGACCGCCTTGCAACAAGGGTTGATTAATCGGGTGGTTCCGCCAGAGCAACTGGATGCGACCGTTTGGCAACTTGCCGAATCGATCCTCAACAAATCGCCGCTGGCGATCCGTATGGGTAAAGAACTTTTCTACCGGCAATTGGATTTGGGATTGGAAGAAGCCTACGCCTGCGCCACTGAAGTCATGGCCTGTAATCTGGACAGCGGAGATGCTCGGGAAGGCATCGACGCCTTCATCGGTAAGCGCAAACCGGAATGGAAGGGGTGTTAGCTTCACAAGCTCCAGGCAGTCGTCGAGCAAAAGCACAGTGTTGCCCGGCGGCTATTGAGTCAATCGTTCCGCTCGAACTCCGGTCAAAGCCCCTTCCAACCGCCGCCAAGCCGGTTCATTGCCCGGCAAACCAAAGCGCAGTCCCGGCGGATTGGTAAAACGCCGCACCAGAATCCCGCGCCGGGCCAGGGCCTCCTGCCAAAATTCCGCTTCCGGCAAGGGAATCCACTGAAACAGGGCGGTCCCGCCGGCTACAGGCAAGCGCTGCCGCTTGAGCAATTCCGCTAGGCGCGTTCCCAAAAGGGGCAATTGACTTCGCATTTCCTCCTGCCAACGCCGGTCGCTCAACGCCTGCGTGGCTACCCAACGAGCCGGGGCGCTGACGGTCCAGGGGCCAAGCGCATCTTGCAAGCGCTCCCGCACCGCCGATTCCGCCAGGACAAAGCCCACTCGCGCCCCGGCCAGGCCGAAAAATTTGCCCAAGGAGCGCAGAATGATCAATCCGGGCAAGCCAACATAACCGGTTAAACTGTCGTCCGGCGTAGCATCCATGAACGCTTCGTCCACCACCAGCCAGCCGCCGCGCTGCGCCAGCCGTTCCCGCCAACGCAACAAAACTTCCGGCGCAAAACGCAGGCCCGTGGGATTGTTGGGATTCACCACCACCACCGCATCCAGGCGATCCACCGCCGTTTCCAGCTCCGTAACGGTCAGCGTTTCAATCGCATGGCCAGCTCGTCGCCAGGCGTGGGCATGTTCGGCGTAGCTGGGATGCAGGATTCCTATTCGACCCGGTTCCCGCAACAATGGCAAGGCTTGAATCGCCGCTTGCGAACCGGCGACCGGTAATAGATGGGGCGTACCGTAATAGGCTGCCGCCGCTGCTTCCAGACCATCTTCCCGCTCGGGCAGACGCTGCCAGGCGATCGCGGGAACCGGGGGAACCGGCCAACCCTGGGGATGAATGCCGGTGGACACGTCCAGCCAGTCACTGAGAGGAATCCCGTAACGCGCCGCTGCCGCTCGCAATGCGCCGCCATGTTCAAGCAAAGATCAATCCCCCCAGGGCAATCACCCCTAACCACAGCCATAACGCCCGCCGCACCAGCTGCACGGCGCGACCGATGTCTTCCGTGCAGGGAGCCAGCCCTTCGCCCAGCACCGGGCGCGACTGCCATTCGCCGCCATAACGCGCCAATCCGCCGAGCGCCAAGCCCAGCGCGCCTGCGCCTGCCGCCATCACCGAACCGGCATTGGGGCTTTTCCAGCCTGGCGCCTGGTCGCGCCAGCAACGCCAGGCTACCCGCGGATGATCGCCCACCGCTATATAACCGAGCGCGGTCAACCGGGCCGGCGCCCAGTTCAGGACATCATCCAGCCGCGCCGCCGCCCAGCCGAAATGCAGGTAACGCGACGTGCGATAGCCCCACATCGCATCCAGGGTATTAGCCAACCGGTACAGTACGACGCCTGGAGCGCCAGCCAGCACGAACCAGAACAGCGCGCCAAAGAGGGCGTCGCAACCATTTTCCAATACGGACTCCACAGTGGCGCGACTGATTTGTTCCTCGTCCAGATCGTCGGTATCGCGACTGACGATCATCGCCACCTTCTCTTGCGCCAGCGGTAAATCGTCGGCATCCAGCGCCGCCGCCACCGCCTCGGCATGTTCCGCCAGACTGCGCGCGCCGATCGCCAGGTAAAGCGCCCCCAGAGCCACACTCCAGCCCAGCATGGGAATCCAGGTCAGCAATCCAGCGACGACCGTGAAGGGCATCAGTAACATAATGACGGCAGTGACGCCACGCGCCCGCCGGATTTGAGCGTTCAACTCCAAAGGACCGTAGAGTCCTGTTTCAATGCGGCGCGCCAGCTTGCCAAAGCCCACCAGCGGATGCCAGCGGCGTGGTTCGCCCCACTGCCGGTCGAGCAGCACCGCGCCCAAGCATAGTAAGGCGGTTAGCAGCATAGGATTACCTTTCATAATGTAGGAGTCCGCTTGCTGTGCGGAATCCCCCCGCCCCTCTTTTTCAAAAGGGAGGGATGAATGCTTACGTTTTTATATCGCTTCCAAAGCTATTTAGTGTAGCCAAAGACCGACGATTTCCGCCAAAATTCAGTCATGAAAACGCAGACTCTGATGATTCAAGGCACGACCTCCGACGCTGGCAAAAGCGTCATGGTCGCGGGACTGTGCCGCTTATTGGCGCGGCGCGGCGTGCGCGTAGCTCCCTTTAAACCCCAGAACATGGCGCTGAACAGCGCGGTTACCGTGGACGGCGGCGAAATTGGCCGCGCCCAGGCGGTGCAGGCGCAGGCTGCTTTTCTGGAGCCGCATACGGACATGAATCCCGTCCTGCTCAAACCGAATACCGACATCGGCGCGCAGGTCATCGTTCACGGTCGGGCGCTGACCAACATGGACGCCCGGTGCTATCACGATTACAAACCGGTCGCCATGCAGGCGGTGCTGGCGTCCTATCAGCGACTTTGCGCCACTTACGACGTGGTGCTGGTCGAAGGCGCTGGCAGTCCGGCGGAGATCAACCTGCGCGACAAGGACATTGCCAACATGGGTTTCGCCGAGGCCGTCGACTGCCCGGTCTGGCTGGTCGGCGACATCGACCGGGGCGGCGTGTTCGCGCATCTTTACGGTACGCTAGCTCTGCTCGCGCCGAGTGAGCGCGAACGGATTACCGGGCTGATCATTAACCGGTTTCGGGGCGATGTCAGCCTGCTGACGCCGGGACTGGATTGGCTGACTCGGGAAACAGGCAAACCGGTGCTGGGCGTGTTGCCCTATCTGCAAGGTCTGCACCTGGAAGCTGAGGATGCCTTGCCCCACGATTTCGGCTTGGTCAAGGATGCCGAACGCCTGCGGGTTGCGGTCCCGGTGCTGGCGCGCATCAGTAACCATACCGATCTTGACCCCTTGCGTCTGCATCCCCAGGTCGAGGTGCGCTGGGTGCGCTCTGGTGAAGCCATGCCACTGAGCGACCTGATCATTCTGCCTGGCAGCAAGAGTACTCGCAGCGATCTTCAGCGGTTACGGGAACAGGACTGGGATGTTGCGATTTACCGTCATCTGCGCTATGGCGGTAAACTGATCGGCATTTGCGGAGGGTTTCAAATGCTGGGTCAAATCGTTCATGATCCCGCTGGATTGGAAGGTGAGCCGGGTAGCAGTCCGGGACTGGGATTGCTGGATTTTGAAACGACGCTGGAACCGGAGAAGCAGTTGCATCGGGTTACGGGTCGCTTGTTAATGGAGGATGCCGAGGTGACCGGCTACGAAATTCATGCCGGAGTCAGTCGCGGACCGGCGCTGGAGCAACCGGCACTGGTGTTGAACGATGGACGGCGAGATGGCGCAAAGTCCGACGATGGACAAATTCTCGGCGCGTACCTGCATGGACTGTTCGACGCCGCCCCAGCCCGCGACGCCTTATTGCGCTGGGCGGGGCTGGCGGTGCGGGAGACGCCGGATTACCGCGAATTACGCGAGCAAGGCATTAACCGCCTGGCGGACGCCATCGCTGAACATCTGGATTTACGTCTGTTGGATCATTTTGGGAATGGAAGATTATGATCGGCGCGCTGGCAGTGCTACTGGCCTTTCAACTGGTCGGCGAAGTAGCCGTACAGGTGAGCGGCCTGCCGGCGCCGGGGCCGGTGGTGGGCATGGTGTTGCTGTTTCTGGCGCTGCGCTGGCGCAAGGCGTTACCCGAGGCGCTGCGTACAACGGCGGAAACCCTGTTGTCGCATCTTTCGTTGCTGTTTATTCCCGCTGGAGTGGGCGTTATTCAGTACGGCACATTATTAGCGGATGAATGGCTGGCACTGGTGGCGGCGATGGTGCTAGGTACGCTGATCACAGTAGCAGTCACGGCGCTGGTCATGCAGGGGGTGATGTGGATTCAGCACCGTGCGGGCCGGGGCCAAAATTCCCCCTAACTCTCTTCTGCCAAAGGGGATTACTACCGTTGCTTCACTTGGCCGGGTCAAAGTCCACCGGGATAGCGGTTCGCCGACTCTTGAGCATTCCATAACCGCTGGCGCGATCTTCTCGTGGAGTATTTCTAACGCGCATTTCGATATGATCGCCGACCAGCGAGAACTCAATCCGGCTGCCCTGCCGAATGCCGAGCTGTTGCCGAACCGACTTGGGAATGGTCACCTGACCTTTGCGGGTCACAGAGCATAATTCCATAAGCGCCTCCGAAAGCAATGTTTGCGAAGACTAACAGCAGACGATGACCGGGTTCAATCAGCAAAGTTACCCGTGGGGCGAGGCAAGATGTGGACTTTGTAGAAGGAAAACTCGTAAGGCAGATCAGGCGCGCCTGACCCGCCTTACCTCGCTAACCTGCCCTACGCGCTACTCCGCTTCTTGATCTCTTAGATGCAAGGACAGCTATACCAATACCAAAAAGAACCAGGGTAGCCGGTTCTGGCACAGAGAGAACTCCTGTATATAAGGCGGTAACTTCTGAAGACGACAGTGCATGATCATAGATATAAAGATCATCGATAACGCCTGAAAAATCATACAGATTATTATAGTAGTATCTGCCGATAGATAATGGCTCGCCGGTTTGATTGACGGTTCCGGTGAGTGTGTTCACATCTTGTAAGATGCCGTCCAAATACAAATAAGCTTTGCCTACGCTTTCGTCGATTACGTAAGCGGTATGATGCCATTCGTTATTACTGATGGGGTTTACCGACAAAACATTATGGTAAAGTGCTGCTGTATCCGATCGCCCACTTAATTGCTTGCTACTTTTTTGGATTTCTAAGGAGTAAGCCATATGAGGCATAGGATCATAGTTGCCCTTATATGCGATTACCACGCCTCCTCCGGAATCGAATAATCCGGTGAATCTGAACCAAGCTGAAATCGTTAAAGTTGGCGGAGCTAGTTCATTGTCAGTGTCGAACACATAAATGCCGTCGTTGTTTCCGTCAAAGCTGTAAGCACTATTGCTGTTGCCAAATCTATCAGCAGTTAACGTGGCTCCACTTACCACGCCATGGTTTCCGTTTCCACTTGAATCGTTTGCATTTCCGCTAAACTCGTATGCTGCAATAAGGCCCGTTGTGATAATTGGTGTTGCCTCAGCCAAGTGAACTGATACGAACAACAAGACTCCTGCTTCCAGGACAGTTACAAGCTTTTTCAACATGACACTTACCCCGATTTGACGTTAAGAGGCGTTTTTGTACAGCCTCTAAGGTTATATCCAGCAGGCATAGCCCGCCGAACATGTGATATAGTCTCGCTAGCAGTGATCCCTACATTCCAAGGGATGTATTTTTTAATAATTTATAAAAATCAATTATATGACGAATATTTTAGTGAATTTCTCTATTAGCAGGACAATAGTACGCAGCCTAACAAGTGATTACCCGGTTCCACCTATTCTGTGCCATGGCCAGGTATGCGGAACTGAAACTGTTGCCTCTCCAACATATTGCTCTTCCTCTGAGCCCTCAATTTCTCTCCTTAAATTGTGGATTACAATGATTAATGCAAAAAAAAACCAACTTATATTTATTATATAAATCATAAAGTTATAAATTAATAAAATTGAAGCTGTAAAAAATTCCGACACTCATACAGATTTCCAGTTGTGCCTTGATCATCGTACAAAACTATATTATTGAAAATAAATAAATTTAATTTAAAACTTAGCTATTTAATTGTTATTTATGATTGACAATTTCGCGGATTTTCGACTGAGGAACAGACAAGTGAACTACCTCATTTGCAACACTGAAAACGATAAATTTGTAAATAAAAATAGACTATTGATATATTAAACAAAGTTCAAATAGATCAAAAAATAACCAAATTCCTATTTAATCAGTCGGTTATTCTGTAAAAAATTCCGACACCCCCGCAACTCTCCAAGCCTACCGCCTGCCGCCGAAAACCACCGCTTTTCAACCATAACTCAATGCAATAAAAACAAAAATTGATCAAGTTTGGAAAAATCCCGGTATCAAGCCCGTGTAAAAAAAGTCGACGGTCAAGGTCGTTCGCAAAAAGGATCTCTTACTCTGCCTGGCTCCCACACTCCAGCGTTGTTGACCCGGAAGAAACGCGGCTTCCTTGCAACCACCCTTGCAAAGTTCAGCAGAGACTTAATTTTGGAATGAGCTGAACGGGATGCTACCCAAAATTCAAAATGACAACATTTTGAATAACCATTAGAATGTTTTCATGCTGAACGATATTTGGGTGTATCTTGCGGCCTCGCCATTGCTGTGGCTGACTGTGACTCTGCTGGTCTATCTGGCTGGACACTGGCTGTTCCGCCGTAGCGGCGGGCGGGCTATTTTTAATCCGGTCGCCTTGGCTATCGCGCTGCTGGCGCTGATTCTGCTGCTGACAGGCACTCCCTACGCGACCTATTTCAAGGGCGCACAGTTTATTCACTTCCTGCTCGGTCCCGCCACCGTGGCGCTGGCCATCCCGCTTTACCTGCACTGGGAGCGAGTGCGGCAATTGTTTCTCCCGATCCTGGCCGGCCTGCTCACTGGTTCGCTGACCGGCATTCTGTCCGCCATTGGCCTAGCCTGGCTATTGGGCGGCTCGCCGCGCACCCTCTTGTCGCTGGCGCCCAAGTCGGTGACGACTCCGGTAGCGATGGGTATTGCTGAAAAAATCGGCGGGCTGCCATCGCTGACCGCGGTGATCGTGATTCTGACCGGCGTGGTCGGGGCTGTCGCCGCTCCCGCGCTATTGCACAGCCTGCGCATCCGGGATGACGCCGTCAAAGGAATGGCGATTGGGGTGGCGGCGCATGGCATCGGCACGGCGCGCGCGTTGCAAATCAGCAGTCTAGCGGGCGCGTTCGCTGGCCTGGCGATTGGTTTGAATGCGTTGTTGACCACGTTGCTGGCCCCGTTGATCGTGCGCTTGCTGCATTTGACGCCTTGAATGCTTTAGGAA
This sequence comes from Gammaproteobacteria bacterium, assembly GCA_024235095.1. NCBI lineage: Bacteria > Pseudomonadati > Pseudomonadota > Gammaproteobacteria > Gammaproteobacteria bacterium. The sequence goes on from JACKNC010000001.1 coordinate 54,440, forward strand.
TGATTCATGTCCACCGCCTCTTCCGACCACGCCCGCCTGACCGCCCGACGCAAAGCCGGTTATGAACGCAAACAAGCCCATGCAACCGTTGAGAAAGGGCTGCTGATCGTCTACACCGGTCCTGGTAAAGGCAAAACTACAGCAGCGTTTGGCATGGCGTTGCGCGCCATCGGCCACGGGATGACCGTGGGGATCGTGCAGTTCATTAAGGGTCGTCAGGACAGCGCGGAACGGGCGGCGCTCAGCCATTTTGAAAATGTTGATTTTCAAGTGATTGGCGATGGATTCACCTGGCTGACTCAAGATCGGGAGCGGGACATGGCCACGGCGGAACGGGCCTGGGCGGAAGCCAAACGCATGATCCAGGAGGCGCGCTACAAACTGGTCATTCTCGACGAACTGAATCCAGTATTGCATTACGGTTATCTCGATGCAGAACGAGTGCTGACCTTGTTCGCCTGTCGACGCCCAGAACTGCATCTGGTGGTGACTGGACGTAATGCGCCGCCTGCGCTGGTTGAACAAGCCGATCTGGTCAGCTCTATCCACAGCGTCAAGCATCCCTATCGGGAACAAGGGGTGAAAGCGCAGCGCGGGATCGAGTTCTAATACCCATTCCCACTATGTTCAATGACATTACCAGCAGAGTCTCCCCCCTTTGAAAAAGGGGGGCCGGGGGGGATTTCGACAGACAGCGTCGATCCACGGTGTTTAAATCCCCCCTCACCCCCCTTTGCTAAAGGGGGGGAATCCAGAATTCAAAACCTATCGAGAAACGGTATAATCAGCTTCAGCTCTTCCGATAGGCTTCCATCACATTGCGCAACTGGCTGATCTTGTCCAGCACCCGACTGAGTTGCAGCACATCCGTGATTTCCAGGGTGAGTCCCATTCGAGCAATCGAAGTCTCCCGGTCAGTCAGCGTATTGGCGCCCAGCACATTGACCTGCTCATTGGCTAGAATCGAGGTAATGTCCCGCAATAGACCCGAGCGGTCGTGGGCAATGATCATGATATCCACTGGATAGGTGGTCGGCGTCTCGCCCCAACCCACGTCAATCACCCGCTCGCCATGTCGATTAGCCAAGGCCAGCAGGTTGGCGCAATCCTGTCGGTGAATGGTCACGCCGCGTCCCTGAGTGATGTAACCAGCAATCGGTTCAAACGGAGCCGGTTGGCAGCAATGGGCAATCTGCGTCAGTAACTGCCCAACGCCGCGAATCTGCACATCATTTTTACCCGGCTCAGCCGTTTTCGGCTTGCGGACCACCGGCAGACTATCCTCGGCGGGCGGCGCTTGCGGTAGTAAATCCTGAATTTTGGACACCACTTGACCGGTGGTCAGCGCGCCATGACCAACAGTGGCGAATAACTCGTCAGGCTTGGCGAATCCAAGCCGCTCGGCGACTTTTTCCAGTTTGAGATGGCGAACGCCCAGTCGCTGAAATTCCCGTTCCAGAACCGTGCGGCCCGCGATAATGCTCTTGTCCTGATCCTGCTGAATAAACCATTGCCGGATTTTGGCGCGCGCCCGATTGCTCTTGACATAGCCTAAGTGGGGACTGAGCCAGTCACGGCTAGGCCCACCGGTCTTGGTGGTCAGCACATCCACCTGCTCGCCGGTCTTGAGTTCGTAGGTTAATGGCACAATCCGGCCATTGACCTTGGCGCCCCGGCAACGATGCCCAACCTCGGTGTGGACGTGATAGGCAAAATCCAGCGGAGTCGCCCCTTGCGGCAACTCGACAATCGCGCCTTTGGGGGTAATAGCGTACACCCGGTCTTGAAACGCCTCGGCCTTGAACCGCTCCAGCAAGTCGCCTTCGTCAGTATCTTCTTCACGATATTCCAGCATTTGCCGCAGCCAGGCAATTTGCTGAGCCGCCGCTTCGCCCGGACCCCCGCCGCCTTCCTTGTAGCGCCAGTGCGCAGCAATACCCAGTTCAGCATTGCTGTGCATATCGAAGGTGCGAATCTGGACTTCCAGATTTCGGCCTTCCGGTCCTACCACCGCAGTATGCAGCGATTGGTAACCGTTCGGCTTGGGATGGGCGATATAGTCATCGAATTCCTGATGGATATGATTCCAGTGTGCATGAACGACACCGAGCGCCGCGTAACAATCATTGACAGTGTCGACCAGCACCCGCACTGCGCGCACGTCAAAAACCTGCTCGAAGGACAGTTTCTTGCGCTGCATCTTGCGCCAGATACTGTAGATGTGCTTGACCCGTCCGCTGACTTCGGCATGGAGGCGAGCATCCCGCAAATAGCCGCGCAATTCCTCCATAACCTGGGCAATATACTGTTCCCGGTCTGCGCGGCGCTGCTCAAGCGCGGTGGCTAGTTGCTTATAAGTCGTGGGTTCCAGATAACGGAGCGCCAGATCTTCCATTTCCCACTTGATGCGGCCAATGCCAAGCCGATTGGCCAACGGTGAAAAGACGTCCAGCGTCTCCCGGGCAATGCGTTGCTGCTCTTCCAGCGTCAACCGACCGAGTTGCCGGAGGTTGTGGAGTTGCATCGCCAGCCGGATCAGGACTACGCGCAGATCCTGAGCCATCGCCAACAGCATTTTGCGCAGGCTTTCCAGCTGACGGCCAACATGCTGGCTACTCTGGTGCAGTTCGCCAATTGCGTCGAGCTTGATCACGCCATCGACCAAATGCGCAATGGTTTCTCCGAACTGTTCTCGTAAATCCGCCAACGTCAGTGGTCCAGCAACCACAGCTGGGTGCAGTAAGGCGGCGGCGGCGGCTTCGTAGTCCATACCCAGGTCGGTCAGGAGATCGGCAACCGCCAACTCCGGTTCACCCCCCAGTCCGTAGGCGCGCCGCACGATTTCAATCTGTGCGGGCATCCATTGGACGCTGAGCGTATTCAACCACGTATCGAAATCCGCGCCGGCGAGCGCGGTCTGTCTGGAAGCGACCATGTTGCATCCCCAGAAAGCGGCCCGAAGTGGGCATAACGCCCAGACCGGCAAGCCGGCGGGGCGAACGACGGGGGTTGGAAGCGGATCGAGGGTCAAACGATGATGCCGGTCTCTCGCCCCTGTGTGGATGAGTGGGAGACCGGCCTGTTCGAAGCCTCTGGCAAATCGAGCGTGCGTCTAATTATTCTTGGCGCCCTGATCGACCCATTTGCGCAGGAGAGCAAGTTGTTCTTCTGGCAATTTCACTTTGCCATGCGGCATTTGGATAGAAGGGTCAACGCCGGGCCGACCTTCGGCCAACCGGTTCAGACTACTGTTGAGACTCTGGCCGGGAATGATAACCGGCCCCATTTTAGTGCCTTTCATCAGCTCCTCGTAGGTGCCCACCGCCAGACCGCTCTTCTGGTAGCCCTCGCCATCAGGCGCAGTATGGCATTCCGCGCAGCTGGTCTTCAGAATGGGCAATACATCCTTCTGAAAGCTGACCGGCTTCTCCGGTTTTTCCACCGAGCAGCCCGCCAGCGTCCCCAGCCCTAGTATTAACGCGGATACAAGCAGTTTATGAGAGTTCATGGATCGTCCTTTGGATAAGTTTTAGACGGGTTTGGATGATACGATGCTCATCTTATCAGACTCCGGGCGCGCGTGGATGCCTTGACGAGGGGAATCGATTATGCGTTTGGTAGTCTGCAGTTGATATGACTTCCTCCGGGTTCTCGTACGATATAATCCCTACAAGAAATCATCCTTAGAGTAATCGGCGTTATACTTACCTGAACGATTGGCGCGCCTGGCGCAGGATGCCTGATCGCAGACGCTCGCTGACTTTCCAAGCTCAGGCAATGCCGTGATGCTTGCTTACAACTTTGCCATCAGGCGCTGCGGTCCAAAGCATCAACCGCTGCCAGGCATGGCCTCCACCGTCAACATAACAGGATGAACAACGTGACGAGTCCAAAGCTTAACCCCGAATTACAACGTATCGTTGAAGCCCGCCATCATGATCCCTTTGCTGTGTTGGGCCGCCATCCCCAGGACAAAAAGGTCGTGGTGCGCGCCCATTTGCCTTATGCCAAGGAAGTCCATATCGCTGAGGGCAACCTGCCGATGGAGCGTGTCCCTAACACCGACCTGTTTGAATGGCAGGGCAAGGTCGACCAGGTGCCGGAGCGTTATCGGCTGATTTGGCGCGATGGGGATCACCACGAGCATATTTCCTACGACCCCTACTGTTTCCCGCCGCAACTACCTGATTTCGATCTGTACCTGTTCGGCGAGGGCAAGCATTGGCATTCCTACCGTTTCCTGGGCGCGCACCCGCATGAAGCCGATGGGGTCGCTGGCGTCCTGTTTGCCGTCTGGGCGCCGAATGCGGAGCGGGTTAGTGTGGTGGGCAGCTTCAATCGCTGGGATGGACGCATTCATCCGATGCGGGTGCGCGGTGGCAGTGGCGTCTGGGAATTGTTTATCCCCAATCTCTGTCCCGGCGACCTGTACAAGTTCGAAATCCGCAACCGCCACAGCGGTGCGGTGCTCTTGAAGTCTGATCCCTATGGTCAGCATTTTGAACTGCGGCCCAGCACTGCCACGATTGTCGCCAAACCCAATAGTTATGCCTGGCGTGACGACGAATGGTTAAACAAGCGCAAGCAGGCGGACTGGCTGCACGCGCCGATGTCTATTTACGAGGTTCATCTGGGTTCATGGCGGCGCGGCTGGGAAGGCGAATTCATGAACTACCGGGATCTGGCTCATCAACTGGTCGAATATGTCAAGGACTTGGGTTTCAGCCACATTGAATTGCTGCCGATTACCGAACATCCTTATGATGCGTCCTGGGGTTATCAAACCACCGGTTATTATGCGCCCACCAGCCGGTTTGGCACGCCGGATGATTTCCGTTATTTCATTGATTACTGCCATCAACACGATGTAGGCGTTATCCTCGACTGGGTTCCAGCCCACTTCCCCAAGGACGCCCACGGTCTGGCCCGTTTCGACGGCGAACCGCTCTACGAACATGCCGACCCGCGCAAGGGCGAGCACCTCGACTGGTCGACGCTGATTTTTAACTTTGGCCGCTACGAGGTGAAGAACTTCCTGCTTTCAAGCGCCTTGTACTGGGTCGAGGAATTCCATCTGGATGGGCTGCGAGTCGATGCGGTCGCGTCCATGCTGTACCTGGACTACTCACGCAAGGAAGGCGAATGGATCCCCAACAAGTATGGTGGCCGCGAGAATCTGGAAGCGATCGACTTTATGCGGGAACTGAACACGGTCGTGCATAGTGAGCATCCCGGCGCGATGGTGATCGCCGAGGAATCGACCTCCTGGCCGCAGGTCACCCGCCCGACCTATCTGGGCGGGTTGGGTTTCAGCATGAAATGGAATATGGGCTGGATGAACGACACCCTGCGCTATATGGCGCAAAATCCCATTCATCGCAAATATCATCACGACCTGCTGACCTTCAGCATGTTGTACTGTTTCACCGAGAATTTCATGCTGCCGTTCTCGCATGACGAGGTGGTGCATGGCAAAGGCTCAATGACTAACAAGATGCCAGGCGACGAGTGGCAACGTTTTGCCAATCTGCGGTTGCTTTATCTCTACATGTTCACTCACCCCGGCAAGAAGCTGTTGTTTATGGGTACCGAATTCGGTCAGGGCACTGAATGGAACAGCGCAGTCACGCTGGACTGGTATGTGCTCCAGTACGACTTCCACAAGGGTATGCAATTACTGGTCAAGGATCTAAACCGGCTCTATCATAGCGAACAGGCATTGCATCACTATGAATTTGAATGGCAGGGTTTCGACTGGGTTGACTGCCATGATGCCGAACAGTCAATTTTGAGCTACTTGCGCAAGAAGGACGATGATTTTCTGGTGGTCGTCGTCAATTTCACGCCGGTGCCGCGCCACGGCTATCGAATCGGGGTGCCGCGCACCGGGCGTTATACGGAAGTTTTCAACTCCGATTCGCATTATTACGCTGGGAGCGGCGTAGGTAATGGCGGGGTGGATCTGATCGCCGAAGAGCAGCCCTGGATGGACCGACCCTATTCGATCTCGGTCACTGTACCGCCGCTGGGTGGGATCGTCCTGCGTCCCGAGGAGCCGCCGCTGAAACCGTTGGCGGTCGTAGCCGAGGTTGCGGATGACGCAACAGTTGCGGATGAAGCCTTGGCATCGGAGGCGCTGGTCCCGACGATCAACGCCTCGCCAACAGCGGCGGTCGCCACGCCGGAGTCGGTTGAAGAAGAATTGGCGCAACCCGAGTAGGATGATTGAGCGTTTGTGACCACTGGCGATCGCGATCGCCAGTGGTCGTGGTGTTTCATCGTAATGAACAGGCTAGACTTGACCGATGTTGTGCTCAAAAGGCTTCATATCACTCTACTAATCGTCGCGGTATGGGCCGTGATGCTCCCCATGGGGCTGGTGGCGTGGCGCTATCCGTTAGGGGGGAACGGACTATTATCGATTCTGGCCGGATACGCTTTCATCCTCTGGTATTGGCCAGCCGGCTGGTTGGCGATTTTGCCCTTTGTTTTGCTGGCGGTCGATCTGACTCCCTGGACCGGCTGGCTGCTCTGTGATGAAGCCGATATGGTTCTCGCTATCACTGTGGCGATCGGCTATTCGCGGCTTGCATGGACTCCACCGATTCACCGGCTTACGCCTGTCGCTGCACCGCTGTTGCTACTGTTTTTAGCGGCTTTCCTCGTCAGTCTGATTCGCGGTTTGTGGCCGCTGCCTGTTCCAGATTTTAATGCGCTAACGGATTACACTAATTCCTACAATGGGTTGCGGATTGCCAAGGGGACACTTTGGGCGCTGCTGCTCTTGCCGCTGTTGCGCCGAACACTGGCGGAGAATCATGCACAGCGTTATCTGCTGTCCGGCTTACTGATAGCCTTGACAGGGGTCAGCACCGTGGTCTTCTGGGAACGCCTGACATTTACCGGTTTGCTGGATTTTTCCAGCGACTACCGGGCGACTGGCCCCTTCTCTGCGATGCATACCGGAGGCGCGACTCTGGATGGATCACTCGCTCTGTTGACGCCATTCGCCATACTATGGCTTTTGCAAGCAAGACAATTGAACCATGCCATTTTGGCTGTGATTATCGTCGGCCTCAGCGTTTACGCGATCACAGCGACTTTTTCACGGGGGCTTTATCTGGGGTTTGGGATTTCTGTGGCTATCATCAGTGTGAGTGCGCTTCGCGGTCGGCGTGATTCCCGCAAGCCCTTATGGCAATCTTTATTGCTACTATCACTGTTATGCCTGATCGCCGGTCTGCTCTTTCAGGTTTTCGCAACCGGTGGTTACCGCACGCTGGCTGCAACTCTGGCGTTGTTGATCAGCGCCTTGTTCGTCGGTAGCCTGTCACGTGCGCTATTGCCTGGGGGGTCGCACCTTGCTATAGGCTTTGTCGCCTGTCTGACCGGCCAGTGGCTACTCTGGCAGTGGTTGGCCAAAGGCGCTTATTGGGCCTTCGGGTTGGCGGCGATGATCTGGATTGCCGGAATTCTTATCTTTGGCGGCAAGCATCGGCCGGTTGGCGTCATGCTGGGGATGGTTGGCTTTACCGGAATGGTGGTGGGGACAGGATTGGTCGCGTGGCGCTGGGGAGGCAAACCGGCTCTAATCAGCACCCTGCCGGCTATGGGCCTGGCCTTGGGTCTGGTGATCCTGAATTTTCGTTTTCGCGTCTGGCGTTGGGAGCGATCGACTGTGCTGGGCGCGGGTCTGACGGCAATGATCCTGGGCATCAGCATCCCTGTAACGGGAAATTACTATATGGAACAACGTTTTTCTCAGGCCGAGCATGATTGGGAAACCCGTTTGCAACACTGGCGGGCGGTTCTGTTCATGATGAATGCCGATTGGGCTACTGATTTGTGGGGCATGGGCATTGGCAAGTTTCCAGCAACTTATTTCTGGCGCAATCCCGCTGATGAATTTCCAGGTAATCTCCAATACGAAACTGAAAACAACAATACCTTCCTGCGGATCAGTGGCGCCCGTTATCCGCGTGGCTATGGCGAACCGTTGCGCATTGGTCAGCGGGTAGCGCCGCAACTCTATACACTTTATACGCTGTCTCTGGACGCGCGCGCTCCGGAAAAACCGGCGATAGTTAATATAGCGCTCTGTCAAAAATGGCTGCTTTATCCTTTCGGTTGCAGCGGGCGTTCGCTGAAGATTGAAAATCGCGACTGGCAACATTTCGAGATAACGTTGAATACATTAGGGTTTGCTGGAGATGTCTGGGGATCGCGCCGCACTGCCCAATTAATATTGAGTAACTCTACCGGCGGCGCTCTGTTGGATGTCGATAATATTCAACTGAACGACCCTATCTCTGGCGCTGAATTGCTTGCGAATGGCAATTTCTCCCACGGCGGCGACCGCTGGTTTTTCACCAGTGACCGCCACCATTTGCCTTGGCATGCCAAGAATTTGTGGCTAAATATACTCTTCGATCAGGGTTGGATCGGAGTAGTGCTGTTCGGACTGCTAACCTTACTAGGATTGGGGCGGGCTTTTCTTGAATTCGAACATCGTGACAATTCCCTGGCGTTAGCCTTGCTTGCATCGCTGTCGGGTTTTCTCACTGTAGGACTGTTTAACAGCTTGCTGGATGTGCCGCGGTTGACCCTGATGTACTATTTGCTGCTCTTTACCACATTATTGGAACCGTTCCCTTTGGTTAAAACCGGCCAGCCTGTCCACGCTCATCGGCCCACGGCGAATCACCACGTCCCCAGCCACTCCCGCGTCCAGGCTGCAACCTGATCCCGCCATTCGCGACAAGAGAAGGTATGATTCGCCTCGGCGTATTCGCGCACCGTAACCCGTGGCTGCGCCAGCAAGCGCCGCCAGGTTCGCGCTGTCCTGGTCATATCCCGGAATTCGGCGGCGGTTAGATCATCGCCGCTGAGAATCAGCAGAATCGGACCGTGGAAGCGACGCCAGCCGTCGGCCATACGCTCGGGCAAGGGTCTCTGTTCCGGATGGGCCGCGACCGCCTTGCCTGAGTCGACTGGCCGAGCTTGTCCAAGCAGCGTCCACAGCGAGCGCCAAGCCGCGCTGAACGCAAAATCGCCGCGCCGGATCTTGCGCCACAGATCAGGACTGATCAACCGGCTCAGGTAATAGTGGCGGAGGTAGGCGCGCGCCTGTCCCGCCTCGGTGCGCGCCCAAGGATTCAGCAGCACGAGTCCAGAAACGCGCGGGTCGCGCCAGGCATAGAACAACGCCGCGGAGGCCGCGTCGCACAGCCCCCAGATGACGATTTCCCGCAATTGGGGAAGCTGCTGAGAAAAGGCGTCCAGCGCCGCGTGAATATCGGCATCGATATTTTCAAAACCGGTAAACTCGCCTCCACCGTCACCCATACCGCGATAGTCAAAACGCAACACCGGAACGCCGGCTTGAGCTAAGCTCCGCGCCAGCAAGATGAACTGGCGGTGACTGCCAACGCGATACTGCGGTCCGCCAACGACCACCAACACCCCTCGGGTCGCATCCGGCGCGCCGGTATGCAAAATACCTGGCAGTTCCGTGTCTTCACAAGGGAAAACCAGCGCAGTTTCCGCGAAAGCGGGGTTCATGGCGTGTGATCCAGCAAGGCGGTTAACGTCGCCTCCAGAAGAGCCGGGGCTTCGGCAATTTCCTGGGTCGCCCAGAAAGCATCACCAATCACAGGTTGGGGGTGAACCGCGACTCCTGCGGTGCGCCACGTTTCCACCACGCGCTGACTGGCCGGAGACAATGTCGCGTCTATTGTTCCGGCTACCTCGAACCAGTCGACGCAAACCTGGGCGGGCGGCGTAACGGGGCAAGCCTGCTCAAGGGCTGAGGCCAGTTCCGGATGCAGTTCGTAACCGGCAACTTCCAGCGATTGTCCCGCCGCCAGCTTTTCCTGCAGCTGGCCCATGCTGTCGCCGCCGCCCTTGAAGCGATCAGCGGTCAGCCGCAAACGCAGGAACTGATGGAGGAAGCGTTGACCGGATAACACCGGTTGCCAAAGCAGCAGGCGCGCCGCCGCAATGGGTGCGACTCGGTCCATAGCCAGCAACCCACCTAAGCGCAAACCCCAGAGCATCAGATGTTCGTGACCACGTTGACGCAGCCAGTCTGCACAGCGCCCAAGATCATCCTGCCAGATCGCCCAGCGCGCATCGGCGAAATCACCAGCGCTGTCGCCCGTACCATACAGATCGGGGATCAGCACCCCCCACCCGGCGGCGGCCATGCGCTGCGCTTGCAAGGTCGCCATACGTCGCGCTTTGTTCATTTCCTCCGCGAACGGAGGCACATACAGCACTCCGCCGCATTCCCTGCATCCCGTACTCGGCGGATGGTAAACTGCGAACAGCGCACCCTGGCTGCTAGCCAGAAAAAACGGCTCGATCACTGGAATTCAGGTTCCCGTCATCACTTTATCCCGGATAAACGCATGAACTGTTCCCACTGTTTCAAAGGTTTCGGCGCTAATTTCGTCATCCGCGACCATAATGTCGAAGCGTTCCTCGACCGCGTTGATCAAGGTCACCACCGCCATGGAGTCGAATTCCGGGATGCTGCCCAGCAAGGGAGTGTCCGGGGTGAATTTCTGAATCCGATCACCCAGTTGCAATATTTCGCCAATTAATCGCCGCACCTCATCGAACTCGACCATCAATATCCTCTCCTGGGACAAATACTAAGGGATCAACCGCCCCTGGAAGCCAGGCAAGAACGTTCCAGGATTGGGAAGCAAGATAACGTTGACAGCGGCAAGAATCCAGCCTGTTGGCGCTTTTACTCAAATGCGTAAGCAAATTCGCCGTCCTGCACCCGCACCTGGACCCGCGCCACCGGTTGGCCGGCCATAATCCGCTTGAGGAATTCCTCACTGATCGCCGGCAGCACGGTATTGGTCAAAATGGCGTCGACCATGCGCCCGCCGCTTTCCAGTTCGGTGCAACGACTGACGATAAGCTTGACCACCTCGTCGTCATAGACAAAGGGAACCTTGTGGTTTTCCAGAATCCGTTTCTCAATCCGGCCCAGTTGCAGGCGGACGATATCGCCGATCATGGCGTCATTGAGCGGATAGTAGGGAATCGTCACCAACCGGCCTAGCAGCGCGGGCGGAAACACTTTCAGCAATGGCTCGCGCAGGGCTTTACTGAGTCCCTCAGCATCTGGCAACAACTCTGGATCCTTGCACATATTGGCAATCAGATCAGTACCGACGTTGGTAGTCAGCAAAATCAGGGTATTTTTGAAGTCGATGAACCGCCCTTCGCCATCCTCCATCCAGCCCTTATCGAAGACCTGGAAAAAGATTTCATGCACGTCATGATGCGCTTTTTCGACCTCGTCCAGCAACACCACACTATAGGGACGCCGCCGCACTGCCTCGGTTAACACACCGCCCTCGCCATAACCGACATAGCCGGGAGGCGCGCCCTTTAGAGTGGAAACGGTATGCGCTTCCTGAAATTCGCTCATGTTAATGGTGATAACGTTCTGCTCACCGCCATACAGAGACTCGGCCAAGGCTAACGCCGTTTCGGTCTTGCCCACCCCGGACGGGCCGGCCAGCATGAAGACGCCAATGGGTTTGTTGGGATTGTCCAGCGCGGCGCGGGAGGTTTGAATGCGCCGGGCGATCATGTCCAGGGCATGACGCTGGCCGATAATGCGGCGATTCAGCAGGTCAGCCAGCTTCAGCACGGTTTCAATTTCGTTCTTCACCATGCGCCCGACCGGAATGCCAGTCCAATCGGCGACCACCGAGGCTACGGCCTGGGCGTCGACGTCAGGCAGGATTAACGGTTTTTCGCCCTGCAATTCGTGCAGTTTGGCTTGCAGATCCTTCATCTCCGCTAGGCGAGCGGTTCGTTCCACATTCGGTTCCAGAGTCGGTTCCGCTGGCGGTTCTTTTGCAGTATCCGCTTCGATCGCGCCGCCAACGCCGCGCAGTTTGGCGCGCAATTCCAGAATCTGGGCGACCAGTCCTTTTTCTTCCTCCCAGCGGGCTTCTAGTTCGCCTAATCGTGTTTGTTCGACCTGCAATTTTTCCTGGGCATCCGCCTGACGTTGCGCGGTGTCGACACCCACCGCAGTTTCACGGTCAATGATTTCCAACTCGGTATTCAGCGCCTCGATATGACGGCGGCAATCCTCCACTTCCGCCGGTACCGCGTGCAAACTGATCGCTACCCGGGCGCTGGCCGTATCCAACAGACTGACCGCCTTGTCCGGCAACTGCCGAGCCGGAATATAGCGGTGCGACAGCTTGACCGCCGCCTCCAGCGCCTCATCGAGAATTTGCACCCGATGGTGCTGTTCCATGGTCGAGGCCATGCCCCGCATCATCAGCACGGTCTTTTCCTCAGTCGGTTCGCCGACTTGCACGACCTGGAAGCGCCGGGTCAGCGCCGGGTCTTTTTCGATATGCTTCTTGTATTCGGCCCAGGTGGTGGCGGCGATGGTGCGCAACTTGCCCCGCGCCAAGGCCGGCTTAAGCAGGTTCGCCGCATCGCCGGTACCTGCTGCGCCACCGGCGCCGATGAGGGTGTGCGCCTCGTCGATGAATAAAATGATCGGCTTGGGCGAGGATTGCACCTCGTCAATCACCTGCCGCAAGCGGTTCTCGAATTCGCCCTTCATGCTGGCGCCCGCCTGCAACAGACCGACATCCAGCACCCGCAGGGTCACATCCTGCAAGGGCGGCGGCACATCTCCGGCAGCGATTCGCTGGGCAAAGCCTTCCACAACCGCCGTTTTGCCCACCCCGGCCTCGCCGGTCAGGATCGGATTGTTTTGCCGACGACGCATGAGAATATCGACGATCTGACGAATTTCCTCGTCGCGCCCGACAATCGGATCGAGTTCCCCGGTGCGCGCCCGTTCGGTCAGATCGACGGAAAAGCGTTGCAAGGCTTCCTGCTTGCCCATTTGCGCAGGCGCTATAGCCTCGCTGGCCTCGCCCGGCGCCGCGCCGCCGCCCACCTGGGAGCCGTCCGTGGCGCGCAGCCCACTTTCCGGCGAGGCGGCGATGATATCGCCGAAGCGTTCAATCAGTTCGTCGAGCTTGATCTTGTCGAACTCGCGGGAAATCGCCAGCAGGGCGTTGCGCAGATCCGGCGTTTTCAACATTCCCACGATGAGATGACCGGTGCGCACCTGAGCATCCTTGAACATCAGGGTGGCGTACACCCAGCCCTCCTTGACCGCGGCGTCGACATGGGAGGATAGGTCGGAAATCGATGTCGCGCCGCGCGGCAGGCGGTCGAGCGCATCGGTAAAATCCTTGGCCACGCGGGATGGGTTCAAGCTGAAATGCTGAATGATGCGATGCAGATCCGAATCCTGCAATTGCAGCACCTGATGCAGCCAATGCACCAACTCTACATAGGGGTTGCCCCGCAGTTTGCAAAATACGGTAGCGCTTTCAATGGCTTTATAACCCAGACTGTTCAGTTTCCCGAACAGCGCGACGCGACTAATTTCAGCCATGGATTCGGACTCCTTTGCATGAGATTAAAGGTTAAAGGTTAAAGGTTAAAGATCTCTTTAGCCGTTATCCTTTAGCTTTCTGTACAGTAGGTTACAGCATCGAGCTTTAAGTCGTCGGCGTCGCGCGCCAGAGGCTGGCTGGTCAACCAGGTGGTCCAACCCAGTTGCGACTGCTCGCCCAGTTTGAGCGGCGGCACTTCTTCTTTCCTGAGCACCAGATTGACATCCCATAACAGTTCATCGCCGATGTAGTTGCGCACCCAGGCAACCAGGCGACGCAAGCTGTCGCTGCCAGGCAGGAAGCGTTGAAATTCCGTTAATCCCATCGGCCCGATCACAATGCGAAACTTGTATTGGCGATCCCAGATCCGTTCGCCGATCACCGCGGTCATACCCAACAATCCAGTCGCGGGGGTTTCTCCAAGCCGACATTGGCTGGCTGGGGAGAGCGGCAACCAGTGGCCAACAAAGGTTTCAATACCCACCGGCAGATGGAAAAAATCCGCCAGAATCGCTTCCAGTCCCTCGGCATTGCGGGTCTGACAAGCCAGGCGTCCAGCGTAATGAAACTTGGCTAGATCCGGCGCGGCGTCCCGATTCCACAAGGAGGGCATGCCCAGCCCGAAGGCTGCGCCGATATACACATCGAAACGATTGGTTTCTGGCCGGTCAAAATTGACGGTAGGTTGCGCGTCCGCCCAGGCCCGGTAAAACAGGCTGATTATTCGATGGTGAAAAATGTCGGCGAAACGGGAAAAAGTGAGATCGCTATAACCTCGTTTGCGCTCGTAGGCGTATTCGGTCAGATGCAGGGGCAATGGACCTTGCGGTCCGAACAAACCGAGAAAATATTCGGCCAGACGCGGTGGACGCTGTTCGTCGCCAGGGTCGAACGATGCCAGGGTGGATGGCGCGAACGCCATCGAGGGTTCCTGCGTTAACCGCACCGGATCGTCACGCAGGCGCATGGCCTTGCCCAGCCGTGGCTGCTCCCGATAGCGGCATTCCAGTCGCCGCAGCGCCTGGAAGAAATGAAAGGCATAGGGCTTGCGCTGCAAGGCCTCGAATAAATCTACAGCGTATGCTGACGTCCGATCCGGGCTGGCCATCGAATGATCTCACCCCGCTCGGTCGAGCGAACGACCGTTTCAGTGAACGAGTTGATAGAAGCGTATTTAGCGAAGAACCGTTCCAGCACCGCGCCTAACAGAAAAGCGCCCGCGCCCTCGAAAGCGGCTTCGTCCAGATACACAGTCACCTCCTGGCCTCGGGCGAAGGCGATTGGCCCCGGCGCCAACGCCCGGCGGGTGATCGGTTTCGCTTGTACCGAAACTACACCGTCGATCTGCCTTTGCACCGTCGCTTCCGCCAGATCGCCATACAACGCTAGCAATTCGCGCAGCGCCGCCGCTCCTTGCCGTTCGTCAGTGTCAGTGATCGACAGGTAATTCAAACTCAAATGGCTGATCAAGCGCCAAGCGGTGTCGCCGTGGGCGCGGGAAAAGCGCGGCAACGAGGGACCGGTCACACAACGCACGGCTTTCACCGGGGCGCCAGAACTCAGGGTAAAATCGGTTTCGCCCCGTCCGATCGGCATATGTAATGGTAAATCGCGATTGGTGCAGAGCGTCGAGACCGCGAGTTGTTGCAGATTGCCGCGATAGGGCACCTCGTCAGCGTCGACCAGCGCCAGATAGATTTCGCTGCCGATATAACTAGAGCGCGGCCCGACTCTTCGCTGGTGGCTGGACAGCAGCCGGGGCAGGCGATGCACGGTATAGAAAGAACGCTGGCTGCGCTGATTGAGCCGGTCATAGTGCGCATAAAACGGCAGAAATTCCTGCTCCTCGCCCTCGGCGCCAATACCGGTAACACCTTTAACTTGATAAACCTCGAAGTCCATTGGACGGGTGCGATCGGGGATCACATGATACTCGGCAACCTGAGGACCCAAATGGATGCGGTCAGCGCGTTTGGGAAAGAGATTAACCGCCGGGGCGCAGAACAGCACAAAATTCTCTGCCGCCACCCGGTTTTCCAGGGCTGAATCGGCGCGATTCAGCAGAATCAGAATTTCCAGCTCCTCGCCCGTACACCGACGCACGGATGAACCCAGCCCGCTCAGCTCCACGAACAGATAGCGCTGCGGAAAGGCGAAATATTCCTGCAACAGGCGATAACCTTGAAACGAGGGCGGCGCGTAGGGCAACAGCGCCTGATCTTGCTCGAAGCCCAGGCGATGAATAGCTGGGCCGGGAATCACTTCGTGCCAGGGGGCGGGCCGCTGGCCGGGCCGCGCCACCAGCGTCACCACATTTGCCAGCAATTGTTCATACAGATGCATGGGCAACGCATCACTGCCTTGCAAATACAGAGATAACCGTTCCAGGGGCAGTTTGCTGAACAGCAGGCCAGGCTGGGTCGTGCGCAAGCGCAGACGAACGCCCGCCCGAATTTTGTGCGCTTGGGGCAAATCCAGCGCGGCGACAGGTTCCTTGCCGGCGAAGTAGTGCGCCTCGGTAATCTCCAGCGGCCATAAAGTCACCGGGTGCGCCGTGCGATATTCGCAGGAGGTTTGTTCGCCTTTCCCTAACAGACTGCGCAGTTCAGCATCCCGGGGAATCACAAAACCCTGTTCCAGCGCCCCCTCGGTAGGGTCTGGCAGAAAACGCGCGATGGCCATGGAAGGCGTCGGCGCCAGATAATGCGGATAGAGAACCTCCAGTAAATGCTGGGTGAACTGGGGAAACTCGGCGTCCATCTTGAGCTGCACCCGCGCCGCCAGGAAACTGAAACCCTCCAGCAGGCGTTCTACATATGGGTCGGCGCATTCAAAACCTTCCAACCCCAAGCGTCCGGCGATTTTCGGGAACTCGCGGGCAAATTCGCCCCCCAGTTCACGTACAAATTGCAGCTCTCGGTTGTAGTATTGAAGCAGGCGGGGGTCCATCAGCGCACCCTCGACTTGCGGGTTTCCTCTTCGACTTTCACCTGACCGCTTTCCAGGTCAATCTCGGTTTTCAAATACAATTGTTGCGGCAAAGGCTGTCCCCATAGTTCGCCTTCAATTTCAAAGGTCAGAGCGTTATGACTCATCTGCGCGGCGGTCAGGTTCGCCCGGACGCGCAAAGTGCCCCGCAAAATGCGCGGCTCGAAATCGATCACCGACTGCCGCAGCAAATTTTCCAGCATGTTCAGATCAAGAATGCGCACCGTCATGCCCGCCAGCGGCGGGATGCCAAAGTTGAGCACGGAACTGGCGGCTAGAGGATAGCGCTCCATTTGTTCAGGACTGAACGGACGCCCGGCGTTGAACAGCCAGGCCAGATCGCGCAGCACGCACTCCCGCAACCGGCTCATGGACAAGACCCGCTTTTCGCGGGATTCCTGCAGCTGATCAGGCTCCTCATCGGTCAACCGATCGAGCAACGAAGGCTGCAAGCGTTCCTGGGGCGTGAGTTCAGCCACGGGAGCGGGGGGAAATCATCATCACGCGGGGGATTCCGCTGGAGGAACATCCACCGCCGGTTCAGCAGCGGCATCGCCCAGCCGCAACAGGCGGGCGTCCAGCAACGGATATTCTCCTTCGTCTGTCGCCAGCATGCGCTGTCCCAGGCCGATATACACGTCTTCCGCCTGTTCGATCCATTCGGTCTTGTGGCTCAGTTGCAAGGTAGGATCAGGACTGGCTTGTGAACCGGGATAGCGCGCGGGAATCAGGCCAACCGTCTCGCCGCCATTGCTCCAGGTGAAGAGGGCAGGCATCCAGACTAAATCGCGTAAATCAGCAGGCGCTTCCAGCTTGATGCTGCCGATCCGGTGAAAGGGAATCCAGAAATAACGACCGTTGACAATCGCCTCCAGCACCGGCCCCATTCGGCTATCGGCATCGGCGATCCAGGTAAACGGTTGGTTATCAATCATGCCTGCAGTAGCCGGCGCATCCTTGAAAGCCTGTTCCCGAACTGGCGCTGCTTGTTCATGATGACCTTCGGCGGTGAGGCGCAGCGCTTCCAGCAGCAACGCGACCCACGGTTCCGGATCGCCGAAAATCAATGGCGACCGCCGTCCGGCAAAGACATCCGCGCGCAGCATTTCGCAACGCAACGCTTCGCGGTAAGTCTGCACCATCGGCAGACTGCCGGCGTCCATTTCTTCCAGCACATTCAACTGAGTCAGCGCCCGTTCCCACTGTCCCAGGATCGACAACAGTTGGAATAGAAAAATCCGGTGCTTGGGATTGGCGGGTTCCCGGCGCACCTGATCCTGTACGTTGGTTAGAACCGGTTGCAGACTGCGTTCCGCCAACAATTCACCCAATAGCATCAGCATTCTCCTGGGTTACGGCGAAAAGAGCCGGCGGTCGTCCACCGGCTCCGGGAGTCATCAAGCCACTTCGACCGTGGTCTGATCAAAGGACGCTTCCACCGGCTTGCCGATAGTGCCGCCCTTGGTATCCTGCTGCTCGTAATGGACGGTCAACTTGGCATAGGCAAAGCTCAGGCTGCTAAAGGGTTCGTCCTCGCCACCGCTACCCGACCAGTCTACGTGTTCGACCAGACAGCTATCAAAAGTGTAAACCTCGAAGGGTTTCTGCACCGCGCCCTTGGCCCCAACATTCTTGGTCAGATGCACCACGATCTTGTCGATGTGCTGACCAGAAACCATGAACCCGAACAGTTGTGGCGTCGCCTTCTCTCGCCTCATCGTGCAGCTGAAGGAACTGACCGAGGTGCGCCCAGAAGACAGACCGGTGGAACCGGAACTGACCGTGGATGGATTGCTCGCGCTGAAACTGTAGCTATACAGTTTGATCCACTTTTCGTAGCCTTTGGCCGTGCTTTCGCCTTCGATGCCGTTGGAAACCTGCATGTATGAATCATAAGCCATGTTATTTACCTCCACTGGGGATTGATTTTTGCACGATTCAGAACTCGTGTGTCGAATCGTGCTTCTGGGTTGCTGAGCGGGTGACCGGCGGTCCGTTTTCAGGAATTCCGTTCGATCACGCTCTCAGTTTGAGATGATTCACTTCCCATGCCAATTATACAATCCTTTGATTTATATTTATTTTATTCAGAAAGACGCGAGAACGGCTGGTCGGTTTCGTTGAATGCGGCCTTGTCAAAATGACCTCGGCTCCGTTCATTTTGAACCGCTAGCCGCCTTTGGCCGATGGCAGCTTGGAGACCAAGCGCAATGACACGGTCAAACCTTCGAGCTGATAATGCGGTCGCAGGAAGAACTTGGCGCTGTAGTAACCCGGATTGCCCTCCACTTCTTCCACGACCACCTCGGCGGCGGCCAGCGGATATTTGGCCTTGGTGATCTCGGACGAGGTCGCTGGGGCGCCATCGACATAGTTTGAGATCCAGCTTTGCAGCCAGCGCTGCATATCGTCGCGCTCCTTGAATGAACCGATCTTGTCGCGAACGATGCACTTCAGATAATGCGCAAAGCGGCAGGTTGAGAACAGGTACGGTAGACGGGCCGATAGATTCGCGTTGGCAGTCGCGTCCGGGTCGTCATATTCCGCCGGCTTTTGCAGCGACTGTGCGCCGATGAACGCGGCAAGGTCCGAATTCTTGCGATGGATCAGCGGTAGAAACCCGTTCTTCGATAATTCGGCCTCACGCCGGTCGCTGATGGCGATTTCGGTGGGGCATTTCATGTCCACACCGCCATCGTCAGTCGGGAAGGTGTGTGAGGGCAAGCCTTCGACCACGCCGCCGGCTTCCACGCCACGAATGCGGGTGCACCAGCCGTACAACTTAAACGCCCGGTTGATGTTGACCGCCATGGCGTAGGCGGAATTGGCCCAGACATATTTGGTGTGCTCGCTGCCCTCGGCGTCTTCCTCGAAGTCGAACGCCTCGACCGGGTCAGTCTTGGAGCCATAGGGCAAACGCGCCAGAAACCGGGGCATGGTCAAACCAAGGTAGCGGGAATCGTCGGATTCGCGCAGCGAGCGCCACGCCGCATATTCCGGGGTCTGGAAAATTTTGGTGATGTCGCGAGGATTGCTCAATTCCTGCCAGGAATCCATCTGCATGACGGTTGGCGCGGCGGCGGAGATGAATGGCGTGTGGGCGGCAGCGGCGATCTTGGAGATTTCCCCCAGCAGTTCGACATCAGGCGGACTCTGATCGAAGTAATAATCCCCGACCAGACAGCCGTAGGGTTCGCCGCCGAACTGACCGTATTCCTCTTCGTAGATTTTCTTGAAGAGCGGGCTTTGATCCCAGGCCGTTCCCTTGTATTTCTTCAACGTCTTGTGCAAATCCTTTTTAGAGATGTTCATGACGCGAATCTTGAGCATCTCGTCGGTCTCGGTATTGTTGATCAGATGATGCAGGCCGCGCCAGGCGCTCTCCAGGGCCTGAAAATCGGGATGATGCATGATCACGTTCATCTGGTCGGTCAGTTTTTTGTCAATCGCCGCGATCATCGATTCGATCGACTTGACAACATCTTTGGAGACCAGGGTGGTGTATTGCAGGGCCTGTTCCGCCAGGGTGCGGACCGCGGATTCAACCGCTTCCTTGGCCTGATCGGACTTGGGTTTGAATTCGCGCTGTAGCAAGGAGGAAAAATCGCTGGCCTCGAGCGTTTCAACTTCGGCTTGAACCTGGGTGTCTTGACTGGTTTCGGCCATGATTTATTACTCCTCGGCGGCGGGCGCAGCGGCGTCCTGGGGCTTCGCTTCCGCGACCAGGGACTGCAGGAGACTGGGATCGTTCAGCGCCTTGGCGATGAGCTCCTCGGCGCCGGTCTTGCCATCCATGTAGCTCATCAGATTGGACAGCTGCTGACGGGCCTGCAACAGCCGGTTCAACGAATCCACCTTCTGCGCGACCGCAGCCGGGGAAAAATCCTCCATGCTTTCGAAGGACAAATCCACGCTCAATTCACCCTCGCCGGTCAGGGTGTTAGGCACCCGAAAAGCGACGCGCGGTTTCATCGCTTTCAACCGATTGTCGAAATTGTCGATGTCGATTTCGAGAAACTTGCGATCGGCCACTGGCGCCAGGGGATCGGTCGGCTTACCGGACAGATCGGCCATCACCCCCATCACGAAGGGCAACTGGACTTTCTTTTCAGCACCATACACTTCAACATCGTATTCGATCTGGACGCGCGGCGCACGGTTGCGAGCAATAAACTTCTGGCTACTCATCGCCATTGGAGCATCACCTCTCTAAGCTTCAATTACTGTTGGCTATTTGAAATAAACCTAGCTTACTAGTCAACCATTATAGCTTGATTATTCCGCTTCCTCTGGTTGCAAACCGAAAATCAGGTCGGTTTGCTCGGTAGCGTTGGGCGCGAGATCCCGCAGAAGCTCCACGAAATCCATGGTCACCAGTTTCTTGGCGCGTTTGAGCATGAAAGGCACCGGACTGGACGGTTCATAGCGTTTATAATAGTCGCAGATTTTGTCGAGTGTGCGAATGACGTCCTCGCGGCTGGCGATTTCGCCCACGATCATGCGTTGGCCGGTACCGGGGGCGCCGGTTGTTGTTCCCTCCATGATCTCGCTCGCTTCATCCTCGCCTCCTATACCTGCGCCGCGCCGTTCAAGTTGCTCAGCCAGAACGTGGCGGATTTCTTTCAACGCTCCCGACAGGGCGCTCATGTCCGGGGCTGCCGTGACGCCAACCTGATCAGTCAACCGAGTTTCAATGCCATCGGCGTGCTCAATGGCTTTGGCGACGGCGTCCGCCGTGGCTTGCAGCTCCTCCAGATCAGCATCCTGGAATGCTCCGTCGATCATCGTCTGGTTAGGCGGCGTGTGCTCCTCATCGGTCGCAATCGGAGTCAGTATGCCAGCGGCGATCTGCACATCGCGTAGGCTGAAGCGTCCCAGGCTACGCGAACTGACCAGGGGCGTAGTGCGCAGATCATGCAGGGTGGTTTCCGGATCGCACAGCCCCACAATCGTATTGATGCGCAGGGTGGGATCATTGTCGTCATCAGGGTCCAACTGCGGGTAGACGTTGTCCCAGTGCTGCTCAATCAAACCTTCAATCAATGCCAGGCCGTCGGTGAATCCTGCCAGACCGTCGGTGTTCAGCACCGCCCGGGTCAAGTAGGCCACAACCCGTAAATCGCGGGTGCGCTCGAGGAGATCCAGGGCCGTTTTGCCAACGCCGCGCCAGTTGGGCGGTTCACCAGGGATGATCGTGTCGCCATATTGGCGCTCCGCCGTTCCCTGCGCCTCTTTTTCCATCTCTGCGAACTGGGGGTCGTACTCGAGATCTTCGCCGCATGGCGCGTCGGCCGTAATCTCGCTCAACAGGCTTTCAACGTCAATAATGCTCATAGGGGCGCGCCTCATCCGCTTCGCTGCTGTGAAAAATAGCCCGGCTGGCTTGTTATGCCTATGCTCAAGCAGTATAGACTGTCTATTAGCGATATAATCGAGCAACCCGACGATACTCAGTCGGGCGGTTGCAGCGGCACCCCCGCTAACGGACATCGCATTATGCCCCTGAAATTGATGATTATCAGTTATCAACGACTCTCGCCAGGCCAGGAAACGACCAAAATTCTGGATCGCGGTTCGATCAGCATTGGCCGCGCATCGAAAAATGACTGGGTTTTGCAAGACCCGGAGCGCATCCTCTCCAGCGAACACTGTGTCGTTCATTACAAAGATGGCGGCTATGTTCTGACCGATAAGAGCACCAACGGCACTTTTCTCAACGACTCTGAACAGCGTATCCCGCGCGAACACACGGTGCCGCTCAGGAATGGCGACCGCTTTGTCCTGGGGGAATATGAAATCGAGGCCACGATTGCCTCGATGGAAGAGGAAGAGGAAGAAGCGGCTGAAGCGGAGGGTCCGGTCACCGATATTGTGCTCAGTCCGGGCCTGGCCCCGGTCGACATCAACATCCCCGACAAGAAGACGCCATCGCCTCTTGACGCCTCCCTCGATATCGTCAAGCCCCCGTTCAACGATCTGCTGGCGGAGAGCCGGGACAGTCTGGGACTAGAGCATCCCACCCCTGAGTTGCTCTCTCCCCCGGGTGGCGTAGCCACTGAACCGCCCGCCGACATCGGTGGACCGGAAGGCGCCGCTTATGAGCCGCCGGATCTGCTGGGGCCGGAACCGCCGCCTCTGGAAGAGGCTTCAGCGCCGCCGGATGAGGAACCGGCTACCCCACTTTTGTCGCCCGAGCAGGAAATACCTGAGAAGCCTTCTCCCCCTGAACCTGCCACCCCGGCCGAACCCGAGGCGCTGGTCATTCCAATTCCTGATGACTGGTGGAAGCCATCTCCTGTTTCAACGCCGCCGTCGCCAGCGCCCGCAGCCCCAGCGGTCGAACCGCCCGGACTGGATGCGCTAACCTTGTTGCGCGCCTTTCTGGACGGCGCCGGTTTGCCTCAGATGCGCCTGAACGAGGATCAGTTGCCCGAAATCATGGCCAACTTAGGCGCCATGTTTCGTGAAACCGTTCGCGGCCTTATGGATATTTTGCTCGCTCGCGGCGATCTCAAGGGCGAATTCCGGTTGGACCGCACCGCGATTGGCCCCCTGGAGAACAACCCGCTCAAGACTCCGCCTGGGCAGCCGCCGCTGCGGGTTGAGGAAGTCATGGTGCTGTTGTTAATCAGCCAAAAGGGCGTTTATATGTCGCCGGTGCAAGCAGTGCAAGAGGGTTTTAACGATATCAAGGCTCACCAGCTGGCGGTCGTGGCGGGCATTCAGGCTGCACTGGCCCGTCTTCTGGAGCGGTTTGATCCTGACAATCTGGAAGCGCGCCTTGAACAGAGCGTGCTTGATAATATCTGGCCGGCGAATCGCAAGGCTAAATACTGGGATTTGTTCAACGCGGAGTACCAGGCCATCGCCCGGGAGGCCGAGGATGATTTCAACGAACTGTTTGGCGATGAATTCGCCCGTGCTTACGCGGAACGACTGCGCTCGGGATGAATTCGCTTACAATAGTTCAATTGTCTGTCCTGCGCCGACTACCGTTCCGTGCTCGGGATGCTAGGATTAATAAATTTATCCTCAATTTTCCCTTTTCCGCTTATGGAGAGACAGGGAGTCAGGGGAGCCAATGAAGCCATGAAACGAGCAACGCGACCATGAGTTGGTACAGCAAAGTCGTATGGTCCGAAGGGATGTTCCTGCGTCCCCAGCATTTTCAGCAGCAGGATCGGTATCTTGAAGCGCTGGTTCGACAATCCTGTGGTCCGCTGCACCCCTATGCCTGGGGCGTGGCGGATCTGGCGCTCGACCGGGAAGCGCTGGTGCTAGGCAAGGTGGGGATTACCACTGCCCGCGGATTGTTGCCCGATGGCACGCCCTTCAGCATCCCCGACCATGATCCGCCACCAGCGCCTCTGGATATCGACGCCGAGGCGCGCGACGTTCGAGTCATGCTGGCGTTGCCCTTGCGTCGCACCGGCATGGCCGATGTGGAGCGCGGCGACTATCAGGATACGGCGGCGCGCTATCGGGCCACGGCTTGCGAAGTGCGTGATAACAATGTGGATACCGCCAATAACAGCACGCATCTCGAAATCGGCGAGCGCCGGCTGCGCTTGTTCCTCGATACACGAGACGCCAGTGATTACACATGCATCGGTATCGCCCAGGTGCAGGAAAAACGTCCTGACCAGACCGTGGTGCTGGACGCCGACTATTTACCGCCCTGCCTGGATTGCCGCGGCGCACCTGCGCTAAAGGGGTTTGTCACCGAGGTGCTGGGTTTGTTGCACCAACGCGGCGACGCGCTGTCGGAGCGTGTGGTCGGCGTGGGCACCTCGCGCGGCGGTCTGGATATCGCCCAGTTCCTGCGCCTCCAGGCCGTCAATCGCTTCGAGCCGCTGTTTGCTCACCTGGCGATCATGCCGGGCCTGCATCCGGAAACCTTCTACCAGATCGCCCTGCAGGTCGCCGGCGAAATGGCGACCTTTACCGACAAGGTCAAGCGGCGTTCTCCAAGTTTTCCGCCCTACGATCACGATGATCTGCACAAAACCTTCGGCGCGCTGATGAGCGAATTGCGTCGTTCGCTCAGTCTGGAGGAGGCCGAAGCAGCGATCCGCATCCCCATCGAGGAGCGTCAATACGGCATCCGGGTGGCGATTATTACCGATCGCGAACGCCCGTTATTGACCAAGGCAACCTTTATTTTGGCAGTGCGCGCCGACATGGCCACGGACCTGTTGCGCAACCGGTTCCCGACCCAGGTCAAGATTGGTCCGGTCGAGCGCATCGCTCAGTTCGTCAATCATCATTTGCCCGGCATCAGCGTCAGCGCCCTGCCGGTGGCGCCGCGGGAAATTCCCTACCGGGCTGATTTTATTTACTTCCGCCTGGATCGCAGCAGCGAATTCTGGAAACAACTGCTCAACTCGGGCGGTTTTGCCTTTCATGTAGGCGGCGAGTTTCCAGGACTGGAAATGGTGTTCTGGGCCATCAAAGAGTGATCGAGTAACGAACCGTGACTATCGACGATCCATTTGCTACTGGCGGCGACGAAAGCGAGCGAACTATTGTCCGGCCCGTACCGGGGGGGCGCCGCCCGGACGCGGCTGCCTCGCCATCGCCCCCCCTCCAGGCGCCAGTCCCTGAGCCGGCGCCGGTCTCCAAGGGTGTTGGACTTAATCTGCTAGAAGCCGCCGCTGAGCCGCTGCTCGGTCTGATCATGCGGCTCAAGAACACCTCTTCGCATCCGAATCCCGAACAATTGCGACAGCAGATGATTGAAGAGATCAAGGTGTTCGCGGCCAACGCCCGCAATGCCGGGATTCACGAAAAGACCGTGTTCCGCGCGCGCTATGTCCTGTGTACGACGCTGGATGAGGTGGTCTTGAACACCCCCTGGGGCCGCGCCAGCGAATGGAGTGAAAATAGCCTGCTGGTGACGTTCCATAATGAAACCTGGGGTGGCGAGAAATTCTTCGAGTTACTGGACGCCATTATCCAGGATCCCCGCAAAAACCTGGATCTGCTGGAGCTCATGTATCTATGTCTGGCGTTTGGTTTCCAGGGTCGCTACCGATTGCTTGACAATGGCCGCAGCCGATTGGACGAGCAGCGCGAACGGACCTACAACGCCATTCGCACTGCCCGCGGCGAATTCGAACGCGATTTATCCCCGCACTGGCGCGGCACGGTCGAAGAACAAAATCCGCTCATCCGCTACGTGCCGCTCTGGGTGGTGGCGGCAGTAGCGGCGGCTCTGTTATTGGCGGCCTATGCGATTTTTAGTTGGCTGCTCAACACGAATTCTGACCCCGTGTTTAATCAGTTAGCGGATATCCGCGATGAAACCGTCGCCATGGTCCAGCGTAACGGCGCTCCGGCGGCGCCGTCCCCGGTCAAACCGCAAGTGAAGTCTGAACTCAACCGGGTATCCCAGGATCTGCGCACCTTTCTCGCGCCACAAATCAACCAGGGTCAGGTCGCGGTTATTGAAGCAGCGGATCGAACCACGATTCGTATTCAGGGCGACGGATTATTCGACTCGGCCAGCGCTAATATCAAATCAGCCTACCTGCCACTGTTGACGCAGATCGGCAAAGAACTGAATACCGTAACAGGCAAGGTACTGGTCACTGGTCATACCGACAACCTACCGATCCATACCCTACAGTTTCCATCCAACTGGTATCTATCCAAAGCGCGCGCGGATAGCGTGGTCAAGTTGCTGGCGGCGGTCAGCGCCAATCCGGGCCGCTTTATCAGCGAAGGCCGCGCTGACACCGAACCGGTCGCACCTAACAACACTCCCCAGGGCCGGGCACAGAATCGCCGGGTCGATATCATCCTGCTGGCGCGGATCAATTAGGGGGAGGTCATGAGAAAATTTCTGAATTTTTTCAAAAGCAAATGGTTCATCGGCATTACCGGCTTCCTGGCGATCGCCGCGTTGATCTGGTACATCGGGCCACTGATCGCCGTCGCCGGCCAGACTCCCCTATCGTCGGATCTGGGCCGGGTGTTCACCATCATGACCGTTGGCGGCGCCTACGGTCTGACGCAATTGATTTATTACATCAATACCCTGCGCACCAACCGCAATATGTTGGCCGATCTGGCTGGACAGGCGGGCGGGCAGGCCGGCGCTTTGGCCGGTGGGACCAGCGGCGGCGCGCAGGCGGCAGCGCGCGAGGAGCAAATCCGCGCACAGCAGCGCAAGAAAGAAGAAGACGCTGCCTCGGCGGAAGAAATTTCCACCCTTAAAGAAGGGCTGGATGAGGCGTTGACCACCCTCAAGAAGGCTCGACTGAGCAACAAGAGTGGGCGCGGCCAGTATCTATACCAACTCCCCTGGTACATTATCATTGGCCCGCCGGGTTCCGGTAAGACCACTGCGCTGATCAACTCTGGACTCCGTTTTCCGCTGGGGGCAGGCAAAGTGCGCGGCGTGGGCGGCACCCGCAACTGCGACTGGTGGTTCACCGACGAAGCGGTAATGCTAGATACCGCCGGACGCTACACCACCCAGGACAGTCATGAGGAAGTCGATCGCGCCGCCTGGCGCGGCTTTCTCGATCTGCTCAAGAAACACCGCCGTCGACGCCCTATTAATGGCGCGTTCATCGCCATCAGTCTGTCCGACCTCATTCAGCAAAGCGAGGAAGAGCGCGCGGCTCAGGCGCTGGCGATCAAGCAGCGTATCCAGGAATTGCACGAACATTTCGGCATCCGTTTCCCAATTTATGTGCTATTCACCAAGACCGACTTGATCGCCGGCTTCATCGAGTTCTTCAACGATCTGGGCCAGGAAGAGCGCGCCCAGGTCTGGGGCATGACCCTGCCCATGGATGACCCGACCGATCCGGAAGGCGTGGTTGAACATTTCAGCGCCGAATTCGAGTTGCTAGAAAAACGCCTGAACGAGCGGCTGGTTGAGCGCCTGCAGTACGAACGCGACCCGCAACGCCGCGACCTGATTTACACCTTCCCGCAGCAGTTCGGCTCGTTGCGGCAGGTGGCTGACCGCTTCCTCAAGGAAGTGTTTCGCCCCAACCGTTATGAGGAACGGGTGCTGCTGCGCGGTGTGTATTTTACCAGCGGCACCCAGGAAGGGACGCCCATCGACCGCCTGATGAGTTCGCTGGCCAGCACTTTTGGATTGAACCGGCAAACGCTGAGCACCTTTTCCGGCAAGGGCCGCAGTTATTTCATCACCCGATTGCTGCGCGATGTGATCTTCCCGGAGGCGGAAATCGCTGGCGCCAATTTGAAAGTCGAGCGCTGGCGGGCGTGGATTCAACGCGGCGCGTATGCCGCCGCCCTGCTGATCACTGTAATTGCCGCCGCGCTCTGGCTGACCAGTTATGCCCGCAACGAGATGTATATTCAGGCGGTGGAAAAGCAGCGGCTGGTTGTGGAGAAGGAGATTGCGGCGCTGTCCCCGGATCAAAGCGATCCCGCCGCCACCCTGCCCCTGCTCAATGCGGCGCGCGCCATTCCTGGGGGGTATGACGACCGCGACGCCGGCACGCCCTGGCTTATGGGCTTTGGCCTCTACCAAGGCAACAAGCTGGGTGGCGAAGCGATCCTCATTTACGAGCGGTTATTGATCCGCGCCTTCCTACCGCGCATTGTGTTGCTCATGGAAAATCGCCTGCGTCAGAATACGAATAATCCAGGCTATCTTTACAATACGCTGGCCGTTTACCTGATGATGGACGATCCGGAGCGCTTCGATGCGAAAACGGTCAAGGACTGGATGGAGCAGGATTGGCAAACGAACCTGCCGCGCAATTTTACCCGTGAACAACGCGAACAATTAACCGCGCATCTGGATGCTCTGTTGGCGCAGGCGCCGCTGGAATCGCCGATCGCCCTGGACAGCGTACTGATCCAGAACACCCGGAATCTGCTCAATCAGGTTCCCTTGTCGCAGCGCGTCTACCAGCGCCTGCAAAGTTATCGCGGACCGGAAGTTCCGCCGGAAGTCGGTCTGACCGTCGCCGCCGGCCCCGATGCGCCCCGGGTTTTCAACCGAAAAAGTGAAAAACCCATGAATAGCGGAGTGCCAGGTCTGTACACCTATCGGGGCTACTACGATTTTTTTCTCAAGGACAGTCCGAAGCTGGTCGGGCAACTGTCCGGAGAAAGCTGGATTCTCGGTTCAGCATTGCAAATCTCGACCGATCCGGCTGACCAGCAACGCTTGGTGGACGAGATCTGCCGGCTTTATCTCGGCGATTTTTATCAACAGTGGCAAGGTTTGCTCGCGGATGTGCAAATCAAACCGTTCAACGACCTGAATACGGCGCTGGAGATCTTGCAGGTGTTATCTGCGCCAGCCTCGCCATTACGGACCCTGATAGAAACCGTCGTTCGTGAAACCGCCCTGGCTCAGCCCCCGGCTGCCCCCGCTGACGCTGATCAATCCAAGGATACGTCGTTGACTCAGCGTATCGCTGGCATCCTGGACGAGGGGACAAAAAACGCCGGGGCGGCGACCCTGCAACCCTGTGCGATCGATTCCCGCCTGATCGCCTTCAACACCCAGTACGCCAATGAAATCAAAGGCGCGGATGGCGCGATCCCTCCGCTGGACAAGACATTATCTGCGCTGGAGAACCTCTACAGCCAAATGAATGCGATCGCGCGCGCCCGGGAATCCAGTCCTGATGGCAACGTTCCGCAAAATCTCAAGGATCAGTTTTCAACAGTCGCCAACCAGGCGCAAGTGGACGCCGCTCGCAAGCCGCCGCCTTTCAATACGTTACTCAACCAGCTGGTGCAGGATAGCGCCGACGTGGTGCGCAGCGTGCGCGATCGCTTGAACGCGCAATGGCAGGTGGCCAAGGTTGCCGCCTTTTTTCAGGACAACCTGAAAGGCCGTTATCCATTAGCGCGCAGTTCCATTCAATGGAGCGGCGGCGCGCCTGGCGCGACCGGCGCGGTGCCGACCAACACGATTCAATGGGTCAACCCGGATGTCGGCGCAGCCCCGAGTCGGGTGATCCAGGGACCGCCTGATGCGGCAATGGCAGCGTTCAGTCGCTTTTTCGGCCCGAACGGTTTGATGGATACTTTCTTCCAGCGATCGCTCAAGCCTTATGTGGACACATCACAGGGGAATTGGACCTGGCGCGGCCCGACCGGGCCGGAGCAAAGCATTAGCCCGGAAGCGCTGCAAGCTTTCCAACGCGCCGCCGCCGTGCGCGCCACCCTGTTCTCTGGAAACAGTTCAACCCCTTCGGTGCGTTTTCAACTGATTCCTGTAGAGACCAGTCGCGATATCAGTCAGGTCGTCATTGGCCTGGAAGGACAAACGCTCACCTATCGCACCGGTCAGCCGGCGCAAGGGACTGATTTGCGCTGGACCGGCATATCCAGTCAGGCTCAGATCGAATTTTTACCGGGGGGTGGTCCATCGAAATTGACGGAAACCGGTCCGTGGGGCTGGTTCAAGATCCTCGACCAGGCGCAGGTGCAGCCAACCGGAACCGGGCAGTTCCGAGTTGCCTTTCAGTTAGGCGGTCGGCAAGCGATTTACGAATTACGCATTCCCGGCGGCGACGCGAATCCCTTTCGCTTGCGGGAACTGGAGGGTTTTCGGTGTCCCGACCAGCTTTGACGCCTGGAACCGGCTCATTATCAGCGGGCTTTTTCGGCAAGTTGCCTGGGCGGGGCGACTTCATCGGTCGCTATTTACCGCGAAACTTTCTTGAACCCTGGGATGGCTGGTTACAGGGTGCCATGGCCTATAGCCGCAACCAGTTGGCCGAAACTTGGCTCGACTGCTATTGCACGAGTCCCATCTGGCGGTTCGCCTTGAGCGGCGGCGTGTGTGGGCCAGGGAGCTATGCTGGCGTGCTTATGCCGAGCGTAGATCGGGTGAATCGCCACTACCCGCTGACGATTGCAGCGCCGTTGACGCCGGACTGGCCATTATTGACTGTGCCGAGCGCCGGGACCGCCTGGTTCCAGGGAGCCGAACGGATTGCGTTGGATGGACTTGAACAGGATACGCTGGATTTGGAAGGATTCAGCCGGCGTGTAGCCGAGCTGGGCGCGCTGCCGGTCATTGCGCAGACCGGAGACGCTACGGTGACTGGCAAGGTTTGGCATTGTTCACTATCGGAATCACAGAACTGGCTGAATGCGACGCCAGCGCTGGCCAGCCATCTGCTCCAGCGAGCGTTTGCCCGCCCCAGTTTGTGGTGGACCGAAGGTTCGGACCGCATCGCCCGCTGCCTGCTAATTTGTGAAGGATTACCGCCGATTGAAGGATTTGCCGCGTTGCTGGCCGGGGATTGGCGGCAACGGGGTTGGAATGAAAAACCGCTCGCCGACATCGCCGGTCTGGACGAGCCATCCGCCGCCGAGGAGGCGTCATCATGAACGAATCGCTTTTTCACTGGTCATCCGCGGGCCGCAGCCATGTGGGCATGGTGCGGGCGATCAACGAAGATGCTTGCTTGGCTATGCCGGAACTGGGTCTGTGGGCGGTCGCCGATGGGATGGGAGGACATGAGGCGGGCGATATCGCCAGCCAGATGATTGTCGAAGCCTTGCAACAAACGCCGGCTCCACCGAGTTGGCCGGATTTTCTACATTCGGTGCGAGAGGCATTGTATGAAGTGAATCGGCGCTTGCGCGAGGAATCGGCCCAGCGCTATCAGCACCGCACGATCGGCAGCACCGTTGTCGTGTTGCTGGCTCATGAGGATCAATGCGCCTGCCTGTGGGTGGGTGACAGCCGTATTTACCGATTGCGCGACAGTCAGCTTGAGCAATTGACCCGTGACCATAGCCATGTACAGGAACTGGTTGATCAGGGCCTGCTGTCTCCCGAAGAGGCCCACCGTCATCCCCTGGCCAATGTGATCACCCGCGCGGTCGGTTCATCCGATGATTTGCAGATCGATGAAGTAACCCATGAATTACAGGTCGGCGATATCTTCCTGTTGTGCAGCGATGGCTTGAACAAGACGGTCAACGACGAGGAAATCGCCCGTTTGCTGGTGCACAGTAACAATAATTGCCAGGAAGCGGTTAAGGCATTCATTCATCTGGCGTTAATGCGAGACGCCAGTGATAATGTAACAACGGTAGTCGTAAGTATTGGTGGTGATCCGACCCAATCGTCCGGCAATTCCCCGGATTCGGAGATGCCGGAAGATCCGATTCCAGCGGATTGGTACTTACAGTAGTCTAATAATGATGTCTTGTAGCCTGGATGAAACGCAGCGAAATCCAGGGCTTGCCTCTATCCAGGCTTTACCGTCCCCGCCGATACAGGGGCAACGACTCGTCAGCAGCCGGTTGGTAGCGCTCACTGAACTCCTGGAACGCTTCCAGCGCATCTTCCAGGTTGCGGTCCGCCCGCAGCTCGAAGGCGTCAAACCCACTGCGGGCCATGAAAAATAACTGGTCGCGCAGCACATCGCCAGTCGCCCGGATTTCCCCCTGATAGCCATGCCGTTCCCGAAGTAATCGCGCTTGCGAATAGGCGCGGCCATCGGCGAATTTGGGAAATTCCAGTGCTACCAGCGCCAGATCCGGAAGATCGCTAGCCAGTTCGGCAACATCCATCGTATTTGGCAACCGCACGCCGACCGGTTCACCCCGTTCCCGCAGGATAGCCTGCTCGCGTTGCCAGCGGGCCAGAGAGACGATGACTGGACCGGCGGGTAATTCGGCATCGTCGGCGACATGCCGCCAGGTATCCTCAACGATGCGCTGCTGCTTAATAACCGACGGCATGACGCTGCTCCTCCTGTTTGGCTTCCTTGCTGCCCGGCGCATAGGCTCGCACCCGGAATGGCTCCAAGCCGATGCGCCGGAACGTATCGAGAAACCGCTCACCGTCTTCACGCCGCTCCACGTAAACCTGCAGAATGCGCTCCAGGGTGTTGGCAACTTCCGTTTTAGGCACCGAGGGACCGAGGATGTCGCCCAGCGACACATCGTTTTCCGATGAACCGCCCAGCGAAATTTGGTACCACTCCTCGCCTTTCTTGTCGACGCCCAGAATGCCGATATGGCCGACATGGTGATGACCACAGGCGTTCATGCAGCCCGACATATTCAGACGAAGATCGCCGAGGTCGTAAAGATAATCGAGTTGATCGAACTTTTCGTTGATCTGGCGCGCGATGGAAATCGAACTAGCGTTGGCCAGGCTGCAAAAATCCAGGCCGGGGCAACATATCATGTCGGCGAGAGTGCCAATGACTGGGGATGCGAGCTTCCAACTCTTGAGCGCCTGCCACAGGGGGTAAAGGTCCGCTTGGCGCACGTCGGTCAGCAGCAGATTCTGGTGATGGGTGGAGCGAATCATGCCGAAACTGTAGCGGTCGGCGAGATCGGCCACCGCGTCCATTTGATCGGCGCTGATATCGCCCGGTGGCGCACCTGGTTCCTTCAGCGCCAGAAAGACATTGCGATAACCGGCGATCTTGTGGGGAGCGATATTGTGCTTGACCCAGGTAGAAAACGCTGAGTCAGCCTTGAGCCATTGATCGAAACTTGCGTCATCAGCGGCGGTAGTCTCATAGGCGGGCGAAGTGAAGTAGCGGCGCACCCGCTCCACTTCAGTTGGGTCCAACGCGAGTCCGGAGTTTCTGATATGTTCCCACTCGGCTTCGACCTGTTCGCGAAACTTTTCTGCGCCCAGCGCCTTGACCAGGATTTTGATGCGCGCCTTGTAAATGTTGTCGCGGCGGCCATGCAGATTATAGACCCGCAGGATCGCTTCCAGGTAGGTCAGCAGGTCGCGTTGGGGCAGGAATTCACGGATGACCTGACCGATCAGCGGCGTCCGTCCCAGACCGCCCCCGACCAGTACCCGGAAGCCGATCTGTCCTTCTGTGTCGCGCGCCAGGTTCAGACCGATATCGTGAACCTGCGCGGCGGCGCGGTCACGGGCGGCCCCGGTTACAGCGATCTTGAACTTGCGCGGCAGGTAGGAGAATTCCGGGTGAAAGGTGGACCACTGGCGGATGATTTCGCAGTAAATACGTGGATCTTCGATTTCATCCGGCGCAACGCCGGCTAAGTGATCGGCGGTGACATTGCGAATGCAGTTGCCGCTGGTCTGGATGGCGTGCATCTGCACTTGGGCCAGCTCGGCGAGAATGTCTGGAGTTTCCTCAAGCTTTGGCCAGTTATACTGGATATTCTGGCGCGTGGTGAAATGGCCGAAACCTTTATCGTAGCGGCGGGCGATGTAAGCGAGCGTCCGCATTTGCCGGGAAGACAGCAGGCCGTAGGGAATGGCGACTCGCAGCATCGGTGCATGGCGTTGCAGATAGAGGCCATTCATCAGGCGCAACGGGCGGAATTCATCGTCGCTCAATTCGCCAGCCAGGTAGCGCTGCACTTGGCCACGGTATTGGGCTACGCGCTCGTCAACCAGGATTTGATCATAATAATCATACTGATACATTGTCTTTGGTCTCCGCCTGAAAATCCGCTAGCGCACTCTATATCTCTCCCCTCGAAATAGGGTGGAGAAAATCGGCAAACCGATTGAATACAACTTACATTGCCAAGATATGCAAATAAAGTATTTTTTAACGATAAATTTATAACTTTATTTTATTACGAACGATCGAAAGCCTCGCGAACCAATCGCTCCATCATTTCGCCCCAGTGTTGCCGGGGACGTTGTTGCCAAAAGCCGGCATCAGGTCGGCAATCGAATTTCTGCTTATAGATGGCCAGTGCTGCAACCAGCAACGCCAATACGAACGCCAGACCAGCGTTCTGGAAACCCGCAAAGGGCAATGCGACCCAAGTGAGAAATGTCAGTCCTGCAATCCAGCCCCAGGGAATGGACAGGTAGTAGTCAATTTCAAACTCAGAGCCATTACGGCGGATACTGACCTGTATCGGCCAGTCATCCTGCAACAGATACGCTCGCCGACGCAATTCAAGACGATTTTCATGTTCGGCGGCAACCACAAAATTTTTCAATAGTAGAGCATTGCGCAATTTTTTGAATTGCGCATCGCCGCCGTGCGCGATAATTCGGGTCAATCGTCCCAGATGCTGAATCGTCAATTGGGCCACTTGTCACTCACTATTCGCCATTCCCCACTGTAATCACTACCTTCCCGGTTGACTTGCGGGTAATAACCTGATTCAGCGCCTCAACACCCTGTTCCAGGGGATAGGTCGCTGATATGTGCGGCTGAATAGCGCCGTCTACATACCATTGCAGCAACGTGCGGAAGCTCTCGGTCATAACCTGTGGATGCAGTTCCGCATAGGCCGGCCAATTGACGCCAATGACGTCCACGTTTTTGACCAGCAGGTGATTGGCGGGAATTTGCGGCACGGTTCCGCCGGCGAAACCAATGACCAGAATACGCCCCTCGCAAGCGATACTGCGCAGGGATGCAGTGAACAGTTCACCGCCCACGGGATCATAGACCACGTCCGCACCGCGACTGTCTGTCAACTCCTTGATCCGCAAACGCACATCCTCGGTGGAGACATCGATCAGATGATCCGCGCCATGCTTTTGCGCGACTGCGAGTTTTTCCGGACTGCTGGCGGTTGCGATCACCGTTGCACCTAACTTCTTGCCAATAGCCACAGCAGTTAAACCCACGCCGCCGGACGCGCCATGCACGACCAGAATCTCGCCAGCCTGCAACCGCGCGCGATGCCACAAGGCGACATGCGAAGTGCCAAACACGACGGGAAACGCCGCGCCATGTTCCCAGGACATCCTCTGTGGCATCGGCACACAGCGCTCAATATTGACCACGACTTGTTCAGCATAACCGCCATAGGGAGTAATCGCGATCATCCGGTCGCCAATTGCGATGCCTTCGACGCCGATACCGACTTCCAGCACTTCGCCGGATACTTCAAAACCGGGACTAAAAGGCGGCTGCGGCTGTTTCTGATACTGGCCCCGGGTAATCAGGCTATCAGCGAAATTGACGCCACAAGCCCGAACTTGTAAACGGACTTGGCCAGGACCCGGTTGCGGGACGGAGACTTCCTCGAAACGTAGCGCGGCAGCGCCAGTGAGTTCATGACAGACGATGGCCTTCATGGTGAGACGTTCTCCATCGTTTCAGGGCTGATTAACCCTTGTGTATAGGCTCTTTTTTGCTATTCAAAGCAGAAAAGGCAGTCTTGAATATCCCCCTCCTTGAGCAAGGAGGGGGTGACGCAAAGCGCTAGGATGGTTTGATCGCGCGTGGATTACTCGCCGATGATTTTGCGCACCACATCGGTCATGGAGATGACGCCGGTGGGCTGATCATTTTCAGTGACCACCAGGCGATGCATGCGCCGCCCGGTCATCAGGCTGACCGCGTCGCTCAACAGCATGTCGGCGTCGCACGTCGCGCAACCGGGGGTCATGATATCCTTCGCCAATAGCGTGCGGGCCTCGTCCGCCGTGCGGCCCTGCCGCGCCAGCACCATGTCAGTTTGCGACACCACACCAATGGCCTTGCCGCTGGCGTCCATGACCACCACCGCATGAATTTCCTTGTTGACCATAATCTTGGCCACCGTGCCCACCGTGTCGTCCGGCGTGCAGGAAATGATGCCGCGATGCATGAGGTCTTTCACCTTGGTGCCATCGTCAGTAATGGTGATGGCCTCAGCCTGGGCCACACTGGGCAGCGGTTCGGACATCGGATAAGGATGCGGGGTGGTATGCACGTCGCCCTGGGGCAGAGTCGGATGTATAGTAGCGACCGGTGGTTTGCCGCTGGCCCCCTGACCAAATTCGGTGGCGCCGATCAGCACCGCCATGTTGCCATGCGGATGCTTGTTATCATGCATGAGTTGATGGGCAACTGGCAGCTCTTCATAGGTAAATGCCCGCGACAGGCAGGGATCGAGAAGACCACGCAGAGCCAGTTCGTTCATCTGGTTGGATTGTTCAGCGTTGGCGAAATGCGAGCCTTGCAAGCGCTTTTGCCTCATCCATAGATAGCGCAGATCAACGGTGGCGTTATAGCCAGTGGTGCCCGCGCAGACCACCACCATACCGCCGGTGTCGCACACAAAGATCGAGGTCGGAATGGTGGTTTCGCCGGGGTGTTCGAACACGATGTTCGGCGCGCGCTTCTCGCCCAGGACTTCCCAGATTTTCGCGCCGAACGCCCGCACGCCCTTCATCCACTTGGCGTAGCCGACGTTATCTTTCCAGTGCGGCAACATGCCCCAGTGGTCGAACTCGTTGCGATTAATGCAGCCTTTCGCGCCCAATTTCGTACAGTAGTCGAACTTGTCTTCGCCGGAGACCATAGCAATCGGCGTCGCGCCCGCCGCCTTGACAATCTGGATCGCCATCGAACCGAGTCCGCCAGCGCCGCCCCAGACCAGAACCACATCCCCTTTTTTGACAGCGTGAGTATCCCATCCATGTAACATCCGCCAGGCTGTAGCAGCTACCAGTGTATACGCGGCAGAGCCTTCCCAAGTCATGTGCTTGGGTTTGGGCATGCATTGATGCGCCTGCACTTTGGTGAACTGGGCAAAGCTACCCCAATTGGTCTCATAACCCCAAATGCGGAAACTCGGCGAATACATGGGATCGCCGCCGCCCTTGACCCAGGGGCAATTACGGTTCCACTGCCCGCAATGCATGACGACTTCATCACCGACTTTGACGTTGGTGACATCTTTGCCAACTTTGTACACGATACCGGAGGCGTCGCTGCCGCCGATATGGAAATCTTCCGGTTCACCCGCCTTGTTGCGCGCGCCGATCACGTTGACTGGAATACCCAACCCGGCCCAAACGTTGTTGTAATTGATGCCAGCGGCCATCACATAGACGAGCACCTCATCATCAGCGATGGATGGGGTATTGACCACTTCCTGTTGAAACGCTTCCGTCGGCTTGCCGAAGCGTTCCGCACGGATCAGCCAGGCATGCATTTTTGGGGGGACGACGCCCAGGGGAGGCATTTCACCGAGGTTATAGAGTTCTTTAGCCATTTTGCTGCATTCCTCTCTGTTGGGGTTGTTTGTTTAGGGATCAGGAACTCGCGATTAGAAATCAGGGATAACGCGGGCGCGCAAGTCTTCATAGGCGGCAATGGGCGAACGGCGCGGGGCGCGAATCAGTTCCGCGAACAAGGCGTCTTCGCCGCCCAATCGACGGATTCCGTAACGTCCAAATTCCTCGCGCAAGTGCTTGACCAACCATTCCGCCTGACAGCGCTGGCGGCGGGCGGCGAATTGCCCCCGTTCCAGTAACCACGTCCGGTGACTGTCCAGCGCATCGGCCAGCGCTTCGATGCCACTACCCAACGCCGCGCTGGCGGACAACGCCGGAGCTTGCCAACCATCGCTGTCGGTGCGCCGGCCCAGCGTCGTTTTGAGTTCGGACAGGGTTTTACGCGCCGCCATGCCGATGTCTTCCTTATTGACGACGATCACGTGGGGAATCTCCATAATCCCCGCCTTCAGGAACTGGATGCTGTCGCCGGACGCCGGTTGGGCAACGAAGCAAGTGGTGTCGGTCATTTTGGAAACATCGATTTCCTTCTGCCCAACGCCCACCGTTTCCACCAGCACAATGTCGAACGCCGCCAGCATGGCCAGGCTCATCGGCCAGACTTCGGCGCTCAGGCCGCCAAATTCGCCGCGACAGGCCAGCGAGCGAATGAACACCTCTTTGTCCGCACCGCTGGCGTGCATGCGCAACCGGTCACCCAGCAAGGCGCCGCCACTGATCGGACTGGATGGGTCCACGGCCAGGATGGCGACTTTTAATCCCCGCCGTCGCCAGACCTGAATCAGCGCGGCGGTCAGCGAGGATTTGCCTGCGCCCGGTGGGCCGGTGATGCCGATCAGGTGACTGCCGGTCGCCAGTTTTCCAGCGGGCAAGGCGTCCAGAAACGCCGCTGCACATTGCCGGGCCGCCGGTCGCCGGTCGTCGAGCAGATTCAGCGCCCGGGCCAGCGCCAGCCGATCACGGGCGCTGACGGCGGTCGCCAGTTCCGCCGGATCGGGAAGCGCTGTTCCGATCATGCCACCGCAACCGGTTGCAAGTCGTGGTTCTTACGAATCAGGTTGAGAATATCCACCATGATCCCGTTCATGTCGATATCCTTGGGCGTATAAACGGCTGAAATGCCATGTTCTTTAAGCAACTTGGCGTCGCTTTCCGGGATGATCCCGCCGATGACCACCGGCAGGTTTTTCAAGCCGACCTGGCTCAACTGGTTGAACACATCTTCAACCATTTCGACGTGACTGCCAGACAGCACTGATAAACCGATCAGATGCACGCCTTCTTCCAGCGCCGCCTTGGCGATCTGTTCCGGGGTCAGACGGATGCCTTCATAGACGATTTCAAAACCAACATCACGGCCCTTGACGGCAATCTGTTCCGCGCCGTTGCTGTGGCCATCCAGGCCCGGTTTGCCGATCAGCAGGCGCAAGGGGCGACCCAGCTCATTGCCGGTCTTGACGACTTCGGTACGAATCGCAACAGCCTTCGCACCACGGCTGTCATCGTTGGCGGGAATGTCGATGCCAGTCGGGGCGCGGTATTCGCCGAAGATGTCACGCAAGGTTTGCGACCATTCACCGGTGGTCACTCCGGCATGCGCACATAGAATCGACGCCGGCATGATGTTCGCCCCACCGCGCGCGGTCTCGGCCAGATTGGCCAGCGCCGCTTTGACCTCGGTGTTATTGCGCTGGGCGCGGAAGGCATTCAGCCGTTCGATCTGTTCCCGTTCGGCGCGCGGATCGACTTTCATAATGCCGCTATCAACGCCGCCGGTCAGCGGGGAAACTTCGGTTTCCTGGTAGCAGTTCAGACCGATGATCTTCAGATCGCCGCGTTCAATCGCCCGCATCCGTTCGGTGTGGCTGGTCACCAGTTGCCGTTTGACGTAACCGGATTCGATGGCTTGCACCATGCCGCCTTGTTCCTGCACCCGGGCCATTTCCTCGGTCGCGCCATCGACCAGCACCTTGACCTTGGCGGCGATCACCGGCGAACCGTCGAAAATGTCGCCGTACTCCAGCAAGTCGGTTTCAAAGGCCAGCACCTGCTGCATGCGCAGCGCCCATTGCTGATCCCAGGGACGCGGCAGCCCAAGCGCCTCGTTCCAGGCGGGGAGCTGAATGGCGCGAGCGCGGGCCTTCTTGGACAGACTGACGCCGAGCATTTCCAGCACGATGCGCTGCACATTATTTTCCGGCTGCGCTTCAGTCAGGCCGAGTGAATTAACCTGTACCCCATAGCGGAAGCGGCGCATGTCCTCGCTTTGTGCATCATAGCGTTCCCGGGCCAGTTGGTCCCACATCTCGCCGAACGCCCGCATCTTGCAGGTTTCCTCAATAAAGCGGATACCGGCGTTGACGAAGAAGGAAATCCGCCCGACGACTTGTTCAAAACCTTCCGCGCCGATTTGCCCGGAGTCGCGCACCGCATCGAGTATGGCAGTAGCGGTGGACAGTGCGTAGGCCAGTTCCTGGGTCGGGGTTGCCCCAGCTTCCTGCAAGTGATAGCTGCAAATGTTGATCGGGTTCCACTTGGGGATGTTTTTGACCGTGTAGGCGATGATGTCGGTGATCAGGCGAACTGAAGGTTGAGGCGGAAAGATATAGGTGCCGCGCGACAGGTATTCCTTGAGGATGTCGTTCTGGGTGGTGCCTTGCAGTTGCGCGGGTTTGGCCCCCTGCCGTTCAGCAACCGCGACGTACAACGACAACAGCCAGGCAGCGGTAGCGTTAATCGTCATCGAGGTATTCATCTGCCCCAGCGGGATTTGATCGAACAGCGCTTCCATATCGCCGATATTGCAGATGGGTACGCCCACTTTGCCGACTTCGCCCCGCGCCAGGGGATGATCAGCGTCATAACCGGTCTGGGTGGGCAGGTCGAAGGCGACCGATAAACCGGTCTGTCCTTTACTAAGATTGGTGCGGTAGAGTTCATTGGACGCCTTGGCGGAGGAGTGGCCGGAGTAGGTCCGCATCAGCCAGGGTTTGTCGCGTTTAGTGGGAGTGGTCATGGGCGCCTCTTATAGTGGATTGTGGTGTGGGGTTTGCGTTTGAGGGAATACAGGAGTGCTACTCGTTGCTAATGGCATGTTGGAAAACGAAGTCTAATGCACCAAATAGTTTGGCCAATTCGTCTATGGTAAAGCCAATTGTGTTCTTCGTGAAGACACTTTCAATTAACCTGCCGAATTCCCATAATTTTCCATCAGTCACGATGCCATAAACCGGTAGATTGGAGTCCGAATTCATATTTTTTGCTGTAACCAGTTCAGCCAGGCATTGTCCCCAGCCTTGCTCGAAATCATTTTTCTTCGCTTCGGCGATGATGAGTAATGGTGATTCGAGAAAAGTCTTTCCCAATTCGGACCTTTTGGAAATCATATAGTCAGGAGTTCCATTAAGCTTTTCATTGTAAGTGATTGGCTTTTGCACCCATAATGAAATCTTTTGATAATATTTTTTGTAAACTTCCCTCAAGATTGGAAAAATAATGATTTCACAGCGGGATGCTTCCGATGAAAAGACATCCAGATTCTTTTGATTAAATGTAAATTCTTCAATAAATGTTTTGGGAATATCGTATTCTTGCGGGGCGATAAAGCTTTCTTCCTGGTATTTGATCAGGAATTCAGCTTGAACTTGCGAAATACCCTTATAGTCACTGAAAGCCATTATTTGATCTCGCTTATTGCTGCTGTTGAAGTTTCAATCATATCCATCAATATTCCAATAATTTTCTGAGGATTCTTAATATAGTAGTCTTCAATATCGATATAAACGACCTGCTCCTGCAATTTCAGGAACTTCCAGGCATGTCCGGTCGTGACAGCGCCATAAATAGAGGACATAATCCGACCTTCCTGCTGGTTATAGATTCTGGCGGCGATCATTTCGGCAATGCATTGGCCCAACCCACCGACAATTCTTTCGTTTTTGGCTTCGACCACAGCAATAACCGGCACATCGAGGAATAACTGTTCAGAAGACTTGCTGAGAATAAAGTCACAATAGCCGTTCAATCCTTTTTCCTTATCAACATTAAAATCGATTCCTGAGAAGAAACTGATGTTCAATTTCCTTTTAAGTTCCAGCAGAATATTAATAATAATCAATTCAGAACAGGCTTTTTCAGTGCCAATCGCCAAGGCAAGGGGGACGTTTTGTTTCAATATTTCAGACAGGGAATCACTAATCTCGATATCTTCAGCGTTGGAGAATAAACTCTCATGCTCAATAATATCAAGATTGAACGCTGATTTAACTTTTTTTAAATCAAAGTCGCTGTAGGACATAGGTACATTTTACTGGCTATCATTAAGTTTAATTAGCTTGGCTATGACACTTGTTCTTTTCAACCAGAAACAGAAACTCACGATTTGGCAGTTCTGCATCTCTTACCCATTCATTAGTCCATCGCATACCGGCCATCACATTTCTCCGGTAGTCAATTTCCGCAACTTCAATTAACTTGCCATTTTCTGCAATTACCTCATTAAGCTGCTCTGCTGTTGCTCGGCCTCCGGAGCTATAGGAGAGTAGAACGTATTTTGCGTTAACCTCTTCCAGTGATCTTCGTATGGCATCGACAGCTATGAGTCGTCCATGGCTGTTGCATCGAAACTCCTCGAATACTGAAGCTGCGGTAACATCGGATGTATCAGAGCGACGTTTGGCTTTTCCAAAAATATCCGGCTTGTCATTCAGACAAACTGTCGTCCAAAGATGATAATAAGCAGCATACCTAACACGCGATGGTGGCATCTTTTCATTATTTGAACCGTAGGGTGGATCAAAATAGGCGAGATCGGCCTCTACAGTGGGCAGAAGATCAAAAATGTCTTTTCTATAAACTCGATGGGGCGCGTTTCGGGGCAACAACGCAGGTACTTTAAGACGCATTTGCTTGTATGAACGCGGAGACCATTCGTTAAGATACGAAGCAAAATGACCCAGTGTGCTGTCGACTTCGTCGAGCGCGTAAATCAAGCTCGTTAGCAAGACCGACTTCTCAATACTCGAAATTCCGAGATGGTCAATCTCATTACGAATAGCATCAAGGCGACGTGTATTGTGCTTTTGCCATGGTTTCTTTAGCCCATCACTTCCAACAGACGTTCCATCATTCGGGTCTCCACCATAGTATTCAGTAAACCAGCCATCCATGGGTGGAAAATTATTCAGGTGATCAATTATTGGTCTGTAATGTGATTCGGGATACTCGTTGAGGAGGTAGCACTTAGCGAATACTTCTGACCACACTGATAAGTCATTGGCAATTACGGTGTATCCTGATTGTGAGAGTGCTTGAGAAACGCGGGTAGTCCCCGAAAAACCATCTATGACTGTTTGTGGCCTTACCTTCCTTACTAACGCGAGTATATATGGCAAGAGCTTTTGCTTTGAACCGGCATATTTGATGCCGTTAGTGGACGGCGTATTAACAACGATGTCATCGAATAGCGCGAGTGTTTCCATACTTACCTTAGCGTCGACCGCTTTTTCTGTTGTTCTACATCTTTCTTCAACTCTTCCATTGCCGCCTCGTGACCCGTTGATGTAGCGACAAGGGCATGGGAGAAAAAACTCACCAGAACCTTATTATGAGCATAATTGATCCAGCCATTTGTAACGCTATCAAAATATTTGAGACCGTTCTTGGTATGTGTCCAAAGTCCTCGCTGCAATGCGTTGGCGGTTCCACTGCCGTAGCGCACCTCGCACACGTAATCGTTATCGCCATCATAGAACCGGTAGACCGGGTGCTTTCTACCTTTGCCCTCGTCTTCATAAATGACTTTTGCAATTTGTAGTTTTGCCTTCTCCTGGTCGAATACGAGAATGTTACTTGGTAGTCGTAATGCTGCACAACTTGATCAGAATCGAGCATAACTATGACACATGAAGTGAAAAATCCCCAGGATTTTTCCCAACTCCTTAATGTAATACTGATCAAGGTCAAGATAAATCAGGTCATCAACTAATTTTAAAAATTGCCATTGGACTCCTGTTGTCACCACACCGAAAACAGTACCAATTCCATTTTTCTTTTTTTCATTGAAAATCTGCGCCGCTTTCATTTCAGCAACACACTGGGGAATACCTTGCACCATGTTTTCTTTTTTAGCCTCGACCACCGCAATAATTGGCGCATCCAGGAATAATTGTTCAGCAGACAAACTGATAATGAAGTCACAAGCGCCTTTCAGACCTTTCTCTTCGTCGACATTAAAGTCAATCCCGGAAAACAAACTGATCCTCCGATTCTCGATTTTTCTGAGTTGCAGTAGTACAGGTGATATGATCAATTCTGATCGGGCCTTCTCAGTATTGTTCGATAAAGCCAGTGGAACAATGTCTTCCTGCATTTCCCGGTAGAATGGTTCGGGAACTGCCATGCTCTCTACGTCAGAAAACAGACCAGCATCATGTTCTATCCTCATACCAAGGAGTTTGATTTGTTCAAAGGAAAAGTGGCTGTAGGGCATTGCAATATGTTCTTAAAATTACAAATCTTCTGGCTTTAATCCAGTATGTTTTGTGATTCGCGTCAACATATGTGGACCAGTCTCCTCACGATCATGAAAAGAAAACACGAAATCAGGCCATCCTGATCGTGAGAGGGTACGATGTGAACCTGACCGGCGCTTGATTTGCCAGCCGATGCCAGATGCCAGTCAGCGCCGCAAGAACCTGACTTGCTTTTGTTGATGACCATCGGGTCATACGATAACGCAGAAAAAATATTAATGGGCATGGGTTGGCTTTCTTCCTGCTCCAATTTTCTGCCAATACTCTCAAAGCCAAAGCTTCCGCTTTGACCATCGCTTGATCTGGAGTATCTCCATAAACCAATACACCGGGTAATCCAATGACTTCCGCTAACCAGCGTCCGTTTTCTTCCTGTTCGTATTCAATATTGAGATTCATTAAAATAGCCTCGGCGAACAAATTTTCCTAG
Source organism: Gammaproteobacteria bacterium (assembly GCA_024235095.1). Lineage (NCBI taxonomy): Bacteria > Pseudomonadati > Pseudomonadota > Gammaproteobacteria > Gammaproteobacteria bacterium. The sequence goes on from JACKNC010000001.1 coordinate 98,801, forward strand.
CTAAGCGTAAAAGCTCAAGTTCTTGAGCTGTTATGCGAAGTCCAAATCTCAAGTCAATAAATGGCTCATTTGTTCCTCGTTCCCTTCTTTCATGAAACTGATTAAGGCGAAGATAAAGATCAAATTTATTACTTAAATCACCTGTATGTTTAGCTACTTCACATGTATTTTTGATATCAGCGTGTAACCAGATATAAGTGTCTGCTCACCTCACACCGGCTACCGTTTGATCAGCAACCGCCGCTCCGACCTCAGAGATTCTGTTTTCCTTATCAAACATGTTGCTCATGTGTTGCCAGTGCTGATTTTTCTCTTTCTGTTATCCTAATAAGAAATCGTAATGCTTCATTGACCGATGCAGAGTCCGGAAAGATTTCTGCAACATCTGGCTCCAAATGAATAGTTAATCCGCCAAAGCTCTTTCGTCCTGGTCCGACTTTTCTGACTCGCAGGCTGTAGAGATCGTACTCTGGCCGAAGATCATCTTCCATATTGCATTCAACCTTGCTCATAAACTTTTCGCTCCGCTCGCGTTGCCTCTCTGGCGCTAATTAAGCGAATAACATCACTACGCTCTGTATAAGCTACCAATAATAAGCGGCCTTGTAACGACGTTCCAATCATGACGTAACGATGTTCTTCATCAGAATGATCGGGATCATAGAAATCAACATAAAGCGGGTCATCAAAAACCGTTTTAGCTTCCTCAAACGAAACACTATGCTTTGCTAAATTCGTTGCCGCTTTATTAGCATCCCATTCAAACGCCATACGGACATCCATATCCCTCCCTCTTCCAAGGGAGGGACTCTACTCACATCACACCGGACGCCGTTTAATCAACAACCGCCGTTCGATCTCGAAGATCTTGCTACTGATCTTCTCCTTACTCAGTTTCTGCTTATCGTTCTCCTTGACGAACAGGTCTGCGCCGTAAGTTTCCAGCGCGGCGGCGGCGCTGATGTTCTTCACGCCGATGAACTGGAAAGTCACGATGCCAGCGGCGTCGCTATTCGGCAGCGTTTCGGTTGCGACGACGCGCGACATGGCCGCGACTGTGTCTCCGGAAACCGCCGGCTGCGTGTGGTAGCCCTCGGTGAAACCGAGTTCCCACAATGCATTTTCGCTCACATCGCGACTGGCCAGACCCTCCAACCAGGCGAATACCAGCCCGCCATAGACAATCGGCTCGCCGCTCATCTTGCCCGACAGGCCAGTGCTGTACACCCGGTCGAAGTGCAAGGGATGCGTATTGCCCACCAGATAAGTCCAAGCCATGTGCTCATCGGTAATGGTGCGGCCATTGGCGTGGACAATCAGATCACCGAGGGAGAAGTCCTCGTAATAGGTGTTGGGGCCGGTCAACTGGGTGGGATAACCGCTGGCGTTGATCGGCAGCTCCGCGACGGGATGCTCGACCCACGGGAATTCGACCGGCGTGGTCGGCGCGGGCGTAGTCGGCAGGCGGTCGCCGCGATAGCCGACCATGATCTTCCGTTCGTACTGCAACACCACCTGGTGATGCTGGTTCACGCCCAGGGTGCGAATCAGCACGATGCCCGGCTTGTCCTCGCCGCGCGCCTTGCGGTCCACCACTTGGGTGTAACCACGCAGGGTATCGCCCGGATAGACGGGCCGCAGGAACTGCACGTTGTAATAGCCGAGATTGGCGATGGCTTTTTCCGAATCGTTGTGCACGCCCAGCGACAGCACCACGTTGAACACCATTTGCGGGCTGGCCGGCAGATCGGGGAAGCCGTGCGCCTTGGCGTATTCCAGATTCAGATACAACGGGTTGCACTGCATGAATACGCGGGCGAAATCGAGCATCGGCCCGCGTTCGAAAGTGTAGCCGCGCGGATGAACAAACACCTGGCCGGGCACAAACTCATCGAGATAGCGCCCGTATTGCGGTTGCCGTTTCCACTCCAGGTTCACCGTTACATCGCCGGCGACCTCGGCCTGTTCGCTTAATCGCATCGAAAAACTCATGGCTTATTTCTCCACTTCGGCCTTGGATTTAGCGTTATCCACCAGCGAACGGGTAATCACCTTCAGCGCCAGCGTCTCCTCAGCGCCCTCGAAGATCGACAGTACGCGGGCATCAATGAAATACCGGCTGACCGGCACTTCCTCGGCGTAACCCATGCCGCCATGAATTTGCAAGGCTTCGCGGGTTACCCATTCAGCAGTCTTGCAGGTGAAGAACTTGACCATGCTGGCTTCCATGTCGCCTTCACCTTTGTCCATCAACCGGCCCACCGAGTAAGTGAACTGCCGGCTGACCGCCAGATAGGCCGCCATGCGCGCCAGCTTGACTTGGGTCAATTGGTAGTCGCCAATTGGATAGCCGAACACCATGCGCTCCTGCGAATAGCTGAGCGCCTTTTCGTAGGCCGCCTGCATGATGCCGATGGCCCGGGCGGCGGTCTGGATGCGTCCGCCGGCAAATCCGGCCATCGTGAAGTAAAAACCCTTGCCTTCGCCTGCCGGGCCGCCCAGCATGTTCTCTTCAGGGACAAAGACGTTATCGAAAAACAGATCGAAGGAGTGCATGCCGCGATAACCGATGGTCGAAATCGCCTTGCCGGTCAACACCCCGCCGCCGTCCTGCTTGAACTCGAAGGCGTGACCGGGAGTACTCGGCTTTTCCAACAGGAACATGGACAGACCGCGATGGCCGAGGGATAGATCGGGATGAGTGCGCGCCAGAATCAGCAACACGCCCGCCTTGCCACCGAAGGTACACCAAGTCTTAGCGCCATTCAGCAACCAACCGCCCTCGGTTTTGGTCGCCTTCAGCCGCATATTCGCCACATCGGAACCATAATTCGGTTCGGTGACCGCCACCGCGCACAGTACCTCGCCAGACGCCAGTTGCGGCAACCACTTCAATTTTTGTTGCTCAGTACCGCCCTTGAGCAGCGCCTTGGAAAGAATTTCCGGTCGGGTAATCAGGCTGCCCGCTGCACCCAGCGAACCACGGGTCAGTTCCTCGGTCACCACGATCATGCCCAGGTTATCTTCTTGCTCGTCGCTCTGGATGCCGCCGAAGCGTTCGGGAATGGAGATACCGAAGCAACCGAGTTCCTTAACCTGATCGAGAATGGCGTCGGGAATGTCCAAATCGTGACGATGAATCTCCTCGGCCAGAGGCATGACCACTTCCTCAGCGACGCGGCGGAAGGTTTCGCGCATCATTTCATGATGGTCATCGAGCAAATAAGCGCCGGTGACGCCATCCTGAGCGCGCATGAGCTGACCCAGCTCCGCCACTCGTTCCGCCGTCAACTGCGCCAGACAAAATTGCCGCACCGTTGTATGATCCACTGTGGCTTTCAACCACTCGTCATTCAGCCCGAAGTCGGCTGTCCGGGCGCTCAGTCGATTGCGGACGGCATGAAGGGCTTCGGCGCTGAACAGCAGGGCGCAGCGCTCTTCCAGAGTCAACTCGCCCGCTGGAGCGCCGCTGGCTTCGCGCGCCCGTTTGGCGTAGTCCAGGGCGAAACGCGCGCCGGTCACTTCCGCGCAGGATAATGACAGGTCATAGCTCACCAGTTGATGATGATCCAGCAACGCGGCGGAAATTTTGCCATCGGCTTTCTGGGAGCGTTCCTTCACGTCCGCCAGGGAGTAATCAAGCGCCTTTTGGATGGCGTCCAGCGCCAGGGCGGCTTGCTGCAACTGTTCGGCTGGATTCTGGGTCGATGCGGACATCGGATTACCTCGTTTGGTGACAGTGATTCACGAAAACCTTAAATTTAGTAAGCTCTCGATCCGAATTGTAAGCGGAAATCACGAGCAAGGCACAATTTGAAGCAAAAGGATGGCAAAAAAATTTGGCGGAAGATTTCGGCCATACGCCGAACACGCACCCAGCGACGATGAGCCTGTATGGGCTAACCAATTCCGGTCGGCGGTTCGCTATTCATTTTCCATTCATAATGGTCTTTTTTAAAACTGGGTGGTTCCCATCTATTACCATCTACAATCCGGTAAGCCGGTTTTTCTCCAACCGGGACCTCTGGTACCCGGCGTTGCATCGCAAGAGAACTTTCGTGACCAAGACTCTGATCCCATTGAATGAACTCAAACATTACGCCGGTCTGCTGGCGGTTGAACTGGACCCACAACAGGTCGATTTCACCGGGACGCCTCCCGAACCGTTAAGCGTCGCAGCGACCTCGGCGCTGGCGGGTCATCTGGCCAAGGATTTGAACCGGATTCTCGACGGCATCGAGCACCTGGGGCTGATTCTGCCCGGCGCTTTGTACGATCAGACGGAAATTTTGCAACCAGGCTTCCCGCTGATGGTTGCGCTGGCTGAAGTGTATCGCGGTAGCTTGCGCGGTGGTTTTACCCCACAATTGATTGCGCTGGGGGCCGATGACGGCCAGTTTCCGGTCGGGGCGATCAGCCCGCAACGCCGGCCCGGTTCCGGTCCGCTGTTATTGCTGCCCTTCTGTTTTATCGGTCCCCAGGATGACTTGGGGCGTCTGGCGCGGGTTATGGAAGACAGTCTGTTGCAAAATGGCGAAGTATCGCCAGCAACCCGCGAAGCCTTTCAGCAAGCGTTTGGACTGACCGTGATGAACCTGTCCTTTGCAACAATCGGCGATCTGTGCGCTTTGTTGCGAGTACAACTGGACGGTAACGATTTATTGCCCTTGTGGGAATTGCTGGAGCACGCCTGGTTTGAACGGTCGGGCGTTTATTCGGCGACTCTGGAAGGCGGTAACCGTTTCCTGGCGGCGGGCGACCATGCGCATACGTTGTTCTACACATTCGACGACTGGGCGCAATTCGGACCGGGCCGCGATTTAGCCCCGGCGGAATTAGGCGCGGGTTATCGACGTTGGGCGCACTTGCAACGGCAATACGCGATGGCGCTGGAGGCTTATGGGTTGCATGTCCGCTGGGTGCTGGCTAATCCGCAATTGGAGGAGACGCTGGCTACTGTGGAAGGAGAAGCGGCGAAAGCAGCCATGCGGGAAATTCCTTGTTTGTCAGGCGACTACTTGGTTGAAGCTATTTTTCAGAATGACAGCGAGAATCTGGAACAGCAAATGACGATCACCCATCAGGCGGACGCGGAACTGGGGACATTAGCCTATACAGTCACGAGTCAAGACGCCAGTGGTCAGTTGTTGCGGCTGGAGCATCACTATCCATTACGACCCCAGGGTTTGCAGGTGATTATCGACCGATTGATTGAGCGCTGCGTGGAGCAGGGGACGGAACGGCAGGTGCTGCACCCGGGCCGGTTGCTCTATTCCGAAAACGGACGGAGTTTGCGATCAGCTACCGTGGCGGATTTACCTGGATCGGCGGAACGGGTGCATTAGGCCGTTGTGAATCACCGGAGCATTTTCTGGTGCGATTTATGACAGTTACGATTTCGGGACAGTGATCAGGGTTGAAGAGGGTAACCGCCAGTTGCCCCACAACCCAACAATGACCAGACCAACAAATAGTAACAACGTCCACTGGGGCATGCTAAACCCCAGCAATGTCCAATCCACCTTGGCGCACTCACCAGACCCGGTCAGCACCTCGCGAATGGTCTCGTTCAGGGGGAACGCTTCCAACATATACTCCAGGCTGGGTCCGCAACGCGGCGTTTCCTCTGGCGGGAGATGTTGCAACCAGACATGCCGCGCCGCGATTCCAGCGCCTCCCCCGGCAACGAGCGCCAGCAATACCCCGTATATTTTCGCACCCCACTCGCGGGGGTTATGCAGGGCCGCCGCCAGAGAAACCAGGGCAACGGCCAGTAACGCCAGACGCTGGAAAATGCACAGTGGACAAGGTTCAACCCCTTGATAATGTTGTACATAATAGGAAAAAACCAAACAGCCGACGCATCCCAAAAAAACCAGTCCATTCAACATTCGACGGGATAGCCATCCGAAAGGGCGCGATGCTTCGGCGGCGCCGACTTGAAGATCTTGCATAACACTTTCACCAATGTTGGGTTGTTGGATCATCGTCCGCCAGGTAAGGGAATTTATCCTAATGACGATCGGAATGACCTAAATTTCGCTCGGGCGCTACATGATCACGAACTCGCTGTTTGATCTCCCTGGCTTCAGGAAATCGCCCTTCCTGACGGCGCGACCAGATCAGCTCATCATCGACCCAAATCTCGAACACTCCACCGAATCCAGGCCGTAACGCCACTTCTCCCAGTTCCTCCTCGAAGGTCGTTAGCAGTTCCTGCGCTAACCAGGCTGCCCGCAATAGCCAGCGACATTGAGTGCAATAAAGAATGCTCACTCGGGGTTTTGGTTCCATGCGTGATTAAAGTTTATCGAGATACGTTACGCCGCCCAACTGCCGCATCTGTCGCTCGATCCAGCGCTGGCGCTTGAGGACGTAGTGAGAGGGCTTATTTGCCCGATAGCGTAAGGGATTGGGCAACACCGCCGCCAATCTTGCTGCCTCGGCAGCCGTTAAGCTGGCCGCCGGTTTGTTGAAAAAACGTCGACTGGCGGCCTCCACGCCGAAAGTGGACTCCCCAAATTCGGCAATATTCAGATAAACTTCCAAAATTCTTTGCTTGGACCATAAACCTTCCAACAGTACAGTAAACCAGATTTCCAGGCCTTTGCGGATCCAACTGCGTTCCGACCAGAGAAAGAGATTTTTCGCGACCTGCTGGGTCAAGGTACTGGCTCCACGCGTTGGCCGGCCTTCCCGAATATGCTTCAACACTTTCCGAAGTTCAACAAAATCAACCCCCCAATGGTCGGGAAAGCGCTGATCCTCGGCTGCCAGCACTGCTAATGCAGCATGGGGCGAAATGTCCGAGTAAGGGGTCCAGTCATAACGCAGCGCGCTGCTCTGTCCCGTCCACGTCGCCTTGATCCAGTGCTGGGCCATTATGCTGGACACCGGCACGGGCGCCCAACGAAACGTCAATACCAGAAAAAGCGAGGTCAGGATGAACAAGTACGCTAACCCCAGGAAAGTTCGCTTCATCCAGCGCCACACTCCCCGTTTACGGGTTAGTGGATGTTGCGGCACGGCGCGCTTTACTCTCTTGAAGAATGGCTTGATCCTCAAAAAATTCCCCACGCTACCCCCGAGGCCATGGTTTCACCCAGTTCCTCGCAACGTTCCAGCGCCTCGGCGTCCAGTTCGCCGCGCGCAATGATCGGATCGCAAACCGGCTTCAGAGGATAGCCGCGCGCGATCCGTTCAATACTGTTCAACGCGCCGGTTCCGTCATTCCCGGCGCTGATAAACACTGCATACGGCAGACCGCTGATTTTACCTTGAGCTGGATAATAGGTGCGATCCAGAAAGTTTTTCAGCGCCCCGGACATATAGCCGAAATTCTCCGGCGTTCCTAGTAGCAGGCCGTGCGCCCAGAGCAAGTCGTCCAGATTCGCGCGCAAAGCCATTTTCAGCCGTGTTTTCACTTCCGGAACCTGCCGTGCGCCACGTAGCACGGCGTGGGCCATGGTGCGGGTATGGCCGGTCTGGGTGTGATAGACAATCAGGAGATGCCTGGCGAAACTCATCGGGTCAAAGGTGTTGCCACGCTAAAGAATTTTCGCTATGGTTACGCGCCTTAAATCACAGCCCTGATATAGGAAGGGATGAAGACTTGTCTAAAGAAGATCATATCGAAATGGAGGGCACCGTGATCGATACCCTCCCCAATACCATGTTCCGGGTGCAACTGGAAAACGGCCATGTCGTAACCGCTCATATTTCCGGGCGGATGCGCAAGCACTATATTCGCATTCTGACCGGCGACAAAGTGAAGGTAGAGTTAACGCCCTACGATCTGACCAAGGGTCGCATCGTCTATCGTGGGCGCTGACGCTTATTACTAAACCCCGCTATTCCGTCCGAAAAGAACGCGCAACGGTTCTTCCCGCCGATACCTCGCTCCGTTGCGTCTACGGTATTGCCTCCTCCTCAGCGATCTCCACTTCCAGTTCACCATTGCGCACTGTAACGACGACATGTCCGCCGTTCACCAACCGACCGAAGAGCAACTCTTCGGCAAGACAGCGTTTGATGTTTTCCTGAATAATCCGTGACATGGGTCGCGCACCCATCTTGGGATCATAACCGCGTTCGGCTAGCCAGACCCGTCCCTCGGCATCCACTTCTAGCGTGACCTTCTTCGACTCCAGTTGGGCTTCCAATTCGATTAGGAACTTGTCGACAACCTGAGCGATGGTAACGGGCGTCAGCGCCTTGAATTGAACGACGGCATCCAGCCGGTTGCGGAATTCCGGCGAGAACATGCGCTTGATGGCTTCCATACCGTCGCTGCTGTGATCTTGGCTGGTGAAGCCAATCGAGGGCCGGTCCATCAGCTCCGCGCCAGCATTGGTGGTCATTACGATGATGACGTTGCGGAAGTCGGCCTTGCGTCCGTTATTATCGGTCAGCGTGCCGTGATCCATGACCTGTAGCAGCAGGTTAAACACGTCGGGGTGGGCCTTTTCGATCTCATCCAGCAATAGAACGGAATGCGGGTGTTTGAGGATGGCGTCGGTCATCAATCCGCCCTGATCGAATCCGACATAACCCGGCGGCGCGCCAATTAACCGCGAGACTGCATGACGCTCCATGTATTCCGACATGTCGAAGCGGATCAACTCAATGCCCATGATCTTGGCCAGTTGCCGGGTCACTTCAGTCTTGCCCACCCCAGTCGGCCCAGCGAACAGGAAGTTGCCAATTGGCCTCTGCTCATTGCCCAAACCAGCCCGCGCCATCTTGATGGCGTTGGCTAAGGTGTCGATCGCTTGATCCTGGCCAAACACCACCAGTTTCAGATCCCGCTCCAGATTGCGCAGCGTGTCTTTGTCTGACGATGACACCGTCTTGGGCGGAATGCGGGCAATTTTGGCAATGATGGTCTCGATGTCGGTGACGTTAATCAGCTTCTTGCGTTTGGCGACCGGCAGCAAGCGCTGGCTGGCGCCGGCTTCATCGATAACGTCAATCGCCTTGTCTGGCAAATGGCGGTCGTTGATGTAGCGGGATGACAGTTCTACCGCTGCGCGCAGCGCCTTGTCAGCGTATTTAACATCGTGATGATCCTCAAAGCGCGTTTTGAGACCGCGCAGAATCTGATAGGTCTCTTCGATCGTCGGCTCCATGACATCGATCTTCTGAAAGCGCCGCGCTAGCGCCCGATCCTTCTCGAAAATACCCCGATATTCCTGATAGGTCGTCGAACCGATGCATTTCATGTCGCCCGAAGCCAACATCGGTTTAATCAGATTAGAGGCATCCATCACTCCGCCGGAAGCTGCGCCCGCGCCGATGATAGTGTGAATTTCGTCAATGAACAGAATGGCGTTGCGCTCTTTGCGCAGTTGCGCCAGCACCGATTTCAGCCGCTTTTCGAAGTCACCGCGATATTTGGTGCCCGCCACCAGCGCGCCCAGGTCAAGGGCGTAAATTGTAGCGTGACGCAGCACGTCTGGCACTTCGCCATCAACGATCATCTTGGCCAGACCCTCGGCGATGGCGGTTTTACCGACCCCGGCTTCGCCGACGAACAATGGGTTGTTCTTGCGCCGGCGGCAGAGAATCTGAATGGTGCGTTCGATTTCCTCGCGGCGACCGATCAAGGGGTCGATACGCCCCTGACGGGCTAGTTCATTGAGGTTGCTGGCGTAGGTTTCCAAAGGCTTGGCGTTTTGCTGATTGTCGCCACTCTCTTCCGGCGCGGTGGCCGTGGAATCCCGCTCCTCGGCGACTTTGGAAATGCCATGCGAAATGTAGTTGACGACATCCAGCCGGCTGATTTCCTGTTGCTTGAGGAGAAACACCGCCTGCGATTCCTGCTCGCCGAAAATGGCGACCAGCACATTAGCGCCGGTGACTTCCTTATTACCGGAGGACTGGACGTGCAGCACCGCCCGCTGCAATACGCGCTGGAAACCGAGCGTAGGCTGCGTTTCGCGCGGGTCATCCAGCGCCAGCAATGGCGTGTTTTCGCGAATGAAAATCTGCAAGTCGCGTTTCAGTTTATCCAGATTGGCTCCGCAGGCCCGCAAGACTTCCACTGCCGCCGGGTTGTCCAGCAGGGACAACAATAAATGCTCCACGGTCATGAATTCATGACGCCGGTCCCTTGCCTCGCGGAACGCGAGGTTAATCGAGAACTCCAAATCCTTGCTTAACATACGCATACCTCGAATCGCGCTGGGTGATTTCGGACTTAGGCTTCTTCCATGGTGCATAACAACGGATGTTGATGTCGGCGGGAAAATTCATTCACCTGCGCCACCTTGGTTTCCGCAATATCGTGAGTGAAGACGCCACACACCCCGCGGCCGCGAGTGTGAACATGCAGCATCACTTGCGTGGCTTTCTCACGGCTCATTGCGAAAAAGTGTTCGAGAATCCGCACCACGAAATCCATGGGAGTATAGTCATCGTTGAGCAGGATCACCTTATAGAGCGGCGGCTGCTTGAGCGCGGGTTTCGCCGGTTCAACGGCGAGGTCGCGGTCTTGATCAGGGGACGATGAATATTCCTTACTCATGGCGTTAGCACTGCATCTGTCGAAGGGATAATGTTCGAACGTCTGGCGGCGGCTAAACCTTGCTGCCGCGCGTCGTCGGGTCGATAGTTAGATAATACGCAGTCCACAAGTTTCCTCAAGGGTGTGGATGCAAATCATCAGGTTCCCGGCGCGGGAAAGTCGCCCATTGGACCGAGTGGTTGCGCATCCCGTTGAAACAGCGGCCTGCTCTGAATGTAGGCGAGCAGCAGTTCGCCCAGCGCTAACAATGAGTCGACGTGGGTGCGCTCGTAACCGTGGGAAGCATCGAGAGCAAAGCAAGTGAGCGCGGTGCGGATGTCGTTGCCGGCTTCCAGCGCCGCCGCCGCGTCGCTGCGGTAGTAGCGGAAGACATCCCGGCTGTGCTCAATACCATACGTTTTACACAGACCGAGCAAGTGTCGGGTCAGATGCCAGTCGAAAGGACCCGACGAATCCTGCATGGCGATGGTCACCCCGTATTCGCAGGTATTTTGTCCTGGGGCGATGGTGCCATTATCGATGGAGACCAGTTCCGCCACGTCGCCGTGCAGGATGTGGGAGGCGCCAACGCCAACTTCTTCGGAAATCGTGAACAGTAGATGGCAATCCACCGGCAGGCGGAGGCCACAATGCCGCACGGCGCGCGCAACCGCCAACAACACCGCGACGCCGGCCTTGTCGTCCAGATGCCGGGCGTTGATAAACCCGCTATTACTGATTTCCAGTTGCGAGTCGATGGCGATGGTGTCGCCAACGTTAATGCCCAAGGCTTGCAAATCTTCTGGACGATTGCACCGTTCATCGACGCGCAATTCCAGATTGAGCCAGCTAATTGACTGAGTGTCGACTTCCTCGTTGAAGGTATGGCCGGAAGCCTTGCAGGGTAGCAATGTACCGCGATAGCGCCAACCGCCGTCACAGTAGATGGTAACGCGCGCGCCCTCGGCGAAGCGCGCCGACCAGGTGCCAATGGGCACGACTTCCAGCCGCCCATTCGGTTTTAATTGCTTGACCATCGCGCCCAGCGTATCCAGATGGGAGACGATAGCCCGATCCGGGCTATGGCGCGCGCCTTCCAAATCGGCGCGGATGGCCCCGCGCCGGGTCAGACTGAAGGGAATGTCCAGCGCCATCAGTTCCAGACACACGATATGCACGATTTCATCAGTCATGCCGGAGGGGCTGTGCGTAGCGAGCAACCGGCTCATCATGTCCAGCAAGTAGGTTTGATCAAGAAGAGTCTGCATTTAGTGCTCGATCCGGGAGTGGGGAAAAAGAAGATCGACAAAGCGCTGGGCGGTCGGTTGCGGCTCATGGTTGGCCAGCCCTGGCCGTTCGTTGGCTTCGATAATGGCGTATGGTTCGCCCGCCAGATCGGGAACCATGAAGTCGAAGCCGACAACAGGAATTTCCAGGGCGCGAGCGGCTTGTTCGGCGACCTCTCGCACTTGGGGATGCACTTGGTCGGTCACATCATGGATGGTGCCGCCGGTGTGCAAATTGGCGGTTTTGCGCACCCGCAGGCGCTGGCCGGCGGGTAGCACTGAGTCCAGCGTGTAGCCCGTCGCTTCGATGCAGCGCAAGGTTTCTGTGTCCACCGGGATATGGCTTTCACCGCCGGTGGCGGCCTGACGCCGGCGACTTTGTTTCTCAATCAGGGTACGAATGTTCTGGTGGCCATCACCGGTAATTTCCGCCGGACGGCGCGTGGCGGCGGCGACGATCTGGTAACCGATGACGATGATGCGCAGGTCCTCGCCATCCACCATTTCTTCCACGATCACGTCGTCGCAGAAGCGCCGGGCGTTGGTAATCGCCGCCTCGACCGTGTCTGGGGTGCGCAAATCGACCTGAACGCCATGACCTTGCTCCCCACGAGCGGGTTTGACCACGACCCGTTGATGGTGGGCCAGAAAGTCCCGGACGGTTTCTGGGTCGTCTGCGAGAATCTGCGCGGGCATCCTCAGTCCAGAAGCTGTCAGCACATTGCGCGTCACGCGCTTGTCATCACAGCGGCTCATGGCGATCGCTGAAGTCAGCTCGCACAGGGATTCGCGGCAGGTGATGCTGCGTCCGCCCTGGCTCAAGCGGAAATAGCCATGTTGCGCATCCAGAATGTCCACGGCGATGCCACGCCGGCGGGCTTCATCGATGATGATGCGCGCATAAATGTTCAAATCGCTGTAGCGGTCGGGACCCACGAACAGTTTCTCGTTAATCGGGTTCTTGTGCTTGACGCAGTACACCGGCACCCGCTGGAAACCCAGTTTCTGGTAGAGGGCGATGGCTTCGGCGTTATCGTGCATCACGGATAGATCGAGATAGGTGCGTTGCCGCGCCTGGAAGAAAGCAGCCAATGCTTTAACCAGGCTGGCGCCAATCCCAGGGTAGAGGCATTGCGGATCGACCGCCAGCGACCACAGACTGGCGCCCTGATCGGGATCGTTGAAAGCCAGGACATGATCGACGCCGGTGACGACCCCCAGAATTTCGCCGCTGTCGTCCGTTTCGGCGACCAGGATCGCCAGCGCGGAATTACGCAGATTGTGGTTGAGGAAACCGTCTCGCACCGGCACCATGCCGCGCACCTGGTAGAGACGGTTAATCGCCGTTTCGTCCTGAGCGGTATCCGCGCCCTCGGTGATTTGGCGAATGCGCCAGCCCCGGTCTTCGCTGATGTCGAGGGTCGCATCGCGTAGGGGCAGGCGGAACGTATGGGAGGGATCGAGGAACAGTTGTTGTGGGTCGAGCGCGACGACCACATGAGGGTCGCGGATGTACAGCGCTACATCCCGGCGTCCGGGCGCTTCGCGGCAAATTTCTCGCGCCAGCCGATCCGCCGAGGCGAAGGTCTGGCCGAAGATCAGTCGACCCCAGCCGCAATCCACGGTCGCTTCCGAGCGCATGTCTTCCAGCGTGGTGTGTGCAGGCAATTCTCCCCAGTGCTTGAGGGTCGCCATGCAGACCGGATCCATCGGGTTTTCGATCCGCGATGCTTTGACAGTCATGGCGTTTTACTTCCCTTAAGAGGTCAGGTCAGAGCAGGTGGGTTTGCGGCCATAATTCCAGAAGAGCCGCTTGCCAGCGTTTGGATCTGCCCCGAATAGCGAGGCGGGTTAAAAAAAGGTCTCATACAACGGCGCGGGAGTCAAATGGCCGGGGTGGCGTTGCGCTGAATGGCATGGCGCGTTCTGCTTGACTGTCGACTTTTTTACACTGACCCAATGGCCGGGATTTTTCCAGACCATGTTAATTTTCTATTTAATTTCATTTACTTATTTTGAAAGGCGACGGTTTTCGGTGGTAGGTAGTTGGCTTGGATGGTTAAGGGAGTGTCGGAATTTTTTACAGAATAATTGACTGATTAGCTAGGAATTTGGTTATTTTTTAATCAATTTAAACGTTGTTTAATATATCTTTAGTCTATTAATCTTTACAAATTTATCGTTTTCAATGCTGCAAATGATGTAGGTTACTTGTCTAGTTTTTTGTGGATAACCTGCAAAATTGTCAATTATAAATAACACTTAAATAACTAAGTTTTAAATTAAATTTATTTATTTTCAATAATATAGTTTTATACAATGGTCAAGGCACGACTGGAAATCTGTATGAGTGTCGGAATTTTTTACAGCTTCAATTTTATAATTCATAATTTTATGATTTATAAAATAAATATAAGTTGGTTTTTTTTTTGCATACCTATCGTCGCCTATCAACTAATCCATACTTTAAGGAGTGAAAATCATGCCTCGGGCGACGAAGAGTAGTTTGATGAAGGGGGCAATGAGTTTGGTTCCACATACCTTGCTAAAAATCAGCACAGCCAGCTTGAGCTTCATATTAGGGATATTTATTACATATCCGGTCAATGCAGCGCTTGTAGACCTCACTTCCTGGACTGCCGAGGGCAGTGGAAACTGGACGATCGCTGCCAATACCCAGTCGGTTTTTCAATCTACCAATGGTCTACCGACAGTCTTCTATTCGGATTTTAACGGTCAGGGCACGGCGCTGTCGGGCAAGATCAAAGTAGAGACAACCAGTGATGATGACTTCATCGGTTTTGTTCTGGGATTCGATCCCGGTGAAATTACGAGCAATTCTACTGATTTCATTCTCATCGATTGGAAGCAAGCAAACCAAAGTCTTTTTGGTTGCACCGGCCTTCGAGGTCTAGCAATTTCACATGTCACCGGAGGTTTACCTGATAGCGCTGCTTCATGGTGCCACAATGGCTCCACGACCGAATTAGCGCGCGCCACTAACCTCGGCAGTACGGGTTGGGCCGATAATACCGAGTATAGTTTTGACCTGATTTTCACCGCTACCAATATCCAGGTGATGGTCAATGGGGTGACTGAACTAAATATTAGTGGCAGCTTTAGTGATGGCCGATTCGGTTTCTATAATTACTCACAGCAATCAGTGCGTTACTCGGCGATTGAGGAAGACGTATTACCACCTTCTACCGGCATCCCCGAACCCGGCACCGTAGGGCTGCTGGGTCTGGGGCTTGCCGGGATGATTTGCTTCGGGCGTAAACGGAGGTATTACTGAGTATATAGGGCGGGTTAGCGCCGCGTAACCCGCCAAATCGCCCTATCTCTGATGCAAGGGCGGGTTACGGCTGAAGCCTGGCCCGCCTTACCAGTTTTCCCTCAAAATCCACATCTTGTTTTGCGCCATAAGCAACTTTGCTGATTAAATCTGGTCATCGTTTGCAGGTAGTCTTGCAAGACGCTATCTTTCGCAACTAAAGAACAGTTTGCGGCTTCCCAAGACGCCATGAAACGCAAGGTCTATATCGAGACATCCATCATTAGCCTTGCCGAAGAACTGATCATAGCAAACATACTCCCTCCCAAAGCCGCCGCCGATGCGCTACACATCGCGACGGCCACTCTACACAGGCAGGAAAAAATCACGGCGTTTTTTGAAAACAAGGGACTACTCTTACCCGTGATCTGCACTCCCGAGGAACTACTTGGCGCTGAATACGATGAATGACGAGACTATCCAGGAATTACATGCTATCAAAGATGCGTTTGCCGCCAAATTCAATGCCGACCTAAGGCTGGTTTTTGCTGACATCAAACGCGGCGAGAAAGAATTGCAGGCTGCCGGTTTTGCGTTAGCACAACCCCCTGCAAATCTTGCGAACCCGCCGAGTACAGCATTACAGCGATCCCGTCTCGCCATTGGTAAAGCTCTTTCAAGAGCATTGTAACCAGTTAGCATCGCAAAAGGCGAGCGCATCCGTGATGTGCTAATTAACACTAGACATTTTTTACAAGACAGCTTTTACTATTGACATGGTAATCCTCAGTTGTGGTAGAGTTTTGTTTTGGAGAAACTTAATTTTTCCACACTGAGGACTATCTTCCATATATCAGTTCGTTGAAAAACTGTCCGAACCATTTTAGATTGGAGGAGTTATGAATATGCAGCAACCTATAAATCAATATATTAATGCCCATTTACAATGGATAGAAAAACTGACTACCGCGATTTATGGCGGACAGATTCCAGAGCGAAACACAGCGAGTGTGGACAATGCTTGTGCTCTTGGAAAATGGATACATAGCGAAGAGGTATTATATAAAAATAATAATGAATTCAATGAATTAATAGAAAAACACAGGCAGTTTCATATTGCCGTCGGCCAAATAATTGACTTGGTGCAAGTTGGCAAAATGGATGAAGCGAAATTTGAAATGACTTCTGGTAAGTTCAGGCAACTCTCTAGAGAGGTAATAAACCTGCTTTCAAAGTTGCGCAGATCTTTCAATAAGTAGATAGAGTGGTAGTCCTGTATAAAGTAGTGACTTACTTATGTATGATATGATTTTAATGGATGATAAGATGAGCGATAAAAAGTCATGATTTTCCCATGTTGCCATTCATTAAATGATAGTCCTACAGGTTGTAGTGAACCTTTATACAGCAGAGATCGGCAAGGTTTTTTTATAATGATGGATAAAATACCAGATCGCTCCAGTACGATTTTCGATCTTTTTTGAAAAAGTAAGATTCCGCCAAATCAGGGCTTGACCTATACTTTTTTCCGGCTATAATTCGCCACCCTATGAATCGAAAACTTCGTAACCCTCATTTTTCATCCATCGCTGACCAGCGTTTGCTGGCAAGATGCAGCTACGCGCCAGCGATGGACCCGACGTAGAGCCTGTGAGCTTCAGCTCGAAGGGTTCGCGTTAGGCAGCCCTCCGAGCGGGAACTAAAGAACCCCGGTCGGCGGCACGCCTTCCGGGGTTCCGTTTTTTTCTGCAACCGATTCGAAGCAGCCCCGCCGCCGCACAGCGGTGCCGGTTCTACATGCCGGTCCGGCGCGCTCAAGCTAACCATGGCACAGCGTGTGTCGGGCGACGACGGGACTTCGAAGCAAGGAAAGTAGCTCAGTGGGTAGAGCAACTGACTCATAATCAGTCTGTCGAGGGTTCAACTCCCTCCTTTTCACTGGTAAAGCCCTAAAAAGGCCTGCGGTTCAAATCCGCTCCACTCCTTGCAGCACCCAGGAGCCGTCCCAGCGGGCAGCAACCCTTTCGACGCTTTAGCATTGGGAGGGTCGCTGACCTGCAGCGCCCGCGCGGCCTTGCGCGGCGAGCAACGGATCGATGCCGATGATCGGCCAGCCGGTCGCAGCGAGAGCGGGCAGGGACGCCTCGCGTTGCGGCGGGTCCGCCGGTGATCTGCACGGTTCGCCTCGTCGCCCGCCGTGCGGGCGTGGGACGCGCTCTCAACCCTATCAACTTTATTGTCAACGCAACCGGCAGGAACCGTTATTCAATGACACCCTGACGTTCGGCAGTGGCGGGCCGGCAACGGCGCCGATAGCAACACGCCATGCTCGATCGCCGGAGACGGCGGAACAGGAAAACCCAAAATAACTTCACAAGGAGAATTAATATGTTGGGTTACAAGCGAGTCGTTATTGCCCAAAACGAGCGTGGGCTGCACCTCTACGACCGCCGGTTGGCGGACATTCTGGAACCGGGCGTCTACCGCTGGTTCGACCCGCTGCGTCATCATGAAGTGCAGCGTTACGACCTGACCGTGGCTGAATTCAACCACCCGTGGCTGGACGTATTGTTGCGCAACGAACCAACCCTGGTGGAGCGGCATTTCCAGATTGTGGAGACCGGCGAACAGCAGGTGGGCCTGATTTACAAGAACGGTCGTCTGGAAGGCGTGTTGCCGCCGGCGACCCGGCAGGTCTACTGGCGCGGTCCGGTCGAGGTGAAGGTGGAGATGCTGGATATCGGCGTCGATTACGCTCTGTCCCGGGCGCACGCAGCGCTGCTGGCGCGACCCTCGGCGACGCTGGCCCGGAGCCTGAGCGGTTTTATCCTGACGGCTGAGGTCGAGGATCATCACATCGGCCTGTTGCTGGTCGACGGCGAACTGGCGCGCACCCTGCCGCCGGGTTTGCACGCCTTCTGGCGCTTCAATCGGGCGATCAAGGTTGAAACCATCGATCTGCGCTTGCAGACTGTCGAAGTTTCTGGCCAGGAAATTCTGACCCGGGACAAGGTTAGTTTGCGGGTGAACCTGTCGGCGGTGTATCGGATCGCTGATCCGGTCAAGGCGCGCAGTGAATTGGGCAACATCGCCGAGTACCTGTACCGCACCTTGCAGTTTGGTTTGCGCCAAGCCATCGGCGCGCAGCCGCTGGATGGATTGCTCGGCGACAAGGATGAACTGGATCGAGTGGTGCGCAACTACGTCGCTGAGCGCGTCGAGCTACACGGCCTGGCTTTGGAAACGGTTGGCGTCAAGGATGTGATTCTGCCCGGTGAGATGAAGGATATTCTCAACCAGGTGGTGACCGCGGAGAAGGCGGCGCAGGCCAACGTGATCCGCCGGCGTGAGGAAGTCGCCGCCACCCGTTCGCTGCTCAACACGGCGAAGTTGATGGAAGAAAACCCGATTCTGTTGCGCCTGAAGGAACTGGAGGCACTGGAAAAAGTGGTGGACAAGGTTGAGCGGCTAACCGTGTTCGGCGGCCTGGATGGCGTGTTGCGCGATACCGTACGCATTAACTTGCCTCCACACTAACCATGTGGTGATATAGCCGTTCTCACATCAACCCTCTCCGGCTTGCGGGAGAGGGTTCTTTATTTGCTTCCGGAAATCGAAATCGCATGTCTGGCACCATTGCCATGCTCTTACTAGGTCTGGGTACGCTGCTGGTGGGGAATGGCCTGTTGGGTACGCTGTTGGGTATTCGGGCGCGGCTGGAGGGTTTTACCAATACCTCGATTGGGGCGCTAATGGCGGCTTATTTTCTGGGCTATGTGATCGGCGCCTTTCAAATCCCGGCGCTGATCCGGCGCGTGGGCCACATCCGCACCTTTGCCGCGCTTGCAGCGCTTGGCTCGGCATCGGTCCTATGCTACGGCCTGATCGTTCACCCCCTGGCCTGGGCGATATTGCGGGTCGTGACTGGCTTTGCCGTGCTGGGCGTTTATATGGTGGTGGAAAGCTGGCTGAATGAGCAGACGCCGCATCACATTCGCGGCCAAGTCTTTGCAACATATATGGTGGTGACGCTGGTGGGTCTGGCGGGCGGACAATATCTGATCCTGGCCGGGGACACCGGCACGCTGGCGCTGTTCGCGGTGGCCTCCATGCTGTTCAGTCTGGGACTGGTGCCGATCGCTGCAACTCGCGTCCATGCGCCTCAACCGCTGGCGACTTCATCGGTCAGCCTGATGCATCTGTTCTGGTTGGCCCCCCTGGCGGCGTGCGGCGCGTTCATGGCCGGCATTGTCAGCAGCGCGTTCTGGAGTCTGGGCGCAGTGTTCGCGCAGCGAGTCGGCTTGTCCGAGCAAGGCGTCGCCCTGTTTATGAGCGCCACCATTCTGGGCGGCGCGCTGCTGCAATGGCCAATTGGCCGGCTGTCAGATCATTTCAGCCGGCGCTTTATTCTCACTACGGTAAGCTTTTCCGCTGCTTTGGTCGCCTTACTGGCGTTGCAGATCATGTATGAATCGCTGGCCGCGCTGACCGCTTGCGCCTTTCTGTACGGTGGTCTGATGTTCTCGGTCTACAGTTTGAGCGTGGCGCTGATGAACGACCGCTTGAGTACGCCGGGGGAAGTGCTGGACGCCACGCGCGGTTTGTTGCTGATCTTCGGCATTGGTTCGATTGCTGGCCCAGCGATTGGCGGTCCGTTGATGGACTGGTTTGGACCCGGCACGATTCCCGCTTACTCTGCTGCTACGCTGAGTTTGCTCGGTTTTCTGGGACTGGTGCGTCTGGTTTGGGCCAAGCCGATTCCGCTCATTCAGCAGGGCCGGTTCGTGCCAATGGTGCGCACCACACCGGTGGTCTTGGAAATGTTACCGCAGACCGATATGCAACCGGAACCGGATTTGCCGCCGCCGACTGAATCCCTGAAGCAGTGCTGATTAGCGTCTAAACTTGAAGAATGATTCAACACATTGGAGAAGCACTCATGATTCGAGCCTACGCTGCACACGAAGCCAAGGGTAAACTCACGCCATTTGAGTACGATCCTGGCGAACTGAAGCCGGATCAAGTCGAGTTGGATGTCATCGCCTGCGGCATTTGTCATTCCGACCTCTCGGTCCTGAATAACGAGTGGCAAAACAGCATCTATCCTCTGGTGCCGGGTCACGAGGTTGTCGGAACCGTCGCCCAGGTTGGCGGCAACGTCAAGCATCTCAAGGTCGGCGATACAGTGGGCCTGGGCTGGTTCAGCGGCAGTTGCATGACTTGTGACCAGTGCATGGGCGGCAATCACAATCTCTGCGCCAGCAACGAGCAAACGATGATCGGCCGCTTTGGTGGTTTTGCCGACAAGGTGCGTTGTAATGCGGAATGGGCTGTCCTGCTGCCTGCTAGCGTGGATGCAAAGAAAGCCGGCCCCTTGTTCTGTGGCGGCATCACCGTCTTCAACCCCATCGTTCAATTCGATGTAAAACCCACCGACCGGGTCGGCGTGGTGGGCATTGGTGGCCTGGGGCACCTGGCGATCCAGTTTCTGAACAAGTGGGGCTGCGAGGTCACGGCGTTCACCTCCAGCGATTCCAAGCGCGCTGAAGCCCTGAGCATGGGCGCGCACCAGGTCGTCAATTCCCGCGATGATGGGCAACTGGAGAAAATCGCTGGTTCGCTGGATTTCATCCTGTCGACGGTCAACGTCGACCTGAACTGGCCAGCGTTTCTGAATGTTCTCGGGCCGAAAGGACGGCTGCATACGGTTGGAGCGGTACTAACACCCATTCCGGTCGCTGCGTTTTCGCTGATCATTGGCCAGAAAAGCGTATCCGGTTCGCCGCTTGGTTCCCCGGCGACGATGCGCAAGATGCTAGAATTCTGCGCCCGTCATCAGATCGCGCCGGTGACTGAATTCTTCCCGATGAGTCAGGTCAACGAAGCGCTGGCGCATCTGGAAGCCGGCAAGGCGCGCTATCGCGTTGTGCTGGAAAACGACTTCGCTTAATCCCAGTCACCCCACAGCGCCTGCAACGCCGCCAGCGCCGCCACGCCGGCGGTTTCTGTGCGCAATATACGCGGTCCCAGACGGACGCCGGTGAATCCTGCTGGCTGAGCCTGATTGATTTCCGCCGGACTCAAGCCGCCTTCGGGACCGATGAGCAACGTTACGGGTCCAGTGGGCGGCTCCAGCCCACGCAAACTCTGCTTAGCCAGCGGATTGAGTAACAGGCACAAACCGGTTGCTATCGGTCGCGCCAGCCAATCTGTTAGCGATCGCGGCTCCTGCAACATTGGCAACCGGTTGCGCCCGCATTGTTCACAAGCGCCAATCACGATGCTCCGCCAGTGCTCGACCTTGCGCGTCAGCCGTTCACCGGTTAAATCCACCCCGCCACGCTCGGTAAAGAGCGGTTGAATGGCAGCGACTCCCAGCTCCACCGCTTTCTGGAGGGTGTAATCCATCTTCTCGCCCCGCGAGACGCCCTGCGCCAGTGTAACTCGCAAGGGCGATTCCATCTCCTCGCCAGGCAGCGCTTCCAGTACGTGCGCCCAGGCTTCCCGCTTGCCCACTTCCCGCAACGTCGCCGCGAACGCGCCGCCTTCACCGTTGAACAACGTCAACGATGCACCGGGTTTGAGGCGCAGCACCCGCACCGCATGATTGAAGGAGCTGTCGGTCAGCGGCGCGGTTATGCCAGCAACCAGGGGTATCGGGAGATAAAGTCGAGGGATGCGCATTTATTATCAACCGTGGAAAAGTTGATAACATTAAAGGTAGACATGAACGGATCGCTGTAAAGCGATCCCGGTCCTTTACTGTCGGTTAAAAATCTTCTCAAAATCGACTTTGATTCCTTCGGACTCAACCGCTTGGTTGTAGAAAATATTTTCACCTTGTGCGCTCGTGACAAAGATGGCTCTCGTATAAGGTTCAATCGTCCAGACTGCTTTGATGCCTGCTTTAACCATTCTTTCTGATTTTTCGAGAATATCCTGGATGTTCTGAGTGGTGGAAATGACCTCAATGGACAGGATCGGCATTTTTTGCAGCTCGGTGATGTCTCTTGAAAAATTGGGATGAATCACTTCGACAGGATAAACACAAATATTCGGCGTCAGACCGTTATCAATATCCAGAGTGAGTTCAGTCAATACCTCAATATTTTCATTTTCAAAGAGTTGGCGCAGAGTTCTTGAGCAAATATAACTATGGTTCAAGGAAGGCATTTCCGTACTCGGCTTGTTTACGGGAAGTTCCAGGTACAGCATAAGCAAGTTCCTCGGATGTGAAGATCACCTCAAGTAAGTTATGAAACGAACCAACGATGAAACTGACCCTTGAAATCTACAAATTCTTCTGCACCACCAACCTGGACGCGCCTTATGTGGCGGCGCTGTTTGAGGATGGACGGCTGGTGGAACAATTTGCCTATTACTCCAGCACCGAGTCCGCGACGGACGCCGGCATGGCTTATGTCCACGACCATTATCGGGATGGGCAACCCGAAATACAGATCAAGGTTGCTCCCGATCCCTGATGCAAGCCGGATCAACGCCGTGCAAGCAGTGTCAGTTGCTTCCAGCGGCGACGAACCCTCGCGCCATACCAGTCCGTTTCCAAACGCTGGTCCTGTTCATCCGCCAGCGATTGAGCAAGTTTATAATCCTGTTCTATCTGGTCGAGTACTCCCAGAGATACCGATTGGGCAACGTTAATCTGCACAGCGTTGATAGCGGCTGCATTGCCATCATCGTCGCTAGTCGGCAAATCCAGCGCCATGCGCAACCGGTTCAACTCTAAATCGGCGAGTATTAACTGCTCCTCGAAGCAATCGTTTTTCAGTGGACGTTGTGCGAGCGCATCGTCCATTTCTCGCCAGCGACCTACCAGCGCGAGTGTCAGTAAAGCTTCACGATAAGCTCCAGAATCGCGAGTTTCCCCAGTATTAATACTGGATGTCAGCAGGGCCAGGGCCAGATCAACCGGGTCTGATTCCGTTGGCTGGACCCGCCACAACAAGAGTTGCGCCCGCTGGACTAATTCTCGCTCCAGCCGCTGAGTCGGATGGAGTTCCGCCAGTTTTCCGACCTCCTGCTCCAGAATTGCAGGATCGCCAAGCCAAAAAGCAGTGCGGCATAATGCCCAGAGGTGAGTCGCCGGGGTCAGGCGGGGATGTTCATCGCGCCAACCGGCCCAGGCGCGCTGATGCCAGTCCCAGGCCGTCGCAAACTCGCCACGGCGGAACGCCAACTCGCCTTCCAGGAAATCCAGCGGTGCGTTCCAAGGGCGGCGTAATTCAAACAACCAGTCCCGGGTCTGGTCCATTAAGGTCCGGCAAAACCGGAACGGCTTACGCTCCAGGCTGATATGCAGGATGGCGGTCAGGGCGCTGAACACATCGGCGGGATCAGTGGTCGCCCGATCATGCGCCGCTTGCAGCAAGGCGGCCAGCGCCAGATCATCCTCGCCAGCCTGGCGCAAGCTGTAGCCTTCCCACAGCAACGCCCGCGCCTGCGAACCGGCAAGCCCTCGCGCGCCGGCCCATTCCGCGGCCTGGCGCTCCAACCGGGCAGCCTGACGATAATCGCCAATCTCACGCGCCTGCTGGGCCTGGACGCGCAGACGATCAAAGATCCGCCGGTCAGAGGACATTGCTCAATGGAACAGAGAGAACATGCGTCGCCGGTAGGTCATGACCAGCGGATTCTCGTTGCCGAGAATCTCAAAGATCGCGATCAATCCCTTGCGACCAGCCTCTTCCTCGAATTGCGGGTCACGGCGCAGAATTTCCATGAATTGCTCAAGAGCGGCTTCATAGTCGCCCGCCAGTACACAACGGGCCGCCAGTTGCCGACGGGCCGCGCTGTCTGTGGGATCAGCTTGGACTTTAAGCTCCAGCGCCGCGCGATCCAGCGCGCCTTGCGCCATATCGGCGAATTGCAGCCGAGCCAGCAGACCGCTAGCAGGTTGCCGATTGCGCTCTTCCTCCGGCAGACTTTGCAACACCGTGCGAGCTTCTTCACTCTGATCCAGTTGCAACAGCTTTTCCGCCAGCGTGACTTTCCATTCAACCCGATCCGGTTCCTGTTTCAGCGCCTCGCGCAGCAGTTCGACGACTTGCTTATGATGACCCCGTTGCCAAAGCGCTTCGATTTGCTCCTGCAACGCATTACCGGGCGCAGCGCCGCCGAACTGGTCAATAATCTGCCGGTAAGCCGATTCTGGTTGCAGACCCACCAGTTGTTCAGCAATCTGCCCTTGCCAGATGACCATGACCGTCGGCAGGCTGCGCACCCGAAAATGCGCCGCCAAACCCTGTTCGGCATCGGCATTGATCTTGGCCAGAATGAATCCGCCCCGGTATTCCTGCGCCAGCTTGGTGAGCAGGGGAGTCAGCTGCTGACAGGGCTGGCACCAGTCGGCCCAGAAATCCACCAGCACTGGAACCTGCTGCGAGGCTTCCACCAGCGAGGCGAAATTATGTTGATTGACTTCGACAATATAGGGTGAATCGCTCATTGTGGACTATCCGAGAATCTGGAATGCAAAAAGGTAAACTGGCTGTAATATTGGGGTGCGGACGCTTTCAGGAACAGTTAAACACGCAAACCTGACGGCTATGTACCTGTCCCCCACAATTTTGAAAGCAGCGGCGGTAGTCGGCATCGCAAGCTTCGTAGTTCGCTGCCCGGCAATAGGTCTTGTTCGACAGGCGCTTGCATTTGCCAGAGTCATTCTTGTTTCTGTCGAGGCAGCGCTGATAGTCGGCCTCAGCGTCCTGGCGATCCCGGTTACATTGCTGATACTTGCGATCTTCGAGCCGCCGGCAGTCAAGCTTCACCCGTTCGCATTCCACCGTGCAGAATCGCCCGGCGTCATCGGTAGGAGGGAGAAGATCATAACGGGTTTCGTAGATGGGTCCGCAACCCGTAAGGAGGAGAAGCAAAAGAGGGAGTATTAGCAAGCGCGCATTCGCATTCATTCAAAAACTCTCTTGGCGGCCATGTAGATTTTTGCGATATCAACGGATGTCTTCATTTGTTCAGGTATTGCAGCTTGTCTGGTTTGCCATCCCAGTTCTGCGCGTCGGGTGGCGGATCCTTCTTTTCCGTGATCACCGGCCATTTTTTAGCCAGTTCAGCATTGAGTTCAAGGAATTGTTGCTGATCCGCCGGCAGATCATCCTCGGAGAAGATAGCTTGCGCCGGGCATTCCGGCTCGCACAGCGTACAGTCAATGCACTCATCGGGGTCGATAACCAGAAAATTCGGGCCTTCGTGGAAACAATCCACCGGGCAAACTTCGACGCAATCAGTGTACTTGCACTTGATACAGTTTTCGGTGACAACAAAGGTCATGAACGCAATCTCCCAGCCGGAAACAGAATGGGCACTATCTTAACCGCAATCAATCGGAAGAAAAACCAGATCACGCAGGGCGGCGATCACCATAAAGCGCGTCCCGAATAAAAACGGGATTCTGGCCAGCGTCCACAGAGCGAACAAGGCCAGAAGTCTAAATCCACGCAGATTTGTACACCTGTCCAGTTTTAACAGCGGTCGGCAAAAGAGATAAACGCCCATTCATAGCGCTATGGCGAGGATAGCGAAAGTCCTCGCGCCGAGGAAAAACGGTCGGAATCCCAAGTTAAATAGGGCGATGTTCGAAAATTGGTGGTGTCCCTCAGTTTACGTGATGAGCTAAGCCAGTGACGACGACAACATGTATCCTCATTGTGATTGTGGTGTTAATCACTGACCGGGGATCTTATGAAGTGGGAAACGCTCTACTGCCCCAATCGTTCCTGTCACCACTACGGTCGGCCCTTTGGTCAAGGGTTGTTGGTCAAAAATGGTTCCAGTCACGGGAAAAAGCAGGCGTTGTGTCGTTCGTGCGGGAGGAGAGTGTCCTTGACGTACGGAACTGCGTATTTTGACCTCGAGGCCGACCCCGCCGTTTTCGAACTGGCGATGCGGGCGTTGGCGGAGGGAAATTCCATCCAGGGTACGGCACGAATCGTCCAGATCGACAAGGATACGGTTTGTGCGTGGTTGACTCGGGCCGCCCAGCAATGTCGTTTGGTGGTTTTGTCCCATTGGCGCGAGCTGACGGTGACCGAGTGTCAACTGGATGAATTGTGGAGCTTTGTCCATACCAAGGACCAGAATCTGCCGATGGCGCAGCAATGGTGCGAGACGGATGGCGATGCTTGGGTGTGGGTCGCCTTTGCGCCCGAATGGCGCCTGGTGGTAGGGTTTGTCGTGGGCCAGCGCACGCAGGCTCAGGCGAACCTGCTCCTGGAGCGCGTGGTGTATGTGACCGACGATCACGTCCCCTTCTTTACTAGTGGGCTGACACAGAAGTTTTGACAGGTAGCGGTGGGTGCCCTATGGTTGAGATCAACAGGAGGAATCACCATGGCCCACAAGTATCTGGTTGATCTAACTGAAGAGGAGCGGGAAGACCTGCTGAAGGTCATTCATAAAGGCAAGGCAGCGGCGCGCAAGGTTGCCCGTGCCCATGTGTTGCTGCAGGCTGCGGAAGGGGCGACGGATGAGGCCATTGCCCAAAGCCTTCACTTGGGGATTTCGACCGTTCATCGTACCCGTCAACGGTTTGTCGACGAAGGGTTGCTGGCGGCGTTAAGCGAGCGGCCACGAGTCGGTTTGCCCCCGGCCTTGACCGGCAAACAGGCCGCCTTTCTGGTCGCCTTGGCCTGTAGTACCCCGCCCGCTGGCCGTTGTCAGTGGACTCTCCAATTGTTAGCGGACCGCTTCATGGAACTCCGGCCCATCGAAGCCATTTCCCGTGAGAGTGTGCGGCGCATCCTTAAAAAACGACCTCAAACCCTGGCAACGTCAAGAATGGTGTATTCCCAGTGTCAGTCCCGATTATGTTTGGCATATGGAGGATGTGTTGGGCCTGTACGCCGAAACCCGATGATCCTCAATACCCCCAAGTGTGCTTCGATGAAAGTCCGGTGCAATTGACCAGCGAAACCCGCTGTCCTCAACCCGCCCGCCCGGGTCAACCGGCGCGCTATGACTGTGAATACAAACGCGAAGGCACCGCCAATTTATTTCTATTCGTACAACCCTTGCGCGGGTGGCGTCATGTTAATGTCACGAAACAGCGCACCAAACGCGATTTTGCCCAGCAAATGCAGCAACTCGTTGATGTGTACTTTCCGAAGGCGGAGCGAATCCGGTTGGTCGTGGATAACCTCAATACCCACACTGCTGCGGCCTTGTATAGTGTCTTTTCTCCAGAGGAAGCCCGCCGGATCACCCGCAAGCTCGAATTTCATTACACCCCCAAGCATGGCAGTTGGCTCAATATGGCGGAATGTGAGTTCGCTGTTCTCGCCGGCCAGTGTTTGAATCGCCGCATTGCGAACCTCGAAACTTTGCGGAAGGAAATCGCCGCTTGGCAAGGCCCACGCAACCTACGTCAGACCAAAATCCACTGGCAGTTCGGCACCGACTTGGCCCGGGTCAAACTCAAGCGCCTCTATCCTCCCTTGAAATCTTCTGAAACCCCGGTGGACCTAGAAACCTCTGAACCTGTCAAAACTTCTGTGTCAGCCCACTAGCGACCAATGGCCGGGCTATCCCAGCGCCTTGCTCCATGCCTATGGGGAATGGTATCAGCCCGAGCGCCAAGGGACGCGAGGACGATATCCGGCCCCACGGTGCCGCCCACCGCCGAATTTGCTGTATGCTCAAGTGGTTAAGCGACGTGAAAAAGGACGGGTGGTCGAGGTGACCCGTAAGAGGGTCTGGGGAAGCGCGGACGAGCTTCAGGCGCGATTGGCCGCATCCGCCACCAGCACGACGATCAACACGAGCTTTGTGGAGCGGGATAACCTGGCCTGGCGCGAACACAATCGGCGGTTGGCTCGCAAGACGACCGCGTTTTCCAAGCAACGGTCGTGGATGGAAAAGCAGGTGTGGCTGTCGTTGGCTTACTACCATTTCTGCTTGCCCCACCTGAGCCTGCGTGAGGAATTGCCCACCCCGGAACCGACCCGAGGCAACGGATCGCCCCGTAAATGGCGGCCTGTCACGCCGGCCATGGCGGCGGGGATGACCGATCATATCTGGACCACGGCGGAGTTGCTGGGCTTTCGGGTACCCGCACCGTTTCTGAATACCTTGGAAACCATCAAACACTTGTTCCCCGCACTCGACGATGCTCATCACGTAAACTGAGGGACACCACCCGAAAATTGCATACGAGGTCTTTTAGATGTGGGAGGGTTTGTAGCGATCCAGTTTGATCAAGGGCGGTGGAGAACCCGGAATTTTTTGTGCAGCGCACAATTTTTTGCTATGATCTTGACCTGTGAATCTGTCAGGCGCGATAAAAATCATGTATATCGTCGACGACCCCCTGTTAGCCCTCATCAGCCGTTTCATGTGCCAAAACCAGCATCTTGAAGTATCTGATGCGGAATTTCTGCTTCGGCAAATCAGCGCTATTGAAGAGTATGTCGGGCAATTTCCCGATTGTGAACGCGATCAGCACGCCATGGAGTGGATTGCGGCGCATGCCCGCGAATATCGGCGTCAGTGGCAAAAAAGCACGGTTGCGCAGATTTTGGTCAAGGCGCGTTGTCCGGATTGCCCATTGCTGGGAGAGCGGCGGTCGCCGCAATGCGAGATTCATGCTTTCTGGCTGAGTTTATTGCAACACTATATCGCTGACGATATCTCTTCGCAGGAGTATGTTGAGAGTGCGCTGAAACTACTGAGCCAATACAAGGAACGACTCAAGATAGGGATAACACGTCGGCAGCTACAGCTTGGCTCTGCACAATTTTCAATTGTCTGATTTCTTTTAAGCTGTGAACTGTTGGTGGTCAATACCAGTTCCACTAACCCCTGCTCGCGCAACCGGCCCAGTTCCCGGAACAGCTACAACACATTTTGGCGCACCAGCGGTTCGCCGCCAGTGATGCGAATTTTATGCGCTCCCAACGCCACGAACGCCGCACCCCAGCATCGCCCGTTCTTCCAGCGTCAGCGCCTGCGTATGCGGCAAAAAGGTCATTGCCAGCAATAGAGTCACTGGAGTCAACTGTGCTGCCGAACTGGGCAGCCTGGTTGATATTCTGAATCTTGGCTAAAATTTGAACAACTTTGCCTGCGCAGGAGTAGCGTGGGCCGTCTTGGAGTACCTTTGCAACATGCCTCTCCCCTTTCGGCGCTCGACCCGACGCCTGATCGCACTGCTTGCCTGCTTGCCAATAGCCGTCTTATTACTCGGCAGTCTGTACCAGCTTGGCTCGATCTACCTGGAAGACAATCCCCGTGGATTCTGGGCAAGCCTTGAATGGGCCGCCGAGACCCTCACGACAACCGGCTATGGCGCCGATGCCCGTTGGAACCACCCCTTGATGACGTTGTTTGTCATTTTGGCACAGTTCCTCGGCTTGTTCCTGGTCTTCCTGATCTTTCCCGTGTACGTGCTGCCCTACTTCGAAGAACGATTTGAAGCGCGGTTACCGCGCGCCCTGCCGTCAATGACGGGACGGGTGTTGTTCTACCGCTATGGTCCAGCGATCGACTCGCTGCTGGAGGAATTGCAACGGGTCGGCTCCACCTTCGTCATTTTCGAGGAAGACCTGTTGCTGGCCCGCAGTCTGCGTGATCGCGGCTATCCGGTGGTGTTCGGCAACCTGGATGAAGATCCGGAAATACTAGCCGGGGTGAACGAGGCGCAGGCGGTCGTGACCAATGCCAATGACCATGCGAATGCAAGCTGCATTCTGATGATCCGTGAAGGGGGATTCGAGGGGCCGGTCTACGCCCTTGCCGATAATCCCCTGTACCGCCCGCCAATGTTGAAGGTGGGCGCGTCTGCGGTATTCACTCCGACACATGTGCTTGGCGCGGCGTTGGCAAGTCGCGCCAGCGCCCGCATCAACCCCCCAGCGGAGGGTTTGCACTTACTCGGCGCGCAACTCGGTCTGACCGAATTCCGGATCCGGGCAGACAGCCCACTGGCCGGACAGCAACTCGGCGAACTGCGCCTGCGCGAACGCCACGGTGTTACCGTTATCGGCCAATGGCGCGGCGGGCAATTCGCCATTGCCAAGGGGCCGGATATGCGCATTGAGTCCGGCGCAATCCTGGTTGTGGTCGGCGCTCATGCTTCGTTGACCCAGATTGAGCGCTTGGCCGCGCCGATCCGCCGCACCGGCCCTATCGTGGTGGCGGGTTACGGCACGGTCGGCGGCAAGGTGGTGCAAATGCTGCGCGACGCCCATGAAATGACGGTTGTCATCGATCAGCAACTCGCGCCAGGGGTCGATATCGTTGGTAACGTACTTGAACACACGACGTTAAACCGCGCGAACGTGCGGGCGGCCAGCGCGGTGGTGTTGGCGTTAAGCAACGACAGCGAAGGGGTGTTCGCTACCGCGGTGGTTCGTGATTATGCGCCCGAAGTTCCACTGATTGTCCGGGTCAACCGGGCGCTGAATATCGCGCGGCTGTATCAAGCTGGAGCCGATTTCGCCCTGTCGGTGGGGCAGATGGCTGGAGAAATCCTCGCTTACCATTTGCTGGGCGAACAGGCAGTGACCGTCGAGCCGCGCATTAAATTCGTGCGACTGGCCCCAGGCGCGCTGGTGGGTCAACATCCTTGGCGCGCCTGGGTGCGCGAACGAACCGGCGCAGCGGTTGTCGCCGTGGAGCGAGACCGGGATGTGTTTGTCAAATTCGATGATGATTTCCAGGTAGACCCTGGCGACATTCTGTTCGTCTGTGGAACGCTTAGCAGTCTGGATCAGTATGTACGCGAGTTTCAGGCTGCGCCCGCTGAAAGCGCGCTGACGGCAGACGAACCAAATGATAGCGCTTTGTAGATGATCCCGCAGGTATCGCCCGTTATCTGAAACTCGAGGCGCTGGAAACCAGCGCTATAGGGGACACTATGGAAGTTGCTGAAATCATGAAGGGTTGTGCAGAACTGGACGTGCGCTTTCTGGAGGAGAAAGGTTGGGGGAGAGAGGATTGGCTGGCAATGGGGGCAACTGATCGAGAATGCGTCGAGCCACGCCCGGATAATCCTCGTCAAAGTGATGATCGCCCGGCATCGGTTGTGCGATGACGCCCAGGTCAACAAGCTTTGGACAGGAAGCATCCTCATCTTCGGCGCCGTAGATGCATAGCCGTTTAATACCGCTCAACTTGGCAATTTCCGGGCGCACCGGCTGATCGCTTTCATCGGGGTTGTCGCTGATCCAGTCGTTGAGATGAAACTCGAAAGAGGCGTAATCCGACAAGCCCAAGAGCGCTATGAGATCAATCTGTTCGCGCAACGCCGACGGCAAGCGATTAACGATGGCCGGCAATACATCAGCCCCGAAGGAATAGCCGATTAAAACGATGCGCTCTTTCTTCCAGACATCCAGGTACTTGCGCAGCGTCCGCTCCAAGTCCAGCGCGACTTCATCCGGTTGGCGGGCTTTCCAGAAGTAGCTTAGCGAATCCCAACCGACAGTCGGCAAGCCGTTTTTAGCCAGTTCCGCCGTCACCGCCCGGTCGAGCAGCGCCCAGCCGCCGTCTCCGGACAGCATGACCGCCAATTGTGGCCGGTTGGGACCGCCGGTCGCGGGTACTTCGGTGAGCGGTGCGCCACTGACGCTGGCATCCGGTTGCACCTGTTTAACGATGCTGGGGTCCAGCCATTGCAAGAGCGCAGACACCTGTGGCAGCCAGTCCTTGAATCCCTGATTGCCGGGCGCTTCGGTCAGTCGAGCTAACGAGATCGACTGGATAAACTGGGTGGTAGTTACTGCGCCACAGGCAGGCTGATTCTGGAACACAAACCAGGTAGTCGACAACCGGGTGACCGGTTTTAAAAGCGCTCCCTGCGCATTGGGCAATGCGCTGCTTTCCAGTTTCCCGACCCCAGGACATAGGGGTTGGCGCAAAGGCAGTTCCGGGCAAAAGTTGACGCCCACTCCGGCATGAAAGCGGTCCGCTGACGCCTGAGCCAGTGCGGCGTAGCCCAGCGTTGCGCCCGCGCCATACCCCAGTAAAATCGGCGGCAAGGGAGTCGCCAGTGGGTAGCGCTGCTCCATCCGCTGGTTCAATCGCTGGAGATCCGCAGATAAGTCGAGGCAAGCAGTCTTTGACGATTCCAGGCGCGTCAGATATTGATCCAGATCGATGCCGGCGACGACATAATCCAGACCGGCAACGTCTCGCGCTACAGCAGTCAGGTCAGCATTCCAGCCGCCTGCGCCGGATGCAAACAACACCACGCCTTTCGGTTCGTCACTCGTATGGTAAATAGCCAGACGGCCAAAGACAGCGTCGTCCAGCGTTTCCTCAGCCATTTCTGCCTGAGCGTTGGACAGCGCCAGCAGCGCAATGGTCAGGTACAGCACTCGTAGTAGGAGATGCATGGTGTTTTTAGAGATTGGGGATTGGGAATTGGGGACTGGGGATTGACCGCTTTTTGAAGCCGCCGCCAATCAGCGTCGTCAAATCGGCTAACACCCGGGGCAGCACCACCATACCGCTCGGCGTAGCCAGATAGCGGGCTTCCCACTGAGGATCAAACTTTTCCTTGTACTGGCGCAGACCCCGGAAATTGTAAAACGTCTCGCCATGCCCAAAGACCAGCGCGCCAAATCGATTCCACAGCGGCGCAAGGCTGCGGTTCTGCAAACCGGACAGTGGCGCCATGCCCAGATTGAACCAGGCGTAACCTTGCGCGCGGCCCCATAACATGATCTTGAGCAACAGATAATCCATTAGACCTTGCGGACTGTCGGGCGAATAGCGCATTAAATCGACCGATAACTCCTCGCCTCCGCTTTGCCAGAGGTTAGCGAAGGCGTCTATTTGCTGATCGCGCCAGACGACAGCGACCGGCCCCATTCGCAAGTAGTCCTCGTCAAAAAAACCCAGGGAAAAGCCTTTTTCCCGCCTGCTTTTCCCATGCAGCCAGGCGTCGGAAACGTGCTTCAATCGGGGTAATAGCGATGATGAAACATCCACGGCTTCCACAATCTCGAAACGGCAGCCCTCCCGCTCCAGGCGGTTGACATAGTTGCGCATCGCTTTGCGGGCCTTGCCGTCCAGTGAAAAGGCGGTCAGCGCTACCCGCGCTTCTTCGCCAAATTTCAAGAGCGTCAAACCCAGATCTACATACAAGCCCAAATGGTCCGGGTGAACCTGATAGAACACTGGCCAGCCGTCATGGCGTTCGCATAATTCGCGGAATTGCCAGGCCAGTTCCCGGCGGTCTTCCTCGTGGCGGGCGACGGGATCGCCCATGGCCACCCAGGTGCGGCCTTCCACAGCATACATCAGGAAAGCGCTGCGATCCGCATTGAACAAGAACGCCTTGTCGCCCAACAACGCGAGGTGGGCGTAGGTGCGCGGAAAGGCAACAGCGACCGCTCGCGCTTGTTGTAATTCGTTTGAACCTGGCCGGGTAGGTTCAAACGCGGCGGGTCGCAATAACTTGGCGATGCCAAAGAATAGCGCTGCACCCAGGGCGCCGACCATCGCACGTAGAAAGCGCGGCGCCTCACCCTGGTCGCTGAAGCTGAAATCCCACCACAGTTCGCTGGAATACTCGACATGCTTGTAGGAGAAGAAACCCAACCAGATTGAACACAGCAACACCACAGCAATCGCGGCGAGCCAGCCTGGCGTGAATCGTTCGCTGAACAGCGAAGCCTGCCGGTAGAACTGTCGCCGGGAGGGTAGCAAACCCGCCAATAGGACGGTCAGGATGATCGCTTCTTCGTAATCAGCGCCTTTCAGCAGCGAAGCGACGATGCCCGCGCCCAGAAAAATCACTGCCAGCAGCCAGGCGGCGTCGAGCCGGCGTTGCAAACCGCGCGCCAGCAATAACAGGCCCATGCCGATCAGGCTACTCATAAAGTGGGAGATTTCCAGCACGGATAGCGGGATGTGGTGATGCAACCATTTCAGCCGAGTCTCGATCGCCGGGGTTGCGGTTGAAAACAGCAACACCGCGCCGCTGATCAGCGTTAGCAGGGCGAAAAGATGCGGGAGCAACACGGGAACCCAGGGACCTATCATTCGGGGCAACCACAAGACCCGCTCCTTCTGATGCCGCAATTCGTACAAACCCAGCGTGAGCGCCGCCAGCGCCAGCGGCAAGAGGTAGTAGATCAGCCGATAGGCCAGCAACGCGCCAAGAATGTCGGCGCTGGGTAACTCGTTCTGGAGCATGAGCAGCACCAGCGACTCGAAAACGCCCAGGCCGCCGGGAATATGGCTGAGCAAGCCCGCAATTTGCGCAATCAGGAACACACCGAGGACATGGCCGAAGCCGAGCGTTGCCGTGACTGGCAGCAACGTGTAAAGAACCGCGCTGGCCATGACCCAGTCGAGCGCGCCGATGGCGATTTGCAGCAAGGCCAGACGTGGCCGGACCATCGGCAATTCCCAAGGCCCTACCGACAATGGTTGGCGACGGAGGACGCCCAGCAATACATAAACCGCCGGCAGAGCCAGCATCGACCCGCCCAACCATCGGTTGTCCAGCGCCAGCCCCGGAATCATGCGTAAATCCAGCGGTTCCAGCAGCAGCACTCCGCCGCCTACGGTCAGAATGCCCAGCCATAGCGTCAGGGTTGTGAACAGCACAATGCGGGCAATGTCCACCGTGGTCAGTCCCCAACTGGAGTACAGCCGGTAGCGCAGGGAGCTGGAGGTCAATACCGACAGGCCGACCGAATTACTGAAAGCGTAACTGAGCAGCGCCGCGAAACCGACCTTGGGCCAAGGCAGCGGCTGGCGGATATAGCGGAGCGCCAGCCAGTCATAACCG
Organism: Gammaproteobacteria bacterium; assembly: GCA_024235095.1. Taxonomy (NCBI): domain Bacteria; kingdom Pseudomonadati; phylum Pseudomonadota; class Gammaproteobacteria; species Gammaproteobacteria bacterium. The sequence goes on from JACKNC010000001.1 coordinate 133,639, forward strand.
GTCGTGACCAGATAGCTGAACGCAGTGACCAGCAGCGCCGCAAAAATCTGCATTGCCGGTAATTGTCGCAGATACGCAGTGACATCCCGATAGCGGTCTTCGGCCAGCGCCTCGCGCAGCACCCACAAGGCGGCAACGAACAGTATCAAACCGATAAACGAACCGGCGTATCGAGCGAAGAATATTTTCATGGCCAGACGAAAAGAAATCCCTCTTTGGTGCAACGCTCATCCAATCAATTGTCAATCAATCCTCATCCGGTTCATAACCCAGACTCGGCGCCAGCCACTTTTCCGCCTCCGCCAGGGTCCAGTCCTTGCGCCGGGCGTAGTCGGCAACCTGATCGCGACCGAGCCGCCCTACGCCGAAATAGCGCGCCTCGGGATGGCTGAAATACCAGCCACTGACTGCCGCCGTCGGGGTCATGGCGAAGCTCTCGGTCAGATGGATGCCTGCATTATGATCCACATCCAATAACCGCCAGAGTAAATCTTTCTCAGTGTGGTCGGGACAGGCTGGATAACCGGGGGCCGGGCGAATCCCGCGATATTGCTCAGCAATCAGATCGTTATTGCTCAGCGTCTCATCCGCCGCATAGCCCCAGAACTCCTTGCGCGCTCGCTCATGCAAACGCTCGGCAAAGGCTTCCGCCAAGCGATCGGCTAATGCCTTCAATAAAATAGCACTGTAGTCGTCATGAACCCGCTCGAAGGCAGCCACCTGTTCCTCAATGCCGATACCCGCAGTCACCGCGAACGCACCCAGAAAGTCGACGACGCCCGATTCACGCGGCGCAATCCAGTCCGCAAGACAGTAATGGGGTTTGCCGGCCGGTTTCGGACCTTGTTGACGCAGGTGATGGAGCGTCATCAATGCCTGATTGCACGTCTGATCGGTATAAAGCGCTATATCGTCATTGTCGACCTGGTGCGCCGGGAAAAAGCCGATCACCGCCCGCGCCGTCAGCCAGTCTTTGGTGATGATTTTATCGAGCATGGCCTGGGCGTCGGCGAAGAGTTGGCGGGCGTGTTCGCCCTGTGCGGGATCGTCAAAGATCGCCGGATAGCGCCCGCGCAGTTCCCATGCCTGGAAAAACGGCGTCCAGTCAATTCGTTCCACTAATTCCGCTAATGGGTAGTCGTCGAACGTGCGAATGCCGAGGAAGCGGGGTTGTGGCGGGATATAAGTCGACCCATCGAGGACAGGCCGGTTAGCGCGGACTTGGGCAAGCGGCAACAACGCTTCGCGCCCACGACGATTGGCGTGTTGCTCGCGTTTCTGGACATAATCGGCTTTGGTTTTGGCCATATAGCCGGCCTTGGCATCGACGCTCACCAGGTTTTGCGCCACGCCCACCGCCCGCGAGGCGTCCTTGACATAGACCACCGCGCCCGGATATTGCGGGTCGATTTTCACCGCCGTGTGCATAACCGACGTGGTCGCGCCGCCGATGAGCAACGGGATGTTGAAGCCCTGCCGCTTCATTTCCCTGGCGACGTTGACCATTTCATCCAGTGACGGGGTAATCAACCCGGACAGGCCGATCATGTCCGCTCCATGCTCACGCGCAGCGTCGAGAATCTTCTGTGCGGGAACCATCACCCCGAGATCGACGACTTCAAAGTTATTGCATTGCAGCACCACGCCGACAATGTTCTTGCCGATGTCATGCACATCGCCCTTGACCGTGGCCAGCACAATCCGGCCATTGCTGCGGCGCTCGCCTTCCGCCTGTTCCGCTTCGATGTAGGGAATCAGGTAAGCGACGGATTTCTTCATCACCCGCGCTGATTTCACAACCTGCGGCAGAAACATTTTGCCCGCGCCGAACAGATCGCCGACCACGTTCATACCATCCATCAATGGCCCTTCAATGACCTGTAAAGGTCGATCGAAATGCTGACGGGCTTCCTCAGTGTCGGTCTCGATGAACTCGTCGATACCCTTGATCAGCGCATGTTCCAGTCGTTTAGCGACGGGCCAGGAACGCCACTCCTGCACCTTCTCCGGAGCGGCTGACGCCTCGCCGGTCTGGTATTGCGGCGCGATGTCCAGCAACCGCTCAGTGGCGTCCGGACGACGGTTAAGAATCACGTCTTCGACCCGTTCCTGCAGTTCAACCGGAATTTCCTCGTAGATCGCCAACTGCCCAGCATTGACGATGCCCATATCCATACCGGCGTGGATGGCGTGATAAAGGAAGACCGAATGAATCGCCTCGCGCACCGGGTTGTTGCCCCGGAAGGAAAAGGACACATTGGACACGCCGCCGGAGATTAGCGCATGAGGCAAGGCCGCCTTGATGCGCCGGGTGGCTTCAATGAAATCCAGCCCATAGCGGTTATGTTCCTCAATTCCAGTGGCAACGGCGAAAATGTTGGGATCGAAAATAATGTCCTGGGGCGGAAATCCCACTTGCTCGGTCAGAATCCGATAAGCGCGCTGGCAGATGGCGAATTTGCGCTCCTCGGTGTCGGCCTGGCCTTGTTCGTCAAAAGCCATGACAATCGCCGCCGCGCCATAGCGACGGACTAACCGGGCCTGACGGATAAACTCCGCCGCCCCTTCTTTCATGCTAATTGAGTTCACCACCGGCTTACCCTGGATGCGCTTGAGACCGGCTTCCAGAATTTCCCATTTGGAGGAATCGATCATCACCGGCGTCCGGCTGATATCCGGCTCGGCGGCGATCAGATTGAGAAAGGTAGTCATAGCCTCCTTCGAGTCCAGCATCCCTTCATCCATGTTGATGTCGATGATCTGCGCACCGTTTTCGACCTGCTGGCGAGCGACATCCAGCGCGCTGTTGTAATCACCCGATTTGATCAGCCGTTTGAATACGGCGGAACCAGTGACATTGGTGCGCTCGCCGACGTTGATGAATAACGAGTCGGGACCAATATTGAGCGGTTCCAGTCCGGCCAATCGGCAATGCGGCTCGATGGTCGGGATTTGCCGGGGCGGGAAGTCTTTGACAGCCTCGACAATGGCGCGGATGTGGGCCGGGGTGGTGCCGCAGCAGCCGCCGACGATGTTGAGAAAACCGCTTTCAGCGAATTCACGGATCGTGGCGGCCATCATCTCCGGAGTTTCATCATACTCGCCGAAGGCATTGGGCAACCCGGCGTTGGGATGGGCGGAAACATGCGTGTCGGCGATGCGCGCCAGTTCAGCGATGTAGGGTCGTAGTTGCGTCGCGCCCAGCGCGCAGTTGAGGCCAAAGGATAAGGGCCGGATATGCGAAAGCGAGTTCCAGAACGCCTCGGTCGTTTGCCCGGATAAAGTGCGCCCGGAAGCGTCGGTGATGGTGCCGGAAATCATCACCGGTAGCCGGAGGCCGGAGTCATCGAAAAATTGCTGGATGGCGAACAGCGCGGCCTTGGCGTTCAGCGTGTCGAAGATCGTTTCAACCAGCAGTAGGTCCACGCCACCCTCGACCAGCGCCTGGGCGGCTTCGGTGTAAGCAACGACCAGTTCATCAAAGGTGATGTTGCGGAAACCGGGATTGTTGACATCCGGCGACAGACTGGCAGTGCGGTTGGTAGGGCCAAGTATTCCGGCAACAAAGCGGGGTTGCGCGGGGTTGCGAGCGGTAAATTCATCGGCGACTTTACGGGCCAGCCGCGCCGCTTTGCGGTTTAACTCTGGTACGAGATTTTCCATGCCGTAGTCGTGCATGGACACCGAGGTCGAGTTGAAGGTGTTGGTTTCGAGAATATCTGCACCGGCATCCAGATAGGCGGCGTGAATCTCCCGAATGATCGCTGGTTGGGTTAATACCAGCAGGTCGTTATTGCCTTTGAGGTCGCTGGGCCAGTCGCGGAACCGTTCGCCCCGGTAATCGGCCTCTTGCAGGCGGTAACTCTGGATCATGGTGCCCATCGCCCCGTCCAAAATGAGAATGCGGCGGGCGAGCAGGTCAGAGAGTTCGGCGGTTCGGTCAAAGGGCATCAGCAGGGTACTCGGAGATTTGAGCGGAATGGAAACGGTTTTTTGGATTATGGGTTTAGCTAATACATTCTATGCAATCAGGGTAGACTCTGATCAATTCTTATGTGTAGTGATCTTACTACCTGTCAGTTCCTCATCATGGGGCAGATCGGGTAGAAGGGAGGTAAGCATTGACGGGAGTTTATCGGAAATCGTGTTGAGCTTGGGCTAAAATACCCAGGTTATGCCTGAAGCACAGCTATTCTGAAACAGCGCCGAATTCCCCGGAAACAGGAAATCTGGACAGGAAAATCCCGGATATGTCGATCCACGACTCACCTAACACCTCGGCGCAAGGCGCGATCCCGCCTACTCGCCTGATCGCTTACAGCGTCGCGTTGGCGGCGCTGGCGGTCGCCCTGTCGCCGATTAGCATTCCCATCGGCATCGCCAAGATATCGCCGACTCAACACTTCATCAACGTCATCGCTGGGGCGCTGGTTGGCCCCTGGTGGGGACTGGCCATTGCGCTGGTGACTTCGCTGATCCGCAACGCCATCGGTTTGGGTACGCCGCTTGCCTTTCCCGGCAGCGTGTTTGGCGTGGTGCTGGCCGGACTGGCCTACCGCTATACCCGCAATGTGTATTTTACCGCTTTGGGTGAAATCATTGGCACGGGCTTGATTGGCGCGTCGATTGGCGCGCTGCTGGTTGCGCCTTACCTGATGGGTAAAGACCTGGCGTTGACCCTGCTGATTCTCCCCTTCCTGCTGTCTTCGGCAGCCGGCGCAGCGCTGGGAATCACTGGTCTGGGGATTTTACGGCGACTTGGTTATTTGCGCTGAGTGATATGACTCAATCCCCGACCGGGATGAAAACCACTGTCGTCCATTCCTGGAATCTCAGTCCCGCCGAAGCTATCGCCTTGCAGCGGGAATTGCGTCCTCATCTGATTCTGGAGGATCGGTTGGCGGCGGTGCGGCGGGTGGCCGGAGTCGATGTCGGATTTGAGGAAAGCGGCGCTGTGACCCGTGCGGCCATTGCGGTGCTGCGCTACCCGGAACTGGAGGTGCTGGAAACCGCTATCGCCCGTCGTCCGACCTCCTTTCCCTACGTGCCGGGACTCCTCTCCTTCCGCGAACTGCCCGCCGTGCTGGAGGCGTTGGAACAGTTGCGGAAACCGCCGGACCTGTTGCTGTGCGACGGACAAGGCATTGCCCATCCCCGGCGCTTGGGCATCGCTAGCCATCTGGGTTTGCTGGTGGATATTCCATCGATTGGCGTGGCCAAGACTCGCTTATGCGGTGCACACGACGACCCGCTGAATCAGCGTGGCGCATGGGCGCCGTTGTGGGCGAAGGGTGAAATCATTGGCGCGGTATTGCGAACCCGACCCAATGTCAAACCGCTGTACATTTCGCCCGGTCACCGGATCAGCCTGGATACGGCCATTCACTATGTAATGGCCTGCTGTACCCGCTACCGCCTGCCGGAAACGACGCGCCATGCGCATCGGTTAGCGTCAGAACGATAGGCCGGATCAAAGCGAAGCGTTGCCCGACAGCGCGAAGGGATGAGTTCAGGTCATCACCCGTGGCGTCAACATCCGGCGCGCTTGTTCCAGGAAATCGGGTTGCGGCAACAGTTCACTGCTGGGAAAGCGCGCAAACAACATGGTGAAGCGGCGCGCATCCTGACGCAACACAATCTCATCGAATTCCAGCATGTTCGTGTTATGCCGCGAATTCGCCGACATCTTGACGTTCATGTGGTTGAGATGCAGGATGACCCGTTCCAACCGCAGGTGTTTTTCCGGCTCGCGCAAGGTTGCAGCGACTTTCGCCAGATGGTTTTCAATGGTGGCGGAACTGATGCGGATGTGCGTCAACTCGGTTTCGATTTCCTGCAACTGCTTTTCCAGCGCGCCAGCGTCGGGCGCGGCGGGAACCCGGATTTCCATCAGCGGTTCCAACGCCAGCGTACTGGCTTTGTAGAGTTGCGCCTTTTTCTGCAACAGCAGGCGCTGTTGCTGCTCCAGTTGCTGCTTGCGGCTGCGGGTGGAGAGCAGGCGTTGCAGCGCAATCTCAACCAGGTAGTCGAATACCCGATTCATGGCGTTGTGGCGACTCTCGGTCGCACTGTCGGTCGGCAGAGAGACGCGCGGGTCATGGAAATTCACCACGGTTTGCACAACGTCGCGCCGCATCAAGTCGCCCTGTAAATCCATGCCGATGATGTTTTTCTCGACCCGTTCCGCCACGAGAACCGCATAAAGCGTCTCGGGCAACGGACCAGGGTTTTGGTCGAGATAGCCGAGCATCCCCTGACTGAAGCTGATGACTTCCCGCAGTTGTTCTGGCGAGGCGAACAGTGCGCGCACTCGGGGATCGGTCGTGAAACTGCGCCGGCTGAGTTCGACCGCCGGCGGAAAGGTGTCGACAAAGGCGACCACGAATTCGATGGCCTGCTCCACGGCGTCGCGCAATTTGCGCTGATAGTGTCTGACCGCACGCAGGCGCGGATCGGTGCCGTCTACCACCCGCTCAATTGCGGATCGAATCAACGCTTCATCAAACTTGCCCGGTTTGTTGGGGGCGGTAGTGAAAATGGATTGCAGCAGGCGCAGCACCATGCTTTGGGTCTCCTCTGAGGCGTGGGTTAGCGCCGGTGACTACAGGGACAACGTTTTTTGCATATCAGAATTATAGGCTGACCCGTTATTTCGCGCATTGAGCTTGACTGTGGTTAGTCATGATTTGAACAGATATGATTAAATCCGGTGTAAGCATTCACCTCCCCCCTTTGAAAAAGGGGGGCTGGGGGGGATTGCGCACGGGCGACGGGGCCAAAATCCCCCCTAACCCCCCTTTGCCAAAGGGGGGGACTGAACGGTTACAATCCGATAAACAGGCATGGCCATCGAAAACATTATTGGTTTATCGGCGATTATCCAATGTAATGGGAGCAAAAATTGATGCCGGATTGGACACTGATCACCTTGGCCGGAGTGTTATCCATCCTTCTTGCCGCCTGGCTGCTCATCCAGATTTTCCTCAAAGGCCCCAGTCTGCGGAGTTACGATCAACCGATCCCTAACGCTCGCACCGGCTCGCGCGACCACGCCAGTCCCGAACATCAGGAAGTCTTGCGGTTGCTGGAACAGGCGCAGACCGAAATTCGCACCGCTCCACGGAAACAATGGCTGGAAACCGTCCGCAAGGTCATGGCGCGTGGATTTGTAGAACCCTCCCTGCTCGCAAGTCATTCGGGATACCAGATTCGCCAAGTCGATGCCGGCGGCGTTGCCGGCGAATGGGTGCTGGCCCCGGATGCTGACCCGAATCGCCGCCTGCTTTATCTGCATGGCGGCAGTTTCATTAGCGGTTGCCCGCATGGCCATCGGGTGATCACCACGCAATTGGCCCGGATCACGGGCGCTTCAGTGTTGGCGTTGGATTATCGGCTGATGCCGGAACATACGCGGCGAGACTTGATCGCTGATTGCCAGACCGGTTATCGCTGGATTCTCGACCACGCTCCCGAGGAATCGGCGCCCGTTCAGGAATTGTTCGTCGCCGGCGACTCGGCGGGCGGCGGTCTGGCGCTCATGCTGATCGCCTGGGCGCGTGACGCCGGTTTGCGCGCGGCTGACGGCGCGATCGCCCTCTCGCCCAGCGTAGATATGACCTTCTCCAGTCCCACCCTCAAGAGCCATGCCCAATCCGACTGGATGCTCGGTCCGGGTTTGGGCAAATTCATGAAAATTCCCTTTTCCATCCGGCTGCTCATTTTCTGGGCCATCAATCGCATGATGCCGCCCAATCCGTTGCTCTCACCGATTTTTAGCGATTTGTCGGGATTGCCGCCGGTGCTGATCCAGGTCAGCGAAGCCGAAATGATGTTGGGCGACGCCCGTCGCTATGTGAACAAGGCGCGCATTGCCGGAACTCAGGCGAAACTGGAAACCTGGCCGGATATGCTGCATGTCTGGCACTTGTTTGAACCGATTCTCCCGGAAGCGCGGGAGGCGCTGGAACGGATCGGGCAATTCGTAGCGCGCTGCTCAGTCAAATAGCCGCCCAGTCCATCCATGTTTCAACATCGGGCCGCGCCAGCAGCCGTCTGGCGAATTCGATTGCTGCTGCAAGGTGGGTCTCCGCTGTCGCGCTTAAAGACTCGCCCAGTTCAAATCGCTCGCCGCGAATCGCCAGTTGAAACGCTGGCGGCGGTGGCGTTTGATTAATTAGTTGATAAACGTGCAGCACCGCAGTTGGCGACAGCGCATGGCTGGTATAGCTGGTATCCCGCGACGGTTGGAGACGGGTCAACTGGTGCGGCGCTGGACAGGATACGCTGGCGTCCACAAACAGGGCCAGCGCCCGGCCCTCCAGATCAACGGCATGTTCGATCTGCAACTGGAAGTCGGTCAGCAACTCAATGTTCCCCCAGTCGCTACGTTGTTCCTGCTCAGCCGCTAGTTGCTCCAGGAACAAGGGACCCAGGGCGTCATCCCCCCGACTTGGATTGCCAACGGCCAGAACAACCACAGTTTTAGTCAATCTTTGTCTTCCAGGCTTGCTTTTACGAGGGCCGGTGACGGTAAAACACCGCCAGCCAGATGGCGGGGCGCGAAGTATACGTCACCCGATGCCGGGTATGCGCGGGCAGGTTCAGCGCATCGCCCCGCGTCAGGTGAACCCGCTCGCCATCGGCGAATTCGATACCGGCTTCCCCCTCCAGCAACAACACCCATTCGTTTTCGTCCTGATCATACCAGAAGCCGTCCGGGGAGGCGTGGCCGTTCGAGACAATCCGCTCGATGCGCACGGCGTCATGACGCAGCAGTTCAGTGAACGCTTCCTCAGTGAGCTTCTCGGGAAGGGGATGAAGTAGGTTCATGGACAGTGGGCTGTACTGACCCCGATTTTTTGGATACTTAAATCGGGATGTTTAAGTTATACCGTTTCCCGGTAAGTTTTGAACGCTGGATTCCCCCCTTTAGCAAAGGGGGGCCGGGGGGGATTTGAACGCCGTGAGTTCCAGCCACAGGTCAAAATCCCCCCCGGCCCCCCTTTTTCAAAGGGGGGAGGCTCCGTGGCATTAGGAAATAGCGAACCCCGAACGCTCATCGCTTCACCGGTTATTGAAACCGAACTCGGCCCCAGGAGGCGGTTGCACCGAGACCGGCGCGGCGGGGACATCCTGGCGGGAGTTCGCTGCCGAAGAAGCCAGCGCCACGGGTTCCGTCGGCAGACAGCGACTGAGGGGCGCGGGCATCGCCTCGTCTGGCCCGAGCGGCAATGCGCCCCGGCCATGAATCAGGAAATGACTGCGCTCGTCGCGGTCGCCGCTGTCACAGTGTCGGCTGATGTGGTGGGAGACATCGAGGTAGGGCGTGTTGAGGTTGGCCAGGCTACCGCTGATATCTGTGGTCGGGGCGTTGACTTCCACGGTGCCGTCGTTGCCGCTGCGGCCACCAGTGGCGCTTAGAACGTCGTCAACCGTAGGCGCATCGTGTAGGAAGGCTTGGGCTTCGATGCGGATGCGGCCCCCCTGAAATTCTTCAGCACGGGCAGTCACGGTGCTACCGTCCAGCGCGACGATGTTGGTGCTGTGAATAGTGACATTGCCGCCGTCGCTGTTAGAGATGTTGCCGCCTGCCGAGGAACTGATTTCGCTACCGTTGAGTAACTTAAGGTAATCGGCGTTGATCGTGACGTTGCCGCCAGTGGTGTCCGATGCAGTAGCGACAATGCTGCCGCCATCGGTCAGAGTCAGATAAGGGGCATTGACTTTTAATTCACCTGCGTTGCCTTCGTCACTAAAGGATCGGACGCTGATTCGCCCGTCATTTTTCACCGTGAGAGTATCGGTCACGCTCACGGTCACGTTTCCTCCATCACCGAGCGCGGTAGAGTTGGCCTGGCTGGAAATTCCAGTAAAGCCGTCATACCCCATCCCATCCACGAGCAGATTGCCGACGCTCACCGTCACGTCCCCGGCAGGGCCTTCGCTAAAGGTGCCAGCACTGATTTCCCCCCCATTCTGCACCGTGAGGGTGTCAGCAATATTGAGGTTCACGCTCCCTCCAGCTCCGGTGCCGTCTTCGGCATCGCTGGCCAGGCCGGTGAAGAACTCTGATCCCATCCCATCCACCAACAGATTCCGGGCATTCACCGTCACGTCCCCGGCAGGGCCTTCGCCCCAAGTGTCGGCGCTAATTTGCCCCCCATTCTGCACCGTGAGGGTGTCGGTAAGGGTGAGATTCACGCTCCCCCCGGCCCCGGTGGAGTCGGAATTAGCGTTGCTGACCAGGCCGGTAACGGTCTCCGCTCCCATCCGATCTACCAACAGATTCCGGGCATTCACCGTCACGTCCCCGGCAGGGCCTGTGCCAAAGGTGCTGGCGCGGATGGTCCCGCCATTCTGCACGGTGAGGATGTCGGTAAGGGTGAGATTCACGCTCCCCCCGGCCCCGGTGGAGCCGGAATTAGCACTGCTGGCCAGGCCGGTGAAGAACTCTGATCCCATCCCATCCACCAGCAGATTCCGGGCATTCACCGTCACGTCCCCGGCAGGGCCTTCGCTAAAGGTACCAGCACTGATTTCCCCCCCATTCTGCACCGTGAGGGTGTCGGCAAGGGTGAGGTTCACGCTCCCCCCGGCTCCGGTGGAGCCGGAATTAGCGTTGCTGACCAGGCCGGTAACGGTCCCCGCTCCCATCCGATCTACCAACAGATTCCGGGCATTCACCGTCACGTCCCCGGCAGGGCCTTCGCTAAAGGTACCAGCACTGATTTCCCCCCCATTCTGCACCGTGAGAGTATCGGTCACGCTCACGGTCACGTTTCCTCCATCACCGAGCGCGGTAGAGTTGGCCTGGCTGGAAATTCCAGTAAAGCCGTCATACCCCATCCCATCCACGAGCAGATTGCCGACGCTCACGGTCACGTCCCCGGCAGGGCCTTCGCCCCAAGTGTCGGCGCTAATTTGCCCCCCATTCTGCACCGTGAGGGTGTCGGTAAGGGTGAGATTCACGCTCCCCCCGGCCCCGGTGGAGCCGGAATTAGCTTGGCTGGCCAGGCCGGTGAAGGTCTCCGCTCCCATCCGATCTACCAACAGATTCCGGGCATTCACCGTCACGTCCCCGGCAGGGCCTGTGCCAAAGGTGCTGGCGCGGATGGTCCCGCCATTCTGCACGGTGAGGATGTCGGTAAGGGTGAGATTCACGCTCCCCCCGGCCCCGGTGGAGCCGGAATTAGCACTGCTGGCCAGGCCGGTGAAGAACTCTGATCCCATCCCATCCACCAACAGATTCCGGGCATTCACCGTCACGTCCCCGGCAGGGCCTTCGCCCCAAGTGTCGGCGCTAATTTGCCCCCCATTCTGCACCGTGAGGGTGTCGGTAAGGGTGAGATTCACGCTCCCCCCGGCCCCGGTGGAGCCGGAATTAGCGTTGCTGACCAGGCCGGTAACGGTCTCCGCTCCCATCCGATCTACCAACAGATTCCGGGCATTCACCGTCACGTCCCCGGCAGGGCCTTCGCTAAAGGTGCCAGCACTGATTTCCCCCCCATTCTGCACCGTGAGAGTATCGGTCACGCTCACGGTCACGTTTCCTCCATCACCGAGCGCGGTAGAGTTGGCCTGGCTGGAAATTCCAGTAAAGCCGTCATACCCCATCCCATCCACGAGCAGATTGCCGACGCTCACGGTCACGTCCCCGGCGGGGCCTTCGCTAAAGGTACCAGCACTGATTTCCCCCCCATTCTGCACCGTGAGGGTGTCAGCAATATTGAGGTTCACGCTCCCTCCAGCTCCGGTGCCGTCTTCGGCATCGCTGGCCAGGCCGGTGAAAGTCTCCGCTCCCATCCCATCCACCAACAGATTCCGGGCATTCACCGTCACGTCCCCGGCAGGGCCTTCGCTAAAGGTGCCAGCACTGATTTCCCCCCCATTCTGCACCGTGAGGGTGTCAGCAATATTGAGGTTCACGCTCCCTCCAGCTCCGGTGCCGTCTTCGGCATCGCTGGCCAGGCCGGTGAAGAACTCTGATCCCATCCCATCCACCAACAGATTCCGGGCATTCACCGTCACGTCCCCGGCAGGGCCTTCGCCCCAAGTGTCGGCGCTAATTTGCCCCCCATTCTGCACCGTGAGGGTGTCGGTAAGGGTGAGATTCACGCTCCCCCCGGCCCCGGTGGAGCCGGAATTAGCGTTGCTGACCAGGCCGGTAACGGTCTCCGCTCCCATCCGATCTACCAACAGATTCCGGGCATTCACCGTCACGTCCCCGGCAGGGCCTTCGCTAAAGGTGCCAGCACTGATTTCCCCCCCATTCTGCACCGTGAGAGTATCGGTCACGCTCACGGTCACGTTTCCTCCATCACCGAGCGCGGTAGAGTTGGCCTGGCTGGAAATTCCAGTAAAGCCGTCATACCCCATCCCATCCACGAGCAGATTGCCGACGCTCACGGTCACGTCCCCGGCGGGGCCTTCGCTAAAGGTGCCAGCACTGATTTCCCCCCCATTCTGCACCGTGAGGGTGTCAGCAATATTGAGGTTCACGCTCCCTCCAGCTCCGGTGCCGTCTTCGGCATCGCTGGCCAGGCCGGTGAAAGTCTCCGCTCCCATCCCATCCACCAACAGATTCCGGGCATTCACCGTCACGTCCCCGGCAGGGCCTTCGCCCCAAGTGTCGGCGCTAATTTGCCCCCCATTCTGCACCGTGAGGGTGTCGGTAAGGGTGAGATTCACGCTCCCCCCGGCCCCGGTGGAGTCGGAATTAGCGTTGCTGACCAGGCCGGTAACGGTCTCCGCTCCCATCCGATCTACCAACAGATTCCGGGCATTCACCGTCACGTCCCCGGCAGGGCCTTCGCTAAAGGTGCCAGCACTGATTTCCCCCCCATTCTGCACCGTGAGAGTATCGGTCACGCTCACGGTCACGTTTCCTCCATCACCGAGCGCGGTAGAGTTGGCCTGGCTGGAAATTCCAGTAAAGCCGTCATACCCCATCCCATCCACGAGCAGATTGCCGACGCTCACGGTCACGTCCCCGGCGGGGCCTTCGCTAAAGGTACCAGCACTGATTTCCCCCCCATTCTGCACCGTGAGGGTGTCAGCAATATTGAGGTTCACGCTCCCTCCAGCTCCGGTGCCGTCTTCGGCATCGCTGGCCAGGCCGGTGAAAGTCTCCGCTCCCATCCCATCCACCAACAGATTCCGGGCATTCACCGTCACGTCCCCGGCAGGGCCTTCGCCCCAAGTGTCGGCGCTAATTTGCCCCCCATTCTGCACCGTGAGGGTGTCGGCAATATTGAGGTCGACGCGGCCCGCATCACCTGCGCCGAAAGTAGCGCTTTGTACAGCACTCCCGTCCAGCGACAAATTCCCTGCCTCAACCGTGATCGACCCGGCGTCACCTGCTGCGGTATCTGCTGTCAATCGGGCATTCCCGATAAAGCGCATCCCCCCCGCGATCTGTACATTCACATCCCGCCCTGCCTGCGCCCCGTAGGTATCGGCAAACACCATCCCGCCCCAGTTCACCCACTCCCCGCCGCGAATGAACAGCGCGCCGCCGCCTGCGCCGCTGGTGTCCATATCACCCAAAGGCACATCAGCAAACCCATTTCCCATATCGACCATCTTGCGCGGCGCATCAGGGTCACGCTTCATTGTTAACGTCCCCAACCGCCCAAACCCCTGCATGACCAAATCCGTATCTGTGGGGATCACCGCCCCCGCCGAACCGACCGCCGCTACATTCAACCGCCCCGCCGGCGCGTACACCGTCGCATTCGTCAGCGTCACATCCCCGCCAATTAGCGACAGCGTTTGTCCTTCTGCCCCATGCAGATAGCTGCCGTTGATGTCGATCCGCCCCGGCATCTCCCCGAGAAACCCAAACGCCTCCACCGGCGCGACTGTCAACACACTGTTTCCGGGCGTTAGCGCCTCAAACCGCCCGCCCTCACCCAAGCGCAAATAATCCGCCGTGCTGGCGTGGAACGACCCGGACACGTCCAGCCGGGCATTTTCCCCGAACAGAAGTCCCGCTGGATTGAGCAAATACAGATTCGCGCCGGGAATAGTCGAGCGCAGCAACCCGTCAATTGTGGACGCCTGCCCACCCGTCACCCGGCCAATGATGTTGCTCACTGAATTTGGCCCGCTAAAGGTCGCGGATTCCCCGGCATGAATCGAGAACTGGCCAAAGCTATGAAACAGATTGCCGCCGTGTTGTTGGCCCACCTCAGCGGGAATGGCGTAGTTCGGCCCGGACAACGGCCCCGCCGGCCCGAGCGTCCCGTCCAGGGTAACTTGGGCCAGACTGAGGCGAGTCAGCAGCATCAGCCCGAAAAACAGGGAAAAGCGATCAACAGGACGTAATGTCGCCATAGGAGCAATCTCTATCGAGGGGAAATCAGGTTCTCACTGCTGCGTAACCGTTCAGTCCCCCCTTTAGCAAAGGGGGGTAAGGGGGGATTTTGGCCCCGTCGCCCGTGCGGAATCCCTCCCGGCCTCCTTTTTCAAAGGGGGGAAATGAACGCTTACACCGCTGCCATTTCATATACCCGTAAAGAGAGTATGGTAAACTCTATACCTTATTTCCAGCAAACGATTGTGGCGAATACCTTTTCATTTGAAACGGTGCTTTGGCCACCTGCGCTGGCTGCTAACCGGATCGACCAAAGCCAGCCCTACTTCGTGCTGGGCGAGGTGGGGATTGCCAATGGTAGGGCAACCGGTCGCCCCGGCTTCACACATTGACCAGCTGCATCATCTCGGCTGGATACCGCAGGCCCGCGGCTGCATCGGGCGGAAAAGCAGTCGCCAACTCAGCATACTCCGTCGGAGTCAACATGATGTCGACCGCGCCCACATTGTCCTCCAGATAGCGCCGCCGCTTGGTGCCGGGAATCGGGATAATGTCTTCCCCTTGGGCCAGCACCCAAGCCAAGGCCAATTGGGCCGGCGTACAGCCTTTCTGCCGGGCCAGCATCTCGATCTTGTCGACGAGGGCCAAATTCCGGGCGAAGTTCTCGCCCTGAAAACGCGGGCTGGTGCGCCGGTAGTCGTCATCGGCAAAATCTTCCGGACGCCGGATCGCGCCAGTCAGAAAGCCACGTCCGAGGGGACTATAGGCGACGAAGCTGACCCCGAAGCGACGGCACGCCGCCAAGACCCCGTCGGTTTCCGGGTCACGGCTCCACAGGGAATATTCGGATTGCACCGCCGCGATCGGGTGGACCGCATAGGCCCGCGTGAGGGTGGCGGCGGAGACCTCCGACAACCCGAGCCAGCGCACCTTGCCAGCGCGCACCAAGTCCGCCATAGCGCCCACGGTGTCCTCAATGGGCGTGTCCGGGTCGAGCCGGTGCTGGTAATACAAGTCAATCGTCTCCACCCCCAACCGCCGGAGGCTGCCCTCACAGGCGGCGCGAATGTACTCGGGGCGACTGTTGAGACCGCGCCGCGTCGGATCTTGCGGGTCGCGCACGACGCCAAACTTGGTGGCGAGAACGACGCGGTCGCGTTGCCCCCGGATCGCTCGACCGACTAGTTCTTCATTGGTGTGGGGGCCGTACATATCGGCAGTGTCCAGCAGAGTGATGCCTAACTCCAGCGCACGATGGAGCGTCGCCAGGGACTCGGCCTCATCGCGCCCACTGTAAAAATCACTCATGCCCATACAGCCTAGACCGATGGCGGAGACGGAAGGGCCGTTGCGGCCTAATAAACGGGTTTTCATGGAAAGCGCCTCGTCAGGGTAATAATTCAGAATGATGGAATTTGCGGCGTTGCGTGTCGGGGGTGTCCATTGCGCACCTCGACCGAGTGATGGATTATCATGGGGTTCTCCAGATTTGAGATAGAATAACTAATATTAGAACACGACTTTGCGGCAAAACGAGCCGCTTCGTATGCCAAAAGAAATTCCTGATGCATCATGCTCAAATCCTCAGCACCGGGAGCAATGCGCCTGACCGGGTGGTGACCAACGCCGACTTCGCCGCCCGGTTCGGCGAGAAGGTGGACGATTGGCTGGTTGAGAATGTCGGCATCCGCGAGCGCCGGTATCTGCGCGAGGATCAGGTCACGTCCGATTTGGCGGTCGCCGCCGGGCGTATGGCCCTGGAACGGGCCGGTCTGGAACCGGCGGCGCTGGATCAAATCATCGTCGCTACCGATACCCCGGATTATCTCAGCCCGGCCACGGCAGCGGTGGTGCAAGCCAAGCTGGGCGCACACCGGGCCGGCGTGTTCGATGTCAACAGCGCCTGTGCGGGATGGGTCACGGCCTTGGACCTGGCGGCCCGGCAGATACTTACCGAACCGGAAGACACCACAGTGCTGGTGATTGGCGCGTATGGCATGAGCCGGTTCCTGGACGGAAACGACAAGAAAACTGCGACCCTGTTCGCCGATGGGGCCGGTGCGGTGATCGTTGGCGCCGGTTCAGCACCTGGCTGGCTGGCCACGGTCACGGCGGCGGCGGGTGAATACCATGACGCCCTGGGCATCTACACCGGAGGAACCTTTCGCCCGGCTACCGCCGATCACGTGGCGCAATTCGGCCCGCCGGTGGTGCAGTTCGTGCGCCCCTTTCCGGCGACCTTCAACGTCGAACAGTGGCCGCCGCTGATCGAGCGGCTACTCGCCAAAGCGAGCGCCACGACCGGAACCCGCCTGCGCCCGGAGGATGTCGATCGCTACTATTTCACGCAGGTCAACCTGCGCGTCATTGAAGCTGCCATGGCGGCGTTGGGGCAACCGCTGACCAAGACCCACTGGATCATGGATCGCTATGGCTATACCGGTTCCGCCTGTATCCCGATGGCCTTGGACGACGCCATTCAGCGCGGCAACGGCCCGCAGCCCGGAGAACTGGTGTTGTTCTGCGCCAGCGGCGGCGGGATCGCCTTGGCGGCGTCGTTATGGCGCTGGAGGGAAGGGACTACATCATGACCCTTGTGTACAAAGAAAATGCGCCATTGAGCATTGAAGCGGCGCAGGATCTGTACCGGCGCTCCACGCTCGGTGAGCGGCGTCCGGTGGATCAACCAGATCGGTTGGCCGGAATGTTGAACCATGCAAATCTGATCATCACGGCCTGGCATGAGGAGTACTGCGTAGGCATCGCCCGCACCTTGACCGATTTCACCTATGTGGCTTATCTGGCGGACCTGGCGGTCGATGCCGCCTATCAACGGCAAGGTATTGGCCGACAACTGATTTTTGAAACTCGACAGCGATTGACGCCCGCGTGTATGGTCGTGCTGTTGGCCGCGCCCCAGGCCCATACCTACTACGCCCAGTTGGGCTTTGAACCCCATCCCCGCGCCTGGGTGCGCCCAGGGAATCATTCATGAAAACTCTTGGGCTGATCGGCTGAGCGCGCCTATAGTTTTGCTAATGTAGAAACCAGGCCAGATTCTAAGCAAGAAATTGATCTTGCTTATACCGTTTCTCGATAAGTTTTGAATCATAGGTTCCCCCCTTTAGCAAAGGGGGGTGAGGGGGGATTTGAACGCCGTGGATCGAAGCCGCTCGTCAAAATCCCCCCCAACCCCTCTTTTTCAAAGGGGGGAGCTTCTAAAACACACACGACATAGAAGATCGGTAAAAACCACCGCATTTAGCAGCTCCGCGATAGATACTCGCCCAGTAATTCCTGCAAATCCGCATGAAACCGCCGGGCGACCGCCGGGGTCAACCGGTGCTGAGCGTTGAGCAGCGCGCTGTAGTACAGCCCGGTCAGGATCGACCGATAACGAGGATGATCTGGTTCGGTCAGTGCGCCCAAGCGTTGTACGAGAGGATGTTCCGCGTTTAAAAACAAGGTCAACGGATATTGGCGCAAGCGGTCGCGCACCTCGCCCGCCAGTTCCGCCAGTCCGTCCAGGGCAAACGGTTTTTCCAACGTTCGCTCCATCGCATCAAATGCTGTAATGCGCTGGCCGGTCAGTAATACGGCGCTGAGCGTGGCGGGCTGAAACCGGCGCACCTGCGTATGCACCGCGACTTCCCGTTCCGCCAGCACTCGGTCTACAGCGCGCGCCAAACGCTGGTAAGTCGCTTGTTCCTCTGCTGGCAGTTTTTCATACCATTCTGGATCATCCAACCGATCCAGAGGTTTCAATTCGACCATCTCGGCGTGTTGACGCGCATAGCGGCGCAATAAAGTCTCATCAAAAGGCCGGCCTGCGTTGATCGCCAGCACCCCGTGCGCCTGGCAGAGAGCATTAAACTGATTGGCGTCGGCCTCATGGGTAAAAAAATAGAGCAGGCGTTTACCCTGTTCCGTGGTGGGCTGGCGGGCCAGAATGTCGGGCAAACTCAATTGCCCTTGGTGCGTCTCAAAGGGCAAGTAGTCCAGCACCGCTGCGCCGAATTCCGCATGACGCGCCGCCATGCCCTTAATCGCGTCATGTTGCCAATCGCAAAGTTGCAGAAAGCGTGGTTGATCATGGTTCGCTAGATCGAGCAAGCTGGCGACGATTCGTTCCCCTAACCCTGTGCGTAAGGCCGACCAAGCGGCGTCGCGCAATACATTATCGCGAGCGGCGGTCGGTTGCAGGTCGGGACAATCCACTACGCCGCGCACAAAACCGGCCCATTCCGGTAGTAACTCAGCATCGTTCGGACGAATCGCCATCCGCGCCTGAAACAGGTCGACCGCACCGCCGGTCGACTGGCCCGGCGTGTAGCGGGCCGGGATGAATAACCCGCCCAATGCGCGCGGTTGCGCCAAGTCAATGGGAATAACCAGCAGCGGCGGATCGGCGTAGCGCTGGCTGAGAAAGGCCGCCAGCGACCGTTCCCGTTCCACAGGATCGCTCCAACCCGGTTCATGCCAAGGCGCATTAACCGCGTTGATCGGGCCAAAGCCGTTCAACAAAATCGGGAACGGCAGAAAATCGGCATAGCGGCGCACCACTTGGCGAATTAATCGCCCGTCCAGAAAGTCGGTCCGGTCAGGCGCTAAAGTGACAATCACTCGGGTGCCAGGCGGTTGCGCGGTCGCTGGCAACGCCTCCAGTTGATAATCTTCGCCGCCATGATTGACCCAGCGCCAGGTTTGCAGCGCTCCAGACTTACGGGTGAGAACCTCGACTTGCTCGGCTACCACAAAAGCGGACAGCAAGCCGATACCGAATTGACCAATGGTCGCCACCGCCACATCCCGCGTCGCCAGTTCCTGAGCGTGATGACCGGTGCCGGTGCTACCGATGACGCTCAGGAATTCCTCAATGTCGCGCTGATCCATGCCGCTGCCGTTGTCGGCGAAGCGCAACGTCCGGTTCGCTTCGTCCACATCAATACGGATTTCACCCGCCGGCTGTGGCGTGTGAACCTGGCGTAACTGGATGCTGTCATGAGCGTTTTGCAGCAGTTCACGAATAAACACTTCCGGCTCCGGATACAGGCTTTTCGCCAGCAACCGGACCAGACCCTGAAAGCTGGTGCGCATCTTGGGCATGGGGAAACTCGCGGTTTGCGGTAAGCTATAGTCAAACAGTTTTATGTTGATTGCCCTTCCAGCAAGGAATACTGTAGTGGCCTGAGCACATGGCGAACTATCCAAAAACTGTTTGACTATAATCGTCGTTTACTTGCCTTTCACGAGTGCGACCGCCCGGTCCGTGGTTCCGTTGCGGAGAATTTGATTCCCACTCGATGATTGCGGTTTGGAAGCCGTTATTATGGTTTCATTCGCAATAATGTGGTTTGAACGCGACCGATAGAATCACTTAATGTGCTCGAAAAAAACCGATGATTGCAGTTCGCTACAGATAGGCGTTAAAAACTTTCCCATTTTGGGTTGTTATCGGGAAAGTTTTGGCGAGAAATCGGCGAAAGAACGCCTCACAGAATTTTCTCGGATTTGGGCCTACACCCCACACTAAGCCGATTAAGAGGTAGTAGCTAGACTCTGATCCATCAGGAGTTTTTGTCTAACCTGTTCTTTAAATTGAAGCGACTCCTTCCATTCAGGAATTTCTTTAGCCAGCAAGTCAATCGACATGTCCAGATTCAAATCCTGTCGTAGAACCTTGTTGCAGATCACCGGTGCTACGGGGCCCATAAATTCAGTCAATACTTCTTTCAACACTTCCAGAGTCTGCTGGGAAAGTGTTTTAGCGGTCGTTTTAACTGCCCCCGATTTCGGAGAAGAAATACTGCCGCCACTGAGAAAATTAAAAATATCGGTGGTTGAAGGTTGCCAATCAGGGTCAGGAGTGACACTGCTGCTCTTGATAAATTGAAACCAGTTAGGTTTGATCTGCTGGATCAGCGATAGTGCTTCCGCCCCCCGCTTATTCTTATAAGACAAGGTTACGATGTTGCCGTTCAGAAGACCAATTCGGACCATTTGGCGATCTTCTGTCACAATAGTCATATTGCCAGAGAGTTTGTCTTGAGAAATTTTCTGGAGTTCGGCTACTACTTGAGCCAAAGATAACGGTTGTGAATTGCTCATGTCAATTAACCTTAAATGGAATTTAGGAAATTGATACCTAAGTAACGATAAGTGCTAGCTCAATCAGCTTGTGACGGCAATGAAGCGTCTGTATATGAAGGAGCTAGCACGCTGAATATTGGCTATCCTTTTGATTGCCCTATCGTCCATTTTAAGCTGCGCCGCAATAACTCAAAAGAATGAGCGAGTTCACCAATTTCGCTGCCATCCCGCTTAACGTTAATCTCTTGCTCAAGATTCCCTTTGCTTAGAACAACTGCCGCCTCCGTAATGTTTGCGATTGGCAGAAGAATGTTTCTCTTTACTAGGGTGTTAATTATTAGAAATATTAAGCTGAAAATCAAGGTAATTATCCCTACTGCTACAAGCCCGCGTTGAATCACTAAAGTATTGACATCTGCTAATGGAACACCCAGGTTAATTGTGCCAACAACGCTGCCAGTTTGATAATTATAGCCGCTTGTCGTGCCGTATTTGCTAGTTATTGGCATAGGGGCGCTTTTCGGATCACCGTGGCATACCATACATTCTTTTTTAGCTACACTGGGGCGAGAGGAAACCAGAAACCGTTCGCCATTAATCTCGCCAATTTGTATTATTTCATCTAATTTTCTATCTTCACGATATTGATCTAATAATTTTTTTTCAAACGGCCCCGCCATATTTTTTAGATTCAATGGATTATCAGAAGCAACTTTAATATAGTAGTTAGGTTGCCTTTTAATGAAATAGTTAGCCACCTTGCTTGTTGCCACAGCCCCAGACATTGTAGGTGATTGAAACATTTTTGCTTCCATGAGATCTGGGCGAACATCCTTTGAGATGTACTCTCTCATAGAAGTAACCATATCCAACATTAATGTTAATTCTTTATTAGATTCCGCATGTACTTGGTACTGTGTGACCAAATAAATAATCGGAATGCTAATCATAATGGTGATGATATACAGCCAGACTATCGATTTACGAAATCGCTTTATTAAGCTATTTGTGATGACCGGACCCATAGGATTTTTCTCGTTTGCCATTGCAGTTCTCCAATTTACCGATGTCAATTAGTGCGATGTTCGACTTTATCAGACAATCAGTTCCCTGAATCGAGGGTCTGGCTGATTGAGTAAGTGGTTCACAAAAATCTGGGGAGTGTGAGTTAAGATTTTTACATCATCATTCCATGTCCAGATTGTTTCGGATAAAACATGACCTTAGAAATATAAGCAAATAATGAGCCAATAATAAAATTTAAATAGGTATTTGAATTTTAAATATTATTGCTTGATTGGGATCTCGATAGATTATTTTTAATAATTTTTGTTGTTAAAAATAAGGTAGATTTTTATTTTTTTAATATATTTCAAGTAAATAGCATAAACAATAAAAGTTGTAGTTAACAACCTTTATTGTTAACTATCGCTCATTCTCAAAAGGATTCTATCGGCCATCCGGGCACATGTTACCTCTGCTGCCAGGTTTCAAATCAAACACACAGACCAGATTCACACAGTACCGGATACGCGATATGACTGCGACACCGCATCCACCCGAGTTCGATAGTTCAGCCCTCAATATCACTACTGTTACTCAATAAAAACAATATCTTGACCAGAGAACCCTAGCACTTTTATGGTGGCGCGTCTACCTCACCAGATTTTGATTGACTTGGATGAGCGCGCTGATAAAGTGGCGGCATGTTGGTGAAGATTACCAACTCAGGCAGCCGTCGCTACGTCCAATGGGTCGAGTCCTTTCGCGATGAAGGCGGGCCGGGTCAAGAAATGCACCTTGGCCACCCTCGGGTGGCTTGATCCACTGGACGGTGGACTCGATACCATCATCAACGGTTTGTTCAAAGCATGTTTGGAGCACTACCGGATGCGCTGATCGATGATCAAGCCCCGGTGGAGACTGTCGTCGCCGGTGTGCTGCGCCCGATGATCGCCTAGGATTTAGCGGTGGTCTTCTGATTTGAAGATGATCCGCGCCGAAGGATCGAGTACCCCCTTACAAGGGTAGGTTTTTTCACGTCTCTCCTTCTGGCAGTGGTAACGAAAAATCATCGGTGGTCATCAGGATCGCTGGCCAGGGTTCAGGGCAACCGTGACCGATGGGGAACGGCTGATGATTGAACATCGCGGCGATAATTGACCTGGCATTCCGCATATCACTCAGCCATCTCCGGAATAAAGTAAAGACCGTGCTTCGGCGTACTCTATCGAGTCCACGCCCCACCATAACATATAGGCAAGCCGCCAAAAGTCAGCATAAGTTCTATTCTTAATAAATTGAATTAAAAGATATATTTTTGATTAACAAATTGGAAATCTAGTGTGCAGAATGTCGGGTTTACCACGTTCTCGCCAGCCTCCGCTTCCACGCCTCATCATCCCGGATACCCTGCGCTCATGACGACCCACTCTGTTTCCCTCGCCGAATTTGCCCCCTTGCGTCTACGCAAGAATGAAGATCGCCGGTTGCGCGCTGGCCACCTGTGGGTCTATAGCAACGAGATCGATGTGGAAGCGACACCGCTGCGCAATTTCCAACCCGGCCAGCCGGTGGCCATTCAAGCCAATAACGGTCAATTCATCGGCACGGGCTATATCAATCCACATGTTCTGCTGTGCGCGCGCCTGGTCAGCCGCGATGTGGAACATCCGTTGAACTCATCACTGCTGGTGCATCGCCTGAACGTGGCGTTGAGCTTGCGCGAGCGGATTTTCGAGCGGCCCTTTTACCGGCTGGTCTATGGCGAAGGTGACGGGTTACCGGGTTTGATCGTGGATCGCTACGGCAATTTATGCGTCGCGCAGATCACCACAGCCGGCATGGAGCGACTCAAGGACGAAGTGTTGGCGGCTTTGCAGAAAGTGTTGAAGCCGGCGACGGTGCTGTGGCGCAATGACAGTCCCATGCGAGAGTTGGAAGGCTTGGAGCGCTATGTCGCCGAGGCCGTGGGCGAGGTTCCTGAACTCGTCACCGTTGAGGAGGACGGTCTGCATTTCCAGGTCGCGCCGCGCACCGGTCAGAAAACCGGCTGGTTTTATGATCAGCGGGATAATCGCGCCCGGCTGGATCGCTACGTTCGCGACCGGCGGGTGCTGGATGTGTTCAGTTATGTCGGGGCCTGGGGTATTCGCGCTGCGGTGCGCGGCGCACGGGAGGCGCGGGTGGTGGACAGTTCCGCGTCGGCGCTGGAACTGGCAAGGGCTAATGCCGCGTTGAACGGCGCCAGCAACCGGGTGCAATTCCAGCAGGGCGACGCTTTTGAAGTATTGAAAGCGTTGCGCGAGGCCCGCGAACGCTTCGACGTGGTGGTCGTCGATCCGCCCGCTTTTATCAAACGCCGCAAGGATTTTAAGGAAGGCGCATTAGCCTATCGCCGACTCAATGAAATGGCCATGCAAGTCCTGGAGCGGGATGGTCTGCTCGTTTCCTGTTCCTGTTCGCAATTATTATCACGCGACCTGTTGATCCAGACCTTGTTGCAAGCTGCCCGACATCTGGATCGCAATCTGGTGATTCTGGAGCAGGGGCGGCAGGGACCCGATCATCCTGTGCCGCCAGCCATTCCCGAAACCGAATATCTCAAAATGGTGTTAGCTCGGGTGTTGCCCGCTTGACGTTTCACTACTTTCCGGCGCCGACTGTTCGGCGAACCGCCAATCATTCTTGCCTGCCCGCTTGGCTTCGTACATCGCGGCATCCGCCTGCCTGAGCAACGACATGGCCTGTTCCAGATTCGCCGGCCACTCTGGCCGGTAAAGCGCAATCCCAACGCTGGCGGTGACTGTAGCCCTGACTTCACCCACGGGCACCGGTTCCGCTAGACTGGCCACTAGTTTCCGGGCCACCGCTTCCGCCGCCTCGGCCTGTTCCAGATCGGCCAGGACAATGGTGAATTCGTCGCCACCCAGTCGCGCCGCGGTGTCGGTCGCACGGATGCATTGACGCAAACGCCCGGCAACCTGCCGCAGCAACTCATCCCCCATATCGTGGCCAAAGGTGTCATTCACTTCCTTGAAGCCATCCAGATCCACCAGCAGTAACGCTAATAGTCGCCATTGACGCCGGGACTGCTGCAAGCTCTTGCGCAAATGCTCGAAAAACAAATTGCGGTTGGGCAATCCGGTCAGGCTGTCGAAATTGGCCAGCCGCCAATTGCGCAGACTCACTTCCGTCAGCATCCGGGTGCGCTCCACCACCCGCGCTTCCACCTTCTCTTCCAGGGTCCGGTCGTAATCCTGCAATAGCGATTCGGCCTGTTCACGCAGTGCCTCAGCTTCCTTGTAATCACTGATATCAGTGGTGGTGCCGCGATAACCTCGAAATTCACCGCTGTCGTCGAACAGCGGCAAACCGCTGTTACGTGTCCAGATCGGCGTCCTTGCGCCGGGCAACCGCACCCGCAACACCCGTTGTTGAAAGCGCTGGCGTTGGCGAAGCGCTGTGCGAAGTCCGCTGAGATCAGCATCTTGATCCGGCAGCACATATTCCCGCCAATGCCGTCCCAATTGTCCTTTAAACGCTTCCCTGGAGCCAACGAAATGCCCCTGGAGATCACACAAACGTCCCTGCTCGTCGAACTCCCACAGGAGATCGTTGGATACTTCGGCCAAATCACGGAATCGACCGATATCCACCAGTCGCGCCTGGGACACGGCGCCTGTGAGCAGTCCCGAGGCTGCGATGACCGCCATGGCGATCTGATATTGGAACGCCAACATCGGTTGAGTGAAATCCAGGACCAGCACCATGATGCTTAATTGATAAAGCAGCACGGTGGGCATAGTCCCTCGAACTCCATGAGTCGCAGCGATCCAGGTCAATACAGGGAGCAACAACAAGGTCATGAAGGGATAGGACTGACCGAACCATTGGGGGAGAGGCGTCAAAAGTAACGCCACAATCAATGCGATGGATACTCCCCCTTGCAGGACGCCCAGGTGCACAGATAGAAATTCGGTGGCGGGAGCCGCTGTTGGTCGATATAAGGGTTCCTTCCGCACAAACCGTCGTGCGAAGGGTGCGACGAAGATTAACGCCAAAGGGGTGACAGTAGCGACGCCAATGAAAGCGCCGATCCACTTTTGCTCAACCATTTCTAGCCATGACAGCATGGGTGGCGATAATCCGGCTGCCTGTAACAACGGGGCACCCGCCAGCGCCGCGAACAGCGTACCCAGCATGACTGCGCCCAGAAAAGCCGCTACCCGTCGTGGATCATCAAAACGCCATGCGCCGGGGCGCTTGCCACCCGGACGATGGCGCAGAATGCAGGCGGCGATCAGATAGCCAAGCAGCGGCGCCAGGCTAGCGGCCAAGCTATAGGGCCAGCGCTCCCCGAACCCGTTGTGTGACCATCCTGCCAGTAGGGTGGCCAGCAAAGGTAAGGGCAGTGACCGCCAGCCATATTCCAGCAGAATGGCAAAGGTCAGACCTGCGCATGGAACCCAAAGATTAACGCCAGCTAATTGATTAAGCCGGTCGACCGCATGCCAAAGCGCCACCCAGATAACGACATAGGCCACGGCCAGCATGGCTGTCCGCGTCCATGAGCGTCTGTTGCGCGGGGCTTCGCCGGCGTTTTCCTCCGCACCCATGATCGATATTCTCCCGGAATTATCGAATACAATTGTCAATTATTATATACGACTATGGACGCCCTCAATAGTGCTATCGATCAGTAATGGCGAATCTCGTATAAGGTTTTATCCAGTAGAATGGCCTCAAGCGCATCACCAATTCGATCCGCCCAGTATGCGCAACCCTCATTATCGACCAGTAAATCCTGACGGATTTCTACTTCCACATGCGGCAAACCGGCAGCGCCGCCATGCGTATCCATGGTGAAACCCACTTCACGCCCTGAATAGGGCTGATTGTCGCCGACACACCATTCGATATTAGCCCCAAACCGGGTCAATAACGGTTCAGCTAGCCGGGGATCGCGATTCCACAGCACCCCAAGCTGCCAGGGACGACGAAACCCATTCATCACTGGGGTGAAACTGTGAATCGCGATCAATGCGGGCGCACGACCGTGACCATGCCGCCAGCGATGGGCCAGCGCTTGGGTAATCGCGTGGTGATAGGGCCAGAACACTTCGTTTAACCGAGCTTCGGCTTCCTGGTCACTCAGATCGCGGTTACCAGGAATAAAAATACCGTCGCTAACCTCGGCCATCGAAGTGGGATGACCCGGCGGACGGTTGCAATCAATGACCAGCCGTGAATAGCCGGCCAGGACGGCGGGCGCATTCAGGCGCGCTGCCAGTAACTGAGCCACTTGAGCAGCGCCGATATCCCAGGCAATGTGTTGGTTGAGTTCGTGCTTCCCCAGTCCCAAACTGTTCAACTGGGCTGGAATCACGTTACTGGCGTGATCACATACTAAAACCACTGGCGCTTGACCATTCGGATTGACCAGGGTGAAAGTTGGCGGATCGGTGGAACCGATAAGTACGGGAGGGGCAACCGGTTGTGTAGCGGCATCCGAGAGCAAGCAGGATTGCAGTCCGCCATGAAACCCGGTTTCATGGGTAGGAGCGTCAATCCCTTCGACATGACCGTTAGACGCAGCGTCTTTCATGTATGGAGGTTTCAGGCATCGGTAAAGGAAACAGCAAGTTATTTTGTCATATTTAATATGTTATCGAAAAATATTAATAAACCAGCGCCAATCGTGATCCTGAACCACAATCCCGGACGAGTCAAAGCAGAGTTGCCGGTCACGCGTAAGCATCCCTGCGATGATAGGATTCTGTCGGGGGTCAGCCGTGTCGGGTGACCGCGCGCATAGCCAGTTCGACCCGGCTGCGCGCATGCAGTTTATCCATGATCCGGCTGACGTAATTCTTGACTGTGCCTTCCGCCAGAAACACCGAGGCGGCAATTTGCTTGTTGCTCTTGCCTTGCGCGATCAGGTCGAGGATGCGTTCCTCCTTGTCGGTAAGCGGGTCGTCGATCGAATGCGAAGCAACCGGTTTCGGCGCGGACGTCGCCGTTTGAGCTGCTTGCAGCGCGGGGTCGACGCTGTCGATGTCCTTGAGGATAGCGCTTTTCAAGAGATCGGCTTCGGTTTTCACGGTGTAACCGGCAAACGTTCGGAACTGTTCCATCACTTTGCGGGCAATAGTCGGCGACAGGCGCGACTCGCCGCGTTGGACCGCACGCAGCGTCTCAAGCACTTCCTCCTCGGGGGCATCCTTGAGTAAGTAAGCCTGTGCGCCTGCATAGATGGCCTC
The DNA here is from genome assembly GCA_024235095.1 of Gammaproteobacteria bacterium. NCBI lineage: Bacteria > Pseudomonadati > Pseudomonadota > Gammaproteobacteria > Gammaproteobacteria bacterium. Next base: position 161,305 of record JACKNC010000001.1, read on the forward strand.
GAACACCAATTCGTCGTAATCGTAAGTGGTGAGGACGACGACTCGCGTGGCAGGCAGCTTCGTAGTAATCTCGCGGGTGGCGACAATCCCGCTGGCGCGAGGCATTTGCAAGTCCATCACCACGATGTCCGGTTGGGTCGCTAAGGCTTGTTCAATCGCTTCCAGGCCATCCGCCGCTTGTCCAACCACTTCGATATCGGGTTCAGTCGCCAGCATGATCGCCAGCCCACGTCGGATCAGCGGCTGGTCATCGGCAATCAACAGTCGCAGGATAGGTCTGTCGGTATCGTTCACTGCTGCGCTCATTCTCAATGTTTGGGTTGCGATCGTGAATCGAAACATCACTACCGCCTTGCGCATTATTGTAGCGGATACCCCTTCAGCCAGCACAGCAACAAAAGTCATGCCGTAGTCATAGGAGCCGATGACCTCAGTCACAATGACATGCGAAAATTGCTATTATGAAACTATTATCCTATCTCAATCCGCGGTTACGGTTCTCCGCCGCCATCGGTTGGACGGTGTTCGCTGTCATCTTATTAGCAGCGCTGGCTGGAGCGAATCTGGCTGCCCGTGAGGCCGAACGCCTTGCCCGCGCCGATGCCGAACGCCTGCTAACCCAGTTCGCTGTGCAAATTCACCATGCGCTCGATATGAATTTGGAAATGCGGCGCTCCATCCTCCAAGTTACCGCCGTCCAAATTGCCGCTTCTCAGGATCGGGGCACCGATGCCCTCCGTCATCATCTCGAAGCCGTGCAGGCTCATTTCCCCGAATTCGCCTGGCTTGGCGTGGCGGACGAGCACGGTCGCGTAGTGGCTGCCACCGGCGGGGTGTTGCATGGTAAAAATGTCTCTGCACAGTTCTGGTTTCAGGAAGGCAAACAGCATTCGTTCATCGGGGACACCCGTCGTGTTTCCTTACTCGATGGGGAAGCTTTACCTGACAAACTCGCGAACGGATCACCAGGGTTCATTGTCGCCGTACCGATCAAGCAGCCTTCAGGTCATCTCGCTGGCGTTCTCAGCGCCCGGCTTTCCTGGAGTTGGATCGAGCGCCAACAAAATGAGCTGTTGCACAATCTGGATACGCAACAACCGCTCGATTTATTTCTGATTGCCGCTGTAGACGGTTTCTTGTTGATCGGTCCGAAAAACTGGCGCAACCGCACACTCGCAACCGGTTCTGACCTCAGCGAGGGTGGCGCCTACATGGTTGGCCGGAATAACGCGCTCTCTGAAGAAAAAGAAGGGCTGAATTGGATCGTCATTCTGCGTCAAGACGCCAGCACCGCCCTGGCGCGCGCCCAGACCGCCCGCCGGGGGGTTTTTCTAGTCGTGTTTTTGGCAGGACTGGGTTCAGCGGTCGCCGCGGTTCTCGCCACTCGCACCCTCACGCGCCGCCTGACGCTGCTGGCGGATCAAGCGCAGGCGGTTCGCCAGGGTGTACAACAAAATATCTCGGTTCCCGCCGGAGCCGATGAGATCGCCCATATCGGCGCGACCTTGGTCGACCTAGTGGGGTATCTGCAACAGGAAAAGAAGGGATTAGCGATCCTGAACGCGGAACTGGACGCCCGCGTTGCGCAACGAACCGCGCGCATCGAGCGAATGGCCAAGGAAGCCCGTCACGCCGCCATCGCCCGTGAGCGGTTACGGCTGGCGCGCGAACTGCACGATACGCTGGCCCATTCGCTGATGGCGCTGCTGACGCAGATTCGCCTGATTCGCAAGCTGCGCGACCGCCTTGATCCTGTTGAACTGGATGCGGAGTTGGCTCAGGCTGAAGACGTCGCCGCCAGCGGCCTGGCCGGGGCGCGCGCGGCGATTTCCCAAATGCGCCATAACGATGTGTGCGATGCGGGCCTTGGCGCAGCCTTGCAAGATCTGTTAAGTCGTTTTGAGGATCGCTCGGGCGTCGATGCCAGGCTGGATGCTGATACGCAAGCCGCTGGCCTCGCTGACGAGCGGGCGGAAACGGTGTTTCGCATCGTCGAAGAAGCGTTGAATAATGTTGAGCGGCACGCCGGTGCGCGCGCGGTGCGCGTCGCCTTACGCTGGGCCGAGCCGCAAACCGCTGCATCGCTCTGCTGGGATCCCGATGGGCCGGCGTGTGTGCGCGTCGAAATCGCTGACGACGGGGTCGGCTTCGACCCAGCGGCGCCCTGTCCGGGTCATTACGGATTGCGCGGCATCCGCGAACAAGCTGAACTGATCAAGGCGCGCTTCGAACTGCACAGCCGGCCTGGAGAAGGAACCTGCATCGTTCTGGAATTTAAAGCCTGAGAATTCATCGTGACGGATGACCTCTCTTCTACATGACGAACGGCACTTGGGAGCGTAGAGCAGTTCTCCTACAGTACACAAACAGGTTGCGCGGATGGCAAATTTTGCGAGGCGCTGCGCGACCTGCCGCCAACTCAACTGTATAGGAGAAACCATGATGAGTCTGATGAATACCTCCCGCCGGGCGCTAATCGGCAGCTTGTCCGCCGCGGCCCTGTTGGTCGTCACGAGTCTTCCGGTTTATGCCCAGGACGAGCTGATCATTATCGAACCGGTGTTAACCACGATGTATCTCAACGGCGGCGTCGGCGAGAGCAGTGAGCAATATATGCATAAGATCGCCAAGGATTGGCCGCTGCGCATGATTTTCTCCGAGCGCAAAGACAATGAATTCGTGGCTGATGTCAAGCTACTGGTCACTGATGCGCAGGGCGTACCTTACTTGCAACTCAGCAACGCCGGCCCGATGACCTATGCCATGCTGCCAGCAGGCAAGTACCGAATCACCGCTCAGTTCAGAGGCCAATCCGAAACGCGAGAAGTCACGCTGGACGGCAAAACCGGTCGCGATGTGTATTTTCACTGGAAGGGTGACGCCAGATAAGCGCTCGCGGCGACAAAATCCCAGCGGATAGCAACGACCGTTCGGTGGAAGCATATTGGCAATAGCCGGCCCGACTCGCATGGGGTGTGCTCAAGATCCTGGCGTCGCTGGTGGTGGTCAGCACCGGCGGCGCTGTGGGCCGCGAGGGCGGGAAAGCGTTGGTTAGGCGTCATGGTGTAGAGATTTCTCAATGCGGCGATCAGGTACCAGCCATATAAGGGCAACCAGGACATAAAGCGCCAGCGCCACCCAGGTCCACATAAAGGTGGAGATGATTCCGAGCAAGTACAGGAATGGGGAGAGCTTACCTTTCCAATCACCTCCGATTGCTGCCTTCAGTGGCGAGTCCGGCCCCTGCGAGGCAATAATCGTTTGCTGGAGAATCCAGTAAGCAATAGCGGCCGCAAGGAGCACTATGCCATAAAGCGCCGAAGGAACGGCAGCGAAGTGATTCTCGCCCATCCATCCGGTGACGAACGGAAACAGCGATAGCCAAAAGAGTAGATGCAAGTTTGCCCAGAGAATGCCCCCCGTTACCCCGGTGCTAGCGTGAAGCATGTGGTGATGATTATTCCAGTAGATGCCAATGTAAATGAAACTGAGCACGTAGCTCATAAACACTGGGGCAAGTGGCGCGAGCGCGCCAAGGCTGTCCCCATGCGGAACCTTCATTTCGAGCACCATGATTGTGATGATTATCGCGAGGACACCATCGCTGAACGCCTCAAGTCTGTTCTTTCCCATTCGCCACCTCATGAGATAAGCCGCCAACGCGCCAGTAAAAAGCCCCGCCGCTTGCGATGGGGCTTTTAAAAAGAAAAAAGACTGATCTGGGATAGCAGTGAGTATCGAACCCGCTACCCCAGATGGCTCACTCCTCTCCACCGCAAGCGGTGGGGCATCCTAAGCGTTTTCGTGAATCCTTGTTCCTGGTTTTCCGTACTCACTCCACCTGTGCCTCGGAACTTTCGATTTTGCTGGCGCAACATGCTGACAGTCAAATTGAATTCCACATGCAAGGGCGGTATGTCAGCTCAGTCGGTTGCAAGTATCGTCATAGTGAGCCTCCGGCAACAGAATGAAGGATAATCAAGATAAGCAATTGCCATACTAAGTACTCTTGATTTAAATGTTGACGAGCTTGCTCTATAGATATTCTCGCGAATCGATGCGGCGGCGGATTGCCGTTTCTCCAGCAAGCGATAGAGGTGAACCCGCACGAATACCTCAAGGCTCAACGCTACATCGCATCTTCCCCGATTTTAACTCGGCACACTAGGCAGATCAGTCTATTGATTGGAAATCGGTCGGAAGTCGGCTTGAGCGTGCGATTTTCGGATATTCGACACCCTCCATATTTTATATTGCAATGCAATATCATACATTATTTTATCAATCGACATATTGACTTCAGTTATGGTGCACTGCACGGATGGTCGAATGGCACGTCCGCTGCAAATCCTGGGGGGCCAGCAACGAACTGGCATCTAGATCACACACCAGAGGAAACCCCATGGAACCCCAAACCCTATCACAGGTACAGGTTATGGGCATCGATGCCGGCGGCACGATGACCGATACCTTCTTTGTCCGCGCCGATGGAAGATTCGTAGTCGGCAAGGCGCAGAGCAATCCAGAAGATGAATCCCTGGCCATCTTCGAGTCCTCGCAGGACGCGCTCAAACATTGGCAGCGGAGCGTCAACGACGTCTATCCGGAACTGGTTACCGGCGTGTATTCCGGCACGGCGATGCTTAACCGCGTCGTGCAACGCAAAGGACTCGAAGTCGGGCTGATCTGCAACCGAGGCTTCGAGCAAATCCATTCGATGGGACGCGCGATTCAAAGCTATCTCGGTTACGCGCTAGAGGAGCGCATCCATCTCAACACCCATCGCTACGACGAGCCGCTGGTGCCGATTTCGCGCACCCGAGGTGTCACCGAACGTACCGACGTGCAAGGTGAAATCGTCATCGAACTGCGCGAAAACGAAGTACGCAAGGCGACGCGGCAATTGGTGGAAGCCGGTTCCAAGGCCATCGTCATCTGTTTTCTCCAATCCCACAAGAACGCCACCAGCGAGCTGCGCGCGCGCGATATCTGCCGCGATGAACTGAAGAGACACGGCGTGGATATCCCGGTCTTCGCGTCCGTCGATTACTACCCATCGCGCAAGGAATCCCACCGTATGAACACCACGGTGCTCGAAGCCTATGCCGCCGAACCCTCGCGCCAGACCTTGAAAAAGGTCAGCGACCGCTTCAAGAAGAACGGCGCGCACTTCGATCTGCGGGTGATGGCTACCCATGGCGGCACGATCAGTTGGAAGGCCAAGGAGCTTGCCCGCACCATCGTGTCTGGTCCGATCGGCGGTGTGATCGGTTCGAAGCTGCTGGGCGAAGCACTCGGTTACGACAATATCGCTTGTTCCGACATCGGTGGCACCAGCTTCGACATGGCGCTGATCACCAAGGGTAACTTCGCCATCGCCTCCGATCCAGACATGGCGCGCCTGGTTTTGTCGTTGCCGCTGGTGGCGATGGATTCGGTCGGCGCGGGCGCGGGCAGCTTTGTGCGTCTCGATCCCTATAGCGGCGCGATCAAGCTGGGACCGGATTCCGCTGGTTATCGAGTCGGCACCTGCTGGGCGGACAGCGGTCTGGATACTGTCTCCGTGTCCGACTGTCACGTGGTGCTGGGCTATCTCAATCCGGAGAACTTCCTGGGAGGCGCCATCAAGCTGGACGTCGAGCGGGCCCGCGAACACCTCAAGGCACAGATCGCCGATCCACTCGGTTTGAAAGTGGAAGACGCCGCCGCCGGCGTGATCGAACTGCTGGACTTGAACCTGCGCGACTATCTGCGTGCCACCATCAGCGCCAAGGGCTACAACGCAGCCGAGTTCGTCTGTTTCTCCTACGGCGGCGCCGGTCCGGTTCATACCTACGGCTATACCGAAGGACTGCACTTCAAGGATGTGGTGGTACCCGCCTGGGCGGCCGGCTTCTCGGCGTTCGGGTGCGCCTGCGCCGACTTCGAATACCGCTATGACAAATCAGTCGATCTGGCCTTGCCGCACCTAGCCTCCGACGATGAAAAAGTCGACGCTTGCAAGGTCATCCAGACGGCTTGGAACCAACTGGCCGCCAAGGTGATCGACGAGTTCGTCATCAATGGGTTCAAGCCGGAAGATGTGATCCTGCGTCCCGGCTATCGCATGCAGTACATGGGGCAGCTCAACGACCTGGAGATCACCTCGCCGGTGACCGCGGCCACCACCGCCGCCGACTGGGATCAGATCGTCGCGGCGTTCGAGCATACCTACGGTCGTGTCTACGCCAGTTCGGCGCGCTCGCCAGAGCTGGGATTTTCCGTCACCACCGCCATCATGCGCGGCTTGGTCACGACGCAGAAGCCGGTCCTGCCGGAAGACCCCGAGGATGGCCCGACACCGCCAGACGAAGCCTATCTCGGCACCCGCCCGTTCTACCGCCACAAGAAATGGGTCGAGGCCACCATCTGGAAGATGGAAGCGCTCCATCCCGGCAACCACATCGTCGGTCCAGCCATCATCGAATCGGACGCAACGACCTTCGTGGTGCCAACCGGTTTCGAGACCACGCTCGACAAGCATCGCTTGTTCCATCTCAAAGAAGTGGCAGGAAAATCTAATTAGGAGTTGCCAGAATGAACATGATGACCTCCAACGCGGTACAAGGCCCCGATCTGTTGAAAAACGGCAAAACGCTCAAGCAGTTCCGCGATGAAATCCTCGAGCGCACCGCCGCCACCGGTCACTACAACGGCTTGGAACGGCTGGAATTACGCGAGAAAGATCCGATCGGTTATGAAAAACTGTTTTCCAAGCTGCGCGGTGGTCTGGTGCACGCTCGCGAGACGGCCAAGAAGATTGCGGCCAGCCCCATCGTCGAACAAGAAGGCGAATTGTGCTTCACGCTCTACAACGCGGCGGGCGACTGCGTGCTCACCTCGACCGGAATCATCATCCATGTGGGCACGATGGGCGCCGCGATCAAGTACATGATCGAGAACGGGTGGGAATTCAACCCCGGCATCAATCCTGGCGACATGTTCACCAATAACGATTGCCAGATCGGCAATGTCCACCCCTGCGACATCGCCACCATCGTCCCGATCTTCTGGGAGGATCGGCTGATCGGCTGGGTGGGCGGCGTTACCCACGTCATCGACACTGGCTCGATCACGCCAGGCTCGATGTCCACCGGTCAGGTGCAGCGTTTCGGTGACGGGTACATGATCACCTGCCGCAAAACCGGCATCAACGACATGCCGCTGCGCGACTGGCTGCACGAAAGCCAGCGTTCGGTGCGCACGCCGAAGTACTGGATTCTGGACGAGCGTACCCGCATCGCCGGTTGCCACATGATCCGCGAATTGGTCGAGGACGTGATTCGGGAAGACGGCATCGACGCCTACGAGAAATTCGCTTTCGAAGTGATCGAGGAAGGCCGTCGCGGCTTGCAATCCCGCCTCAAGGCCATGACCCTGCCGGGCAAGTACCGCAAGGTGGCGTTCGTGGACGTCCCTTACGCGCATCCGGACGTCCAGACCTCGTCGGCCTTCGCCAAACTCGACACGATCATGCACTCGCCCTGCGAAATGACGATTCGCGCGGACGGCACATGGCGCCTTGATTTCGAGGGCGCCAGCCGCTGGGGCTGGCATTCCTACAACGCCCATCAGGTCGCCTTCACCAGCGGCATCTGGGTGATGATGTCGCAGACGTTGGTTCCCACCCAGCGGATCAACGACGGCGCCTATTTCGGCACGCAATTTCATTTGCCCAAAGGGGCTTGGTGCAATCCCGACGACCGCCGCACCGGCCATGCCTATGCTTGGCACTTCCTGGTTTCCGGTTGGAGCGCGTTGTGGCGCGGCTTGTCGCAAGCCTACTTCAGTCGCGGCTATCTGGAAGAAGTCAACGCCGGCAACGCCAATACCTCCAACTGGCTCCAGGGTGGGGGAATCAATCAGGAAGGCGAAATCCACGCGGTGAACAGCTTTGAAGCCTCCTCGTGCGGCACTGGCGCCTGTGCGATCAAGGACGGCCTCAACCATGCCGCCGCCATCTGGAATCCGGAAGGCGACATGGGCGATATCGAGATTTGGGAAATGGCGGAGCCGCTGCTGTACATGGGCCGCAACGTCAAGGCTAATTCCGGCGGCTACGGCAAGTATCGCGGCGGCTGCGGCTTCGAAACGCTGCGCATGGTCTGGAAAGCCCAGGACTGGACTATGTTTTTCATGGGCAACGGTTACATGAACAGCGACTGGGGGACGATGGGCGGCTATCCACCCGCCACCGGTTACCGTTTCGAGGCGCATAACACCGGTCTCAAGGAACGGATCGAGTATGGCGACAGCTTGCCGCTGGGCGGCGATACTAATCCGGCCAAGCCGAACTACGAACACCATATCGACGCGACCGCCACCATCAAGCGCGACCAGCAGTGCATGACCACCGAGGATTGCTACGACGAGTACGATCTCTACCTCAATTACATTCGCGGTGGCCCTGGTTTCGGCGATCCGCTCGATCGCGATCCGCAAGCCATCACTTACGACTTGAACCAGAAGTTCATCCTGCCGGAGTTTGCCTTATCGGTGCACGGCGCGGTGGCAACCCAGGATGACAAGGGGACATGGTCGGTCGATGCCAAGAAGACCGAAGAGCGCCGCACCCAAATCCGCCAGGAACGAATCGCCCGTTCGGTGCCAACCCGCGAATGGATCAAGGCGGAGCGCGCGCGCATCATCACCAAGCATGCTTCGCGTCCGGTGCGGCACATGTATGCCACGAGCTTCGCGCTTTCTCCGAAATTCTTGGCGGAATTCAAGAAGTTCTGGCGATTGCCGCACGATTGGAAACTGATGGAGGAAGAGCTCGACGTGCCGTGTTATGGCTCGAAGTATCGGATGGACCTGGCGAAGCTACCGGATGTCAGGACCATCGTTCAGGTCGAAGAGTAACGCGAGCCGCCCCCTAACGACAAACTGAATCAAGGAGCACGCCATGTCTTCTTATACCAAAGATCAAGTACAGCACCTCGTCGAAGGGTCCCTGGATTGGGACACCACACTACGCATGTTGTCCATGCCCAAGGATAAGGAACGCTTTAGCCTCTATCTCGACGTGCTGCAAAGCAAGGTCAGTTGGCACGATCGCATCGTATTGCCGTTGAGTCCGCACATGTATATCGTGCAACAGACCAAAACCAAGGAATGGGTCGTGAAATGCGATTGTGGGCATGAGTTTTGCGATTACCGCGAGAACTGGAAGCTATACGCCAACATTTACGTGCGCGATACCGAGGAAGCCATGAGCGAAATTTATCCGAAGCTGATGGCCCCGGATGTCTCATGGCAAGTGTATCGCGAATACTATTGCCCGAGTTGCGGCACGCTGCATGACGTGGAAGCGCCGACCCCCTGGTATCCGGTGATTCATGATTTCGAGCCTGATATCGAGGCGTTCTATCAGGAATGGCTCGATTTGCCAGTGCCGGAACGGGCTGCTTGAGAGATGAAGGGTGACAATGGATCGCCGGGATAGCGATTCCCTCTGTATCAACACAGGGCCGCCACAAGGTTTTAGGCGGCCCCGACTATCATCGCCATAATGCGATTTTGGTATTCACGGAGATACGCCAATGAATGATAAGAGGCATCCTAATCGACCGCTGTGGACACCTGATCCAGCTTGGAGCGCCACGACGCGAATAGCGGCTTTTACCCAGCATGCTCGTGCCATCTCTGGCGCGGCCCTGGCGTCGTATGCGGACTTGCACGCCTGGTCAGTCGCCGCGCCTGAGCAGTTCTGGCTGGCGGTCTGGGAATTCTGCGGGGTGGTGGGTGAACGCGGGGAACGAATACTCGTCGATCCCGAGCGAATGCCGGGCGCGCGCTGGTTCCCCGACGCCCGCCTCAACTTCGCCCAGAACCTGCTGCGGGATTGCGCCAACCCGGAAGCCCTCGTGTTCTGGGGCGAAAACAAAGTCCAGCGCCGGTTGTCGCGGACCGAACTGCGTCAGCAGGTCGCCCAGTTCGCGGCAGCCTTAACCGCTACTGGCGTCGGCGTTGGCGACCGCGTCGCCGCCTATCTACCCAATCTGCCGGAAACCATCATCGCGATGTTGGCGGTGGCCAGCATCGGCGCGGTTTTCACCAGCGCCTCACCGGATTTCGGCGTTCAGGGCGTGCTTGACCGGTTCAACCAGACCGAACCCAAGGTGCTGATCGCCTGCGATGGCTACTGGTATAACGGCAAGGCCATCGATATTCGGGACAAGCTGGCCGAACTCGCGCCGCGGCTTCCCAGTGTGGAACGCCTGATTCTGGTTCCTTATCTGCATAATGAGGCGGACATGCAGGCGACGGAATTGCCCAAAGCGGTGTCCTGGGCGCGCTTCGTCGCACCTCATACGGCGGTGACCGAACCCGAATTTATCCCACTACCCTTCGATCATCCGCTCTACATCCTATATTCCTCGGGCACGACCGGCATTCCCAAATGCATCGTGCACGGTGCGGGCGGGACGCTGTTGCAGCATCTAAAGGAACATCAGCTCCACACCGACATCCGGGAAGGCGACCGCCTATTCTATTTCACCACCTGCGGCTGGATGATGTGGAACTGGCTGGCGTCCGGGCTGGCATCCGGCGCGACCCTGTTGCTGTACGATGGCAGCCCCTTTGTCGAACAGGGCCGGATTCTCTGGAACTACGCCCAAGCCGAGCGCATGACCCATTTTGGTACCTCGGCCAAGTATCTTGACGCTCTGGAAAAAAGCGGGATCAAACCGAGGGAAACCCATGAGTTGCACCATCTGCGGGTCGTTACGTCTACCGGCAGCCCGTTGGTCTCTGAACGCTTCGACTTCGTGTACGCCGCCATCAAGTCGGATTTGCAGCTTTCCTCGATTTCCGGCGGCACCGACATCATGGGCTGCTTCGTGCTCGGGAATCCTGCATTGCCGGTCTGGCGTGGCGAGATTCAATGCAAAGGGCTGGGCTTGGCGGTCGATGTCTGGGATGACGAAGGTCGTCCGATTCGGGAAAGAAAGGGCGAGTTGGTCTGCACGCGTCCGTTTCCGTCCATGCCGGTCGGTTTCTTGAACGATCCCGACGGCAAGAAATATCAGGCCGCTTACTTCGAGCGTTTTCCCGGTGTCTGGTGCCACGGCGATTTTTGCGAAGTGACCGCGCACGACGGCTTGATTATCCATGGCCGTTCGGACGCCACCCTCAATCCGGGCGGCGTCCGCATCGGTACCGCCGAGATCTATCGGCAGGTCGAGAAGCTGCCGGAAGTGATCGAATCGATCGTGATCGGGCAAGACTGGCGAGGCGACGTACGCGTCATCCTGTTCGTGAAGCTCCAGGACGGCATCGAACTCGATGACGACTTGATCGCCATGATCAAGCGGACGATTCGGGACAACGCCACGCCGCGCCACGTACCGGCGAAGGTGCTGCAAGTCACCGAGATTCCCCGCACCAAGAGCGGCAAGATCGTTGAGCTGGCGGTGCGCAACATCGTCCATGGCCAACCGGTCCAGAACATCGAGGCGCTCGCCAACCCGGAAGCTCTTGCGCTGTTCGCTGATCGCCATGAATTGCGAGAATGAAATAGTCATTTGAAAATTTTGCAGATATTGCAAAGCAAAAAGGTCGCTAACCACAATCGCCCTTAGGTCGGGCAAACGTCTTTCAATTATCGAGGAACCATCATGACGACCGCTTACGACGACATTCTGTACGAGATCAACAACGGCGTCGCTACTATCACCATCAACCGCCCGGATAAATACAACGCTTTCCGCGCCCAAACCTGCGAGGAAATGATCGATGCCTTTCTGAAGGCAGGATGGGATAAAAAAGTGGGCGTCATCGTCTTGACCGGAGCGGGCGAAAAGGCTTTTTGCACCGGCGGCGATCAATCGGCGCACGCTGGCCATTACGACGGCCGTGGGGTAATCGGCCTGCCGTTGGAAGAACTGCAAAGCGTAATTCGCGACGTGCCCAAGCCGGTGATCGCCAAGGTGCGCGGTTACGCCATCGGCGGTGGCCACGTCCTGGCGCTGCTGTGCGATTTGACCTTGGCCGCCGAATCGGCCCGGTTTGGCCAAGTCGGTCCCAAGGTCGGTTCGGTCGATCCCGGTTTCGGCACCGCCTACATGGCGCGGGTCATCGGCGAGAAGCGGGCGCGGGAAGTCTGGTACCTCTGCCGCCAGTACACCGCCGCCGAAGCGGTGCAAATGGGCCTGGCGAATAAGGCCGTGCCCGACGCCGAACTGGATGCCGAAGTCGAGCACTGGTGCGCGGAAATCTTGGAGAAAAGCCCGACCGCGCTGGAGTTGGCCAAACGTTCCTTCAATGCCGACACCGCCCACATCGCCGGGATTTCCTCATTGGGCCTCAAGGCCGTCAGCCTGTTCTACGGCACCGAGGAATCCCAGGAAGGCGTGCAAGCGTTCCAGGAAAAACGTAAACCAAAATTCCACGACTGAGTCAAAACTATCGCCATTGGCATCAAGGAAACACCATGAACGCCATGATGAAAGCAACCGTATTCGTTGCGCCCGGCCGTATCGAGTTGACCGACAAGCCGATTCCTGAGGTCGGTCCCAACGATGCGTTGATCCGTATTACCACCACCACCATTTGCGGCACCGATGTCCATATTCTGAAAGGCGAGTATCCGGTAAAATCTGGCCTAACCATCGGCCATGAACCGGTGGGTGTGATCGAAAAACTCGGTGCCAACGTGCAAGGCTATGCCGAAGGCCAGCGAGTGATCGCCGGCGCCATTTGTCCGAGTTTCACGTCCTATGGATGCCAGGATGGAGTTCCTTCCCAGGATGGCGGCGGCCACGGCCATGGCTACAAACCGATGGGAGGATGGCGCTTTGGCAATACCCTGGATGGTGCTCAGGCCGAGTATGTGCGAGTGCCCGATGCTCAAGCCAATCTCGCGCCGGTGCCGGACGGCCTCACCGACGAGCAGGTCTTGATGTGTCCCGACATCATGTCCACGGGCTTTGCCGGCGCGGAAGCCGCCAACATTCGCATTGGCGATACCGTGGTCGTGTTTGCTCAAGGTCCCATCGGCCTGTGCGCCACCGCCGGCGCGAAGCTGCGTGGGGCGAGCACGATCATCGCCGTCGACGGTATCGACGATCGGTTGCAAATCTCACGCAATATGGGCGCGGACATCACCTTGAATTTTCGCCAAGTCGATGTCGTCAGCGAGATCATGAAGATGACCGGGGGGCGCGGCGTGGATGCGTCGATCGAGGCGTTGGGCACGCAAACGACCTTTGAAACGGCACTGCGCGTGTTGAAGCCCGGCGGTACGTTATCCAGCCTCGGCGTCTATTCGAGCGATCTGAAGATTCCGCTCGATGCCTTTCATGCCGGTCTCGGCGATAACAAGATCGTGACTTCGCTGTGTCCAGGCGGCAAGGAACGAATGCGGCGGCTATTGAACGTGGTGGCTTCCGGCCGCGCCGACTTCGGTGCGCTGGTCACCCATACCTACAAACTCGACGACATTGTGGCCGCTTACGAACTATTCGCCAATCAGCGCGACGGCGTGCTAAAAGTGGCGATCAAACCGCGCTGACCGTCCGCTTCCAGCGAGCCGCGTTACCGTCCGCGAGAAGCTCGCTGGGAATGGTGGATGGACTTTTGTCGAGAACAGGCGCGACCCAAAGCGTCCGGTTTTCGGACGATCAAACGTTTTCGTCCGTCCGAAAACCGGACGCTTCGTATTTTGTCCCACGCTGTAGCGCCTTCGATCAAACGAAACCCTTCTCTTTTCTCTTTCTTCACTTGAATCGTCCCGCGGATTCGCTTGTGCGAATCGCGCCAATATCCATGTTGAAATTTTCACATCATCGAATCAAAAATCACTAATAATTATATAGTTTATATTGTTATGGCATTATCTTTGCTATATTTAGAGACACGAAAATGCGATCCATTTCATGCACTGGGAGATGCTGGAAACGCTGAAAATTTAGACAAAGCCAACATGGCGGAATGAATGGGGAATCAATCCCCTCTTCGCGATGACAGCGATACGCCTGTTGCAACTACCGAGGAGGAGAATGGAGATGACGCATAATGCCAAGAGGCAGGTTTTTGCCGATCCTGGGAACGATGCGGCGATCATGACGGCATGGGAACGATTTCTCGCGGGCGGTGGGCAGCCCTCCGACGCCTTGCGCGGGATCGTCGAAGGTTCGTGGCAACGCTGCCGGGCACACCACGTCGATCCCGAAAAACGCAGCGGTCCGTCGCCAGTGTGCAACTCCAAGCTGGAGTCGCTCAAGGGTCAGCATCGCGAACTCTTTGAAGCCGCCGCGCCGATCATGGCCTGCGCGCGGGATTTTCTCGCGGAGACCGGCGCCATCATGGCGCTCGCCGACACCAATCCCACTATTCTCACCATGGAGGGCGATAGCCGCACCCTAGGTTTTGCCGAAGACATTCATTTGCTGCCTGGCGTGGTCTGGAGCGAGGGTATTTGTGGTACCAACGCGATTGGCACCGCGCTTGCCGTCGGCCACGCCGTGCAAATTCACTCCGCCGAACATTACTGCGCGGGCATCAAACGCTGGACCTGTTCCGCCAACGTCATTCGTCATCCCCACGATGGCGAGATTTTGGGTGTGATCGATGTATCCGGGCTTTCGGAAACCTACAACCGCCAGAGCATGGCCCTGGTCGTGACGGCGGCCAGCCGGATCGAGAGCCGACTGACCATTCGCGAGATGGAGCGGCGCTATCAGCTCTTGGAAGTTGCCTTGCCGCGCTGGTCGGGGGGCACCGATGGCGTGGTTCTATTCGACCGTCGTGGCTATCCCATCAAGGCCAACGAAAACGGGCAGGCGGCGCTCGTCGCTCTTGGCGCCGATCTCGATCTGGCCGCGCCACGGCGGATCCCGGCGCTCGCGCTCGACAGTGAGCGACAGGCCTATCCGCCCTGGTTGCGTCCAGAATGGCTGGTGCCAGCGGTCAGGCACGGCGAGCGCCTGGGAACCCTGCTGATCATACCGATGCCGGGTCTTGGCCGCGCGCGGGCCAGAGGGACCGAACTGTCGCGATTTCCAGCAAATGGGGAAGAAAACGGTCCTCCTTCGGCAATGTCGGCAAGCTTTGCCAGAATCATTACCGGTCATGGCGGCCTGTTGGAAGCCGTCCGCAAGGCGAGCCACCTGGCTCGTTCCCGCGTGCCCGTGCTGCTGCTGGGCGAGACTGGAACGGGCAAGGAGGAATTCGCGCAAGGTATCCATCAGGCCAGCCCGTTTCGAGAGGGTCCTTACGTGGCGCTCAATTGCGGCGGTCTATCGCGCGACCTGCTCGCAAGCGAGCTTTTTGGCTATATCGATGGCGCTTTCACGGGCGCGCGTCGCAACGGTCTGGTCGGCAAGATCGAAGCGGCCAACGGCGGCACGCTCTTCCTGGATGAAATCGGCGAAATGCCGCTCGATCTCCAGCCCCACCTGCTGCGCGTGCTTGAACAGGGCGAAATCTACCGTCTCGGCGAGAGCGCGCCGCGCAAGGTCAACTTTCGGCTTGTTGCCGCGACGCATCGCGATCTGCGTCAGGATGTGGCGGACGGTCGCTTTCGCATGGATTTCTATTATCGGGTGGCGGTGACGTCGATCCGGATTCCCGCCTTGCGAGATCGGAAGGGTGACGTCGACCTTCTCGCCCAGCACTTTGTCGAGCGATTCTGCGCACTGCACAAGCTAAAGCCTCGCCGCTTGGACGAGGCGCTTATCGCACGCCTGGAAGACTATGCGTGGCCAGGAAATGTGCGAGAGCTGCGCAACGTGATCGAGAGCATGTTGTTGATGAGCGACCGCCGAGTTCTTGATGTCGATAACCTACCGCCGGAGCTTACGTACGAGATGGCAACCCATGACACGCACGCCGATACGACCTTCAATATTTCCGAGAGCGAAGCGAATCTCATCCGACGCGCGATTATCGCCACACGGGGCAACCTGGCTCGCGCGGCGCGCGAACTCGACATTGCCAAGAGCACTCTCTATCAAAAAGTTAAGCAATATGGCTTGGAACGGGAAATTTATTGCGCGCGCGGATTCGACTGACCTGCTGGGAAAATTCGCGGGCCTGTTTAGAGGACATCCGGCACAGACTTTGCCGTATCGAGCCGCTCATCGTGACGGATTGCCTCTCTCATGCATGACGAATGGCACTTGGGAGGGTAAGGCGGTTCTCCTACAGTACGCGTAAACGGGTTGCGCGGATGGCAAGTTTTGCGCGAGGCGCTGCGCGACCTGCCGCCAACTCAACCGTACAAGAGAAACCATGATGAGTCTGATGAATACCTCCCGCCGGGCGCTGCTCGGCAGCCTGTCCGCCGCGGTCTTGTTGGTCGTCACGAGTCTTCCGATCCGATGATAATCAGCGGATAACCGTTCAGTCCCCCCTTTTGGCAAAGGGGAGTTAGGGGGCTTTTCGAACCATCGCCCGTGCGGAACCCCCCCGGCCCCCCCTTTTCAAAGGAGGGAGTTGAACGCTTACGTCAACGGATTTCCTGATCATTGTGATCTCTCGTACGGCTTTGCGAGGCGCCCGGCGCGTGTTGGGCGCGCTGGACGGCCCTTGGCGCAATCTTCTGGTGGCCATGGGGGTGGGCGTGTTGGGCGCGCTGGCCGTGGAGGCGTTTCGCACGGTGCTGTTCGCGCTGGAAATGGGGTTGGTCGGCGCGCACGACGGGCATCTGGTACCCGCCGCCCGTGAACTGGAACCTGAAATTCGTTTGCTGGTGCCGATGATCGGCGGGCCGGCGGTAGGGATGTTATTGTGGCTAGCCGAGGGAGCGCACTCAACCAAGCCCTCTCGCTTCAGAGGCGATTACATCGAAGCCGTCGCCATTGGCAATGGCCGGCTCGACCTGCATAGCGGCGCGCTCAAGATTCTGGCGTCGCTGGTGGTGGTCAGCACCGGCGGCGCCGTGGGCCGCGAGGGCGCTATGATTCTGCTGGCCGCCATGGCTTCATCGTGGATTGGCCGGCTGGCTGGCGAGACCTTGCAACTGCGGCTGATGGTGAGTTGCGGAGCGGCGGCTGGACTGGCGGCTGCCTATCACACGCCGTTGGCGGGAGCGGTTTTCGTCGCCGAAATCTTGCTGGGATCGCTGGCGTTAGCGCAGCTCGGGCCGGTCGTTGTGGCGGCGGTCGTCTCGCACGGTATTACCATCGCGCTCGTAGGTCCCGGTGTCCGGTTCCCCATGGCGACCGTTCCCCCATTTGCAGCGTCGCAAGCGATGATCATGTTGGCGTTCGCACCGATCAGCGGCATGGCGGGCGCTGTCTTACTGTATTGGTTGGAGTTGACGCGCCGCTTATTTGTGAAGCTCGCCTTACCCTTGCCTTTGCCGCTAGTGGTGGGGGGGCTGATCGTCGGCGTACTGTCGCTGTGGCGACCAGAAGTCTGGGGCAACGGCGATAGCGGCATCCGTCAACAGATTGACGGACTCTGGCCTTGGCAAATCGTCGCGCTCGTGCTCGCGCTTAAACTGCTGGCAGTCGCGGCGACCACGGGATCGGGAGCGCCGGGCGGCGTCTTCACGCCGACGTTGTTCGTCGGCGCGGCATTCGGCGCATTGCTCTCGGCTGCGCTGGCCGCGCTTGGCTACACGGGTGCGGCTGAACCGGTTTACGCCGTATTGGGCATGGCCACGGTGCTGGCCGGCACCACGCATGCGCCGGTGATGGCCGCGTTGATGGTCGCCGAAATGACGGGTCAATACAGTTTGCTCACTGTATTCCTACCGGCTTGCGTAGTAGCAACCTTGGTTTCTCAGCGCCTGCACCCGCAGTCGATTTACGGCCTGAGCGCGCCGACCGAGGAACCCAAATGATGACCGGCGTCACGAACGGGTGTGACCACCGGCACTGACTCATCACCTGATCGAACATACAATACGCTTATCCGAAGTCTCGACTGGAGTTCCGTCATGCACGGCGATCCGCTGATCCTATCGCGCCTGCAATTCGTTTTTGTCATCGCGTTTCATATTATTTTTCCCGCTGTCACCATCGGACTGGCAAGCTATATCGCGGTTCTCGAAGGTTTGTATTTAGCGCGGGGCGACGCCCGCTACCTGCGGGCATCCCAATTTTGGCTGCGTATCTTTGCAGTCGCCTTCGGCATGGGGGTGGTTTCGGGGATCGTGATGCCCTTCCAGTTCGGCACCAACTGGGCGCGTTTTGCCGATCATGTAGCCAATGTCGTTGGCCCGCTCCTCGCCTATGAAGGGCTGACTGCGTTTCTCCTGGAAGCCACATTCCTAGGCGTGCTGCTGTTCGGCCGGAACCGGGTGCCGCAATGGGCGCATTTCGGCGCAGCGGTTCTGGTGGCGGCAGGCACCTTGTTTTCGTCGTTCTGGATTTTGGCCTTTAATAGCTGGATGCAAACGCCCGCCGGTTTTGTGATGGAAGGCAGCCGTTTTCTACCCGCAGACTTCAGCGCCATCATTTTCAGCCCTTCGTTTCCCTACCGGTTGGCGCATACAGTAAGCGCGTTCTACAACACTACAGGTTTTGTCGTGTTGGGTGTGTCGGCGTATTACTTGGCGCGCGGACGCCATCGAAAAACGGCCCTGTTGATGGCGCGCATGACGGTATTTTTCCTGGCGGTGATGATGCCGTTGCAAATCGTTCTTGGCGATGCGCATGGACTGAACACGCTGCAACATCAACCGGCGAAGATCGCGGCCATGGAGGGCTTGTGGGAAACGCGCGCGCCCGTGCCATCGGTATTGTTCGCGATTCCCGATCAAGACGCGCAAAAGAATCTTTTTGAACTCTCGGTGCCGCATCTGGCCAGCTTGTACCTGACCCACTCCTGGGATGGCCAGGTGACGGGTCTTAAAGCCTTTGCGCGGGAAGACCAACCGCCGGTATTGCCGGTCTTCTTCGCCTTTCGGGTGATGGTGGGCATCGGCGTGCTGATGCTGCTGGTCGCCTGGTGGGGAGCATGGCTGGCCTGGCGCGGCCAATTGGAGCATTCGCCGCGCTTTTTACAGGTCGCACAATGGATGGGACCCAGTGGCTTTATCGCCGTGCTGGCCGGCTGGGTCGTTACCGAGGTGGGCCGACAGCCGTGGACCGTCTATGGATTGCTGCGCACCGCCGACAGCGTGAGTCCGACGCTCACTGGCCTGGATGTGTTTCTGTCGCTGTTGTTTTATCAGGCCGTCTACTTCACGGTGTATGCAGCGGCCGGATACTATCTGCTACGGCTGATCCGGCAGGGTCCCGACGCCGAGCTGGCGCCCGACGCCAGCGCACGACCCATGCGGCCCCTGTCGGCATCCTCTATCTCCTTGGAAAGCGAGAATTGTCATGGCCATTGACCTCGTGCCGATCTGGATCGCGATCATGGCGCTTGCGATCTTCATGTATGTCTTGCTCGATGGTTTCGATCTTGGGGTGGGCATTCTCTACCCCCTAGCCCCTTCAGAGCGGGACCGGACGCTGATGATGGCGTCGGTGGCGCCGATTTGGGACGGCAATGAAACCTGGCTGATCATCGGTGGGGCAGGGTTGCTGGCGGCGTTCCCGCGCGCGTTCTCGATCCTGATGCCTGCACTGTATTTCCCCATCCTGTTCATGTTACTGGGTTTAATTTGCCGAGGCGTCGCCTTTGAGTTCCGCCACAAAGCCACCCGCTGGCGCACAGCTTGGTCCGCGATGTTTTGCGGTGGCTCGTTCGTGGCGGCATTCGCGCAAGGCATTATTCTCGGTAACTATATCAATGGCTTTCGGGTCGTGAACGGTCAGTTCGCTGGTACGAGTTGGGATTGGATTCATCCCTTCGCCCTGTTTACAGGGTTTGGGGTGACCACTGGCTACGCGCTGCTGGGCGCGACCTGGTTGGTGTTGAAAACCGAAGGCGAGTTGCAAGCCTGGGCGCGCCGACAGGCAGAGCGGGCGCTGGCCATGACCGGACTTTTCATCATTGTCGTCAGTGTGTATTCCCCGTTCGCGCATCCCCGTATTTATGCGCGCTGGTTCACCGCGGAACACTGGCTCTGGCTCGCCCCCTTGCTATTGGCGATGGTGGCCCTGTTCTGGGCCGCGTCCGTAGCTCTGCGCCGTGGGCGCTCGCAAGCCGGGCCTTTCGTAGCGGCAATGGGCATTTTCGCACTGTGTTACGCCGAACTGGCGGTGAGCTTATTTCCGTATGTGGTTCCGCACGAGATCACCCTGCGCCAAGCTGCCGCGAGCCCGTACAGTCAAGCGTTCCTCCTCATCGGCACCCTGCTGTTATTGCCGGTGATCCTGGGCTACACGGCGTGGTCGTATTGGGTCTTCCGCGGCAAGGTGTCCTCCGCTGACGGTTATGGTTAAACCGCGTGAGAGGGTCTGATCTACAAATGTTGAGGATCAGCCCCTCTGTCAACCAGCCCGTTATAGCCCCGCCAGCCGTCTGAATCGATGGCGCTTTCCGCATCCACCTTTCCCCGCGGATGAGCGCCGTCATGATCGCGACGAGACTAGCGGCGTTGTGCGCTCTCCGGTGAGTTCGCCGTTTTGGTAGTCGACGAGGGCTTGCTCGATCTCCTCGCGCGTGTTCATCACGAAAGGACCGTACTGCACCACCGGTTCGCGCAGCGGTCGCGCAGCCAGCAGGATGAAGCGCGCGCCCAGCTCGCCAGCCGCGACGTCAATGCGCTCGCCGGTCGACAACAGGCCGGCCTCGTGCGCCGCGAGCCGCCGCGGGCCACCCGCTGCGCCGATCTCCAACTCGCCCTCGTAGACATACACGAAGGCGTTGTCAGCGGTTTCGATAGCCTGCGTGAAACGCGCACCGGGGCGTAGCTCCACATCGGCGAACAGCGGCGCTGTGCTCAGGCCCTGGATCGGGCCTTCTGCGCTCGCTGTTTGCGAATCGATCCGGCCAGCGATGACGCGCGCCCACCCGCCACCCTCGAGCGCTATGGAAGCGATCTCTTCCGGACGAATGTCACGGTAGGCCGCCAGCTTCATTTTCTCGCGGGCCGGCAGGTTGATCCAGAGTTGGAAACCGCGCAGGCGACCGCTGTCCTGTAGCGGCATTTCCGAATGAATGATGCCGCGCCCGGCGGTCATCCACTGTGCGCCGCCGCTGACCAGCTCGCCGCGATGGCCGAGATGATCTTCGTGTTGCATCCGGCCTTCGAGCATGTAGGTCACCGTCTCGAAGCCGCGATGCGGATGGGCGGGAAAGCCGGCGATGTAGTCGTCCGGATTGTCCGTGGAAAATTCATCCAGCATCAGAAACGGGTCCAGGCGCGCGCCGGGACTTTGGCCGAGGCTGCGGCGCAGCTTCACACCAGCGCCGTCCGAAGTCGGGTGGGCGCGAATGATCTGTTGCAGGGTACGGGTGCTCATCGTCTTCTCCAATAGTTCGTTATACTCAGGCGACCAGCATTTCGGTATCGCTGCGCGCTTGGGCCAAAGCAGCCATCTTGCTGTCCTCACCCAAGGCCAGCCCCTCGGCATAGACAAAGCGCACGTCGTCGATACCGATAAAGCGCAGGAAATTCCGCACGTAGTCGGTCTGGGTGTCCAGCGGCGTCCCGGCGTAGCGGCCACCGCGTGCGGCATAGACCACCACGGTCTTGTCGCCCAACAGACCGACTGGACCCTTCTCGGTGTACTTGAAGGTAACGCCGACGCGCGCTACATGATCGAAGTAGGCTTTGAGCGTCGAAGGAATGCCGAAATTGTACATCGGCAGGCCCAGCACCACGATGTCGGCCGCACGCAACTCCTCAATCAAAGCGTCGGAGTAGGCGACTACAACATTCTGCGCTTCGGTGCGCGACTCAGGCGCAGTGAGGAAGGACTGAAAGCGCGCGCCGTCCAGATGGGGCGCCGGATCGGCGGCTAGATCGCGTGTGATGACGCGGCCGTCCGGGTTCTTGTCGCGCCACCGGGCGACAAATTGATCGGCTAGTTGGGTGGACTGGCCTTGGCCAGAAAAAAGACTGGTGTTCAGTTGCAGCAGTGTTTTCATGATTGCCTCCGTGTGGGGTACCGCTGCATTAAACGATTTACTCATCGAATAAAAAAGAACAATAATTCGCTCATATCTATCGAATCATTCGATCATGACCCGAAACACCCCTTCAATCAGCCTCGAACAATGGCGCGCCTTAGTGGGCGTGGTCGAGGCTGGCGGCTACGCCCAAGCGGCTGAAGCCCTGCACAAGAGCCAGTCGGCGCTGACCTACGCTATCCAGAAGATCGAAACCCAGTTGGACGTGCGCGCCTTCGAAATCCAGGGTCGCAAGGCGGTGCTGACCACGACCGGGCAGATGCTCTACCGGCGCGCCCTGGCCCTGCTGGCGGAGGCCGCCGAACTGGAGCAGGCGGCCTACAAAGCCTCGGCCGGCTGGGAGGCGGAAATCGGGTTAGCGGTGGAAATGCTGTTTCCCACCGCCATCGTGCTCGCCAGTCTGGCGGAATTTGGGCGGGAAAGTCCGCACACGCGCATCGAACTGATCGAATCGGTGATCGGCGGCACGCCGGAGGCGTTGCTCGAAGGCCGTGCAAACCTCGCGGTCACTGCGCGCATTCCGCCAGGCTTCGCCGGCGATTCGCTGATCCGCATGCCCCTGCTGGCGGTGGCGCATCCCGACCACGCCCTGCATCGAATGGAGCGCCCGCTCCGCTTTCGCGATTTGCGCAGCCACCGTCATCTGATCGTGCGCGACAGCAGCCGTCAACGCGACCGGCGCACCCTGTCGTTAGACGTTGAACAGCGCTGGACGGTGAGCCAGATGGCCACCTCGATCGCCGCGGTCTGCGCCGGCTACGGCTTCTCCTGGTTTCCGCGCGAGGCCATCGCCGCCGAATTGTCCGATGGCCGGCTGAAGGCCCTGCCGCTCAAGGAGGGCGGCGAGCGGTACGTGGAACTCTATCTGGTCCTCACCGATCCGGACTTTGCCGGTCCAGGTGTGCGCCGCTTAGCGGCGATCTTGCGCGAAACCGTGCAGCGCGAATGCGCCCGCACGCGCGGCGAACAGACGGGACTCAACCGAGCTTGAACCAATAGACGGCTGCCAAAGCGATAACCAACAGCAGCATCAGCCATCGCCAACCACCGCCGCTATCCCCGCGGCGTACCAGCGCAACCATGCTGGTAGCATTCTGGGCGTTGGAGCCGTGCTGTTCGACATATTCCTTGGCTTCCTTCAGTCCGATGCCCAGCGCTTCGCGCACGATGCGGATGGCTTCGATCTTGTTGCCGCGCGCCAAGGCATCGGCAGCCGCGCTGGGCAGCCCTTCTTGGTGTTGTCTGCTGTACGGTCTTTGACTCCCCGGTGAGCCGTCGCCCGATGAAGCTTCGACGATCTCCTTAGCTTGCTTCAAATCGACGCCGAGTTGCTCACGCACGATCTTGATCGCCTCGATCTTGTGGCCACGTTGCAAGGCGGCCCGCGCCATCGGTGGCAGTTCAGCATTCATCGTATCTCGTCTCCCGTGCTTGGATCGTCACCTGCCAAGATTTCATCTGCTAGGCGGAAATCCATTCCCACGTATCCGCAGCAGCAATGCGATCACCGCTTCTTTAACATGTGTGGGCTGCGTACTCAAGGTAACTTTACACTGGAACTTAAACGGGCATTTGTGGAGTTGCGCATCGCGCCCGATGATTGGATTGAACACTGTGGGAATGGATATAAAAAGTGACCAGTACCCAAAGTCATCGTGACTCCAGCCACTTCCATCCAGCCGACAGGATTTTTACAGTGCCGTCATGGTGATGAACGGTCGCCGATCCCTGAAATCTCTTGGAATTCCCGTGAGGATCAGTCTTATGAAAACCTCGATGACGTTCGTTTGTTCGGCTGTCGTGCTTACCTTGCTACAAGCACCTTTGACAGCCTCTGCGCAAGCTGCATCAACACCCTCCACTGCGGACAGTCAACCCTCACTCACCGTTGACCAGAAGCCCGTCGACTGGATTGAATTCGACGATGCCACGGTTACGCCTGTGCTGGATGATTTCAGCATCCATCTGGCGGCGGCTCGCACCGCGCTGGCTCAAAAAGACCATGCCCAAGCGGCTAAAGCGCTACGGGCCGCGTCGCAGGAGTTAGCCGCGCAAGCCGCCCGCGTCGACGAACTCGATCGCCAGCGTGCGGCAGCGGACTTGGAGCGAGCTTACGAGACTAAGGTTCGTTTGATGGCGCTCACCAAGAAACTGGATACCGCCGCCGATCAGGTCGAGGCAGGTAAATTGTCGACAACCACTGCGCTTGACCAGACCTTGGATCAGGCCGCGCGCGCCGATCTTGAGCGACGCTGGCTGGTCACGGACGTAACGACTTGGTATTCCGTCACGGATAAACCTCAGCAGCATTTTCTCGCCGCCATGGACGCTTTCGTGCAGAAAAATTATCAAAAGGCGGCTGACGAGGTCCGTAAAGCCGAAGCCTATGTGCGACTCAATGCGGCGCGAGCCAGTGGTCAAGCCAAAGCTGGACTTAACGCCGCCAACGTCGAGCTGGAGAAAACCGCGCAAGCGCTTGATCAAGGAACCCTACAAAGCGAGCAAGATTTAGCAAAGGTATTTGCACAAACCAACCATGCGCTGGCGTTAGCCCACCGCACGCAAGCCGCTGAATCATGGGCGCAAAAAGCTTACGAAAAAGCAGGCTACGAATTGAAAGCGGCAGCGCATGGCTTGGAAAGCGCGGCGACGTGGGTGGGCACTGAAGCGAAATCCGCTGCCTCGACAACGGTCAAGGCTGTGCATACCCTCGGCGATAAACTCGTGAGCGGCGGCGTTTGGGCCAAGGAAGAAGTCGCCGAGAGCTTTGAATCACTGAGTCAGGAACTCGCCAAGCTTGGCCTGACGACGACGAGCGCGAAAGCGAAATAATCCTTCGCAGACGGCTTGCCCTACCACACTGAGTTGATGAAGCACAGAATCTAGGGCAGCCGCCTTTGCAGTCGTTTATAAGTGGCGCTTTTTGCCAAAAGGAAATTGACCGCGCCAGTGGCGGAGAGTCATCCAGCCACCCGCCAGTCCGCCCAGATGAGCGAAGTGGGCAACGCCGTTCGCGCTGGCGGTCACTCCCAGCGTCAGCTCAAGCAAGCCGTACAACGTAGCGAATAACCAAGCTGGCAATGAAATCGGCGGTAGCAACAGCAGCATTTTCCGGTTCGGAAACACCATCGCGAAGCCGATCAACAAGCCAAATAGGCCGCCAGAAGCACCGACCATTGGTGCGTCTCTACCGAGCACGGTCATTACGATCAACTGGACTGCCGCCGCCGTCAAGACGCAGATGAAATAGAAGGTGGCAAACCGGCGCCAACCCCAGGCTCGCTCCAATTCGGAGCCGAACATCCACAGCCCAAACAGATTGAAAAGCAAATGCGCCAGGTTAGCGTGCAAAAAAGCGTAGCTAACCAATTGCCAAGGCATGAAAAAGCCAGAATTCGTCGGCCACAGTGCAAACCAGTCTATCGCTCTGAACCCCGTCAACTGCGTTAGAAAAAATACTGCGACGTTGGCGATGATGAGCGTTTGGGTGAAGGGCGGCATTGATCACTTGCTCCAGGGAATACAGGGCGCAGCATAGGGGAATCACGCGGCATCGGCCAAAATTTGTTGCAGAGTGTGTTCTACAGCGGCGGCGGCCTCCTCGATATCGGGCGTGATCTCGAAACCGGAGAGGATCGTGGTGGGGGCTATCGTGCCCAGGCAGGTTTGGCCAGCGCTTTCGAACACCGTGATGCGACAAGGCAGCGCTAGGCTGACCGTAGGATTGCGGGTTAGCATGCGTGCGGCTAATGAAGCATTACAGATCTCGAACACGGCGCAGCGCCCGACGATGGGATGGCCTTTGGAGGCCAGCGTCTCGCTGAGAGGAAAGCAGTGCAGCACGCTGAAACCATGACGTGCGACGCTCTGCTCCAAGTCGACTGTGGTCTGATCGAAGGATTTCGTGGAATTGACGATGATATTCATAAAAAATCTCCATTTACTTTAAGAAGAAAAACACCATTGTCTGGGTTGTCTAGCGTCTTCGCCAGTGCCGATCGTCACCGGACTGTTTATTTGAAAAACGGATGACGGAGCATGATCCAACGAGGCCATCGTCGTGCGCGTTCAATGCGCCGCGTCGCCCGCCGAAAATGGGGGCCGCGCCCACCAGACCAGCCCGATCAGCGTCAGCGCGAGCACAGCGCTGGTGAGCAATACCGCATTCGTCGCCAGTAGCGACGCCTGCGGCGCAATCACATTATGTTGCAGGTAGGCCAGCGCTGCCGTCAGAGAAAACCCAATTTCGCTCAACTGGTTGAGATACGCAGTAGCCGCTGGGTTATGGTTAGCCACATGCTCGGCCAGTTGCACGGTGTACTGCTCGGTGCGGTGTGACCACAGGGAAACCATGATCGAGGTGCCAAAGCTCGAACCGAGGTTGCGCATGAAGTTGCCCAGTCCAGCGGCGCTGGCAGTCTGCTCGGCAGTCAGGCCCGATAGATAAATGACGGTCAGCGGCAGAAACAAACATGAGATCCCCGCCCCTAACAACAAGCGGGTGGTCGCCAGCGTCCAGAAGTCCACGTTCGGCGGAAAACGCGACGACAGATAGGCAAACAGCGCAAACATCACCAACCCGAAGGTGGCGGCTGCGCGAGCGTCGAGCCGATGAATGTTAGCGCCAAGCAGTGGCCCCATCACGATCGCCAACATTCCGCCGAACGCCATGGTGCGGCCCGCCCATTCAGCCGTATAACCCAGTTGGGTTTGCAGCCACAATGGCACCACCACGTTGGTGCCGAAGAAAGCCACTGAAGTGATCGCCATGCAGGTGACGCCCACCGCGTAGTTGCGGCGAGCGAACAGGTGCAGTTCGACCACGGGATAACGCGAGGTCAGCGTCCAGGCGACAAAGACCGCCAGCGCGATCCCCGCGGTTACCGCGAGCGCAACGATGAACGGCGAGCTGAACCAATCCAGCTCGTTGCCTTTGTCGAGTAGAATTTGCAAGCAACCCACCCCAAGCGCTAACAACGCGATGCCGACTAAATCGACCGGCGGTCGGCGGCGGGCGCTTTCAAAACGGCCCAGTAACCCCCACACCAACAATAAACACAGCGCGCCCACCGGCAGGTTGACCAAAAAGATCCAGTGCCAGGACAAATGATCAGTGATCCAACCGCCTGCCACGGGGCCGACAATGGGAGCGGCCACCGTGGTCATCACAAAGATGCCCATCGCTAGCCCGCGCTTGGCCGGAGGATAGATGGACAGCAGCATGGCCTGCGCCAGCGGGATCATCGCCGCGCCGACCGCCCCTTGGATCACCCGGCCCGCCAGCAGCACGGCGAAGTTCGGACTCAGGCCGCAGGCCAGTGAGGCGGTGGTGAAAGCCAGGGTGGCGGTCATAAACATGCGGCGCTGACCCAGCCGCGCTGCGAACCAACCCGTCAACGGCAGCATGATCGCCTCCGAGACCGCGTAAGAGGTCACGATCCAAGTGCCCTGGGTGGCGCTGACCCCCATGGCGCCGGCGATGGTTGGCACGGAAACATTGGCGATCGTTAGGTCCAGAATGTTCATGAAGGCGGCCAGCGCCAACGCCATCGTTGCCGCGAGCCGCCGACCGCCTTGCAGCGGTTCGAACGGTTGTGTGCCAGGAGGACGACCGGACGGTATGGCTGCAACGCGGCTCATCGCCCGACGTTGGCCGCGATGACCGCGGCCACCCGAGCATCGGCTTCGCGCGCCGCGCCGTCGTAGATAGTAGTGTGCGCCGGTTGCGCCGCTTGCGGCAGCAAGCCCAAACGCGGGCCGCTTTGATCGTGCAAATCAACGGTGACATTCATCGACAAACCGACTTGGAGGGGATGGGTGGCCAGCCGTTCCGGTTCCAACCAAATACGCACCGGTACGCGCTGCACCACCTTGATCCAATTACCGGTAGCGTTTTGCGCTGGCAGGAGGGATAGCACCGAACCCGTGGCCGGCGAGACGCCCGCGACCTTGCCGCGATAGATCACTCCTGAACCGAAGGCGTCAGCCGTCAGCGCGACTGGTTGCCCGACCCGCAGCGCCGCCAGTTCGGTCTCCTTAAAATTGGCATCGACCCACACCTGACTTAGCGGCGCGATGGACATAATGGGCGTGCCGGGCGCCACACGCTCGCCCAGTTGCACGTCACGTGGGCCAGCCACGCCATCCATTGGCGCGAGAACGCGCGTGCGGGCCAGCGCCAGCGCCGCCTGACGAACGCTGGCCGCCGCCAGCGCCACGTCGGGCTGGGTGGGAATAGGACCGCCGTTGACCTGCGCTTGCGCTGCTCGGGCTTGTTCCCGCGCCTGACCCGCACTGGCCAGCGCAGCGGCCAGCGTACTGGCAGCCGCGTCGCGGTTCGCTTGTGCGGTCTGCGCGATAGCGCGAAAGCTGATCAACGTTTCTTTCGATACAAAACCCTGATCGGCGAGATCGGTTTGACGCGCTAGATCGGATTGCGCCTTAGCCAACGCAGTTTCCGCCGCTTGCAGTTGGGCGCGCGCTGCTTCAGTATCGGACTGGCGCTGCGTCACGCCGGCTTGCGCCGCGAGGGCGCTGCTGGCCAACCCACGCGCGCCGCGCACGGCTTTAGCAAGATCAGCTTCGGCCTGGGCCAACGCGATTCGGGCATCGCTGTCATCCAGTTCGACCAATACATCGCCTTGTTGTACCTGCTGGCCGGTTTGTACATAGATCGCTTTGACCATCCCGGAAGTCAACGCACTGATTTGGGCCATGTCGGCCCCGGTATAGGCGTCGTCCGTCGTAGCCCGCCAGCGAGCGATGAGCCACCACCAAGCGATGAACGCAACGGCTGCGAGCACAACCACGAGCGCAATGAAGGTCAAGGCGCGCGCGCGGCGGCGGGCCAGCGCGGCGGCGGAAGTATCGGTGGGTTCAGACAGAGATGAAGGCTCCGATAGCGATGTGACAGTTTTCGAATCGTTCATACGATATCCGCAAGAAAGTCAGATTGTGAATGATATCCGATACCGATGTGGAGCCTACCATGACAATTCACACTTTAAAGGACACATTATTTCCTCCTGTAAATTTTCCTGTGATGCTCTATGCGTTTGAAACTAACCGCAAGTTTGACGGATCATTCGCGGCTTCTTGAGGAAACCAGACAGAATCCCATTCATTATTGAGTTCGATCACCTTTAAAATGCCTAAACTTCGACTTCCTGCAGGACGCCAACTCATCCCTTTTTTCTTCTGACGACGTCCGATAACTTGATCACAGCCTTTCTCGATAGAACCACTTCCGATGGGTTTGCCTGCAATCTGACGACTTCGATAATCGATAATTTCATGCTGATGTTTTTCAAGATAATTGATCAGTTCAAGATGCTTTTCTGCATTTTTGGGTTGCACCTGCTCGACTAAGTAATTCAAAACCGTGACAACATCACCACGCCAGAGGTGATAGAACATAAACTTTAGATGCTGATTCTTCTCATCCTTATTCAAGGCAATCATACTCATTAAATCACGAATTTTTTTACCAAGATGGTACCAATCCAGGATAATCAGCACGGTGATACCAAATACCGCCCAAAGATGCTCACGAATGATTTTTGCGCCATCTGTAATCGCGATAATCGGCAATGGCTTTTCTTCTTTCCCATAATCTTCAATCACCCGGCTTTTCAGAATATCAGCAACCGGAATGATCGCTTTCCCCTGTCGATCAATCGGTGCGGTCAGGTATTCAAGATCGCCGTCTTTATTTTCAAAGAGAATGACGTCACTCGATACGGCAGACGTCTTCTTCGGTGCGGATTTCTCTGGCACTTCTTCCTTTATAACTGATTGTTTTCTTATACGATTTTCTTTCTGACCACGGACTTGAATGGCATCTTCGAAAATCAGAATTTCCCGACTTTCTGGGTCGTAAATATCAACATCAGGGTCAATGTTGATGACAGAACCACTCGTCTTCGATAAGGTTTCTTCCACTTGCGCGACGCACGCTTGACTGAGCGCTTGCGCCTTTTCAACCACCACATGGTGGATTTTTTGGTCACTGAGTTGTCGGAACCCGGTGACCCTCTCTATTAAATCGGATACATCGATATAGCTTAAGCGATTGCTATAATAAGCGGAGAATTCTTTTAACCGATCACTCACATAATCTTCCTGAAATTGATCCGTCAAATCAAAGTAGGTTCGATGAGGCAAACTAGGGTATTCTCGATCAATAAATCGCTGAAGTCTAAATTCAAAAGGTCCATGAAGCGTCTTAATCTTGATGGGTGTTGTCCCATTGCAAATCAAGTCTTTTTTTTATCCTGAATAAAGATGTTTTGAGCCGCTTCTAACAAATCAGCCTGAAGATCCGGTAGTGCATTTTTCTTAAATTCTTCAACTGCACCTTCAATACAATGCAAGCTTTGATTTCTCCAATCCAAAGAATATGTTCGTGTGGATCGATGATCAATAATACGACCTTCATCATCACGAAGAATCAATTCAACGGTCGGCATGGCGCTTCTCCAGATCAAAGAGGAGGCGTGGTTTTTTACAGAATTTCTGGACGCATCCTCAGCCGCCGCCCGATCGGCAGCCTTCCATGGATTTCGCCCTTTTTCAAAATCAATCAATGCCCTAATAGGCCGGCTCCAAAAGAGTTCTTGAAAAAGCAAAAAGTTAGATATCAGTATACCCTATGGTTTGTCTATCACAGGAAAATTTACAGGACCCATTATTTTGAATGACTTTCGTCATTCCACTAGAACCCGAAACGATGTGACCACAGGATGACTCTTGCCACTGTTGACGATAGCGATGCCCGCCTAAAGTACATCTAACGGCGGTCGTTCGTAACTGCCGAACACAACGATTGAAGGAGTGCTCCCATGAGCAAGATCGACACTGCGGTAGCCGTCTACGACGCGCGCGAACAGGCTGAGGAAGCGGTTCGAGAACTGGCTAAATCCGGGTTCGACATGAAGACGATTTCCATCATCGGTAGGGATTACCACACGGAGGAAAACGTCGTTGGGTATTTCAACGCGGGTGATCGTGCGAAGTTCTTCGGCAAATTCGGCGCATTCTGGGGCGGACTAGCCGGATTACTGTTTGGTTCGGCCATGTTGTTTATACCTGTCGTCGGACATGTCGTCATCCTTGGGCCTTTGGCCGCCACCTTGGTCGGCGGTCTGGAAGGCGCCGCCCTCGGCGGCGGCGCGGGCGCGCTAATCGGCGCTTTGTCAGCGCTGGGCATCCCTAAGGATTCGGTGCTGCGCTACGAAACCGCCGTCAAAGCGAACAAGTTTCTGGTCGTCGTCCATGGCGGAGGCGATGCCGTCCAACGCGCTCGCGACGTGCTCGCGACCGCTGGTAGCTCCGATGTCCAAATGCATCCCGGAACCACCTGATTGTGAATTTCTGTGATCCTTAACTCATTAATTTTCAAAAGGAGGCTTTAAATGAACATTCGTAAGACCCTGCTTGCCTTAACCAGCATTACCGTTGTCTCTCTATCGCTCGTCGCCGTGGCGGTGGAGAAGAATGCCAACGAACGTACATTCATACGGCTATCGGAAGATGGCGCTAAAGCGGCCCGCACGATTTCGCTGGCGCGCGTCGCCATTTTCGATGGGCAAACCCAGGAAGCGAAAGACTTGCTGGATCAAGCAAAGACCGCACTGGACGCCGCCGCCAAAGACGTTGACAAATTGGCGATCAAAACATCGAAACACAACGACTTGGGACCGATGGTGCCCATCGATGCTCGATTGTCGGTCATCGATGCCTATACCCTTACGCCTGAAAAGAAGGCTGAAATCGGTAAGGTGAACGAACATCTAAAGAAGGGCGAAACGAAGAAAGCACTGGAAGTGCTCCGCCCAATCGATGTGCAATTGACGCTGACATCGATGTTCATGCCGCTGAAGCCAACCACTAAAGCGGTGGAGCAGGCCAAAACGCTGCTCGCTGACCATCAATACTATGAAGCCAATCTGGCGCTGAAGAAGGCGGAAGACAGCTGGGTTATCGATTCACAAGGTTTTGTCGATTATCTGGAAAAATTGCCGGAGTCGGGCAAACAGCCAGCTGACGCCGCCTCGTCGAACCAGCCAGAAAAAAAATAATTCATTAGGAAAGCTAATGATCTCGCACCCCTCCTATCGGGAGGGGTTTTTCTTTAAGATGTAATGGTTTAGAGGGAATTTCAATGAACCGACGATTGATAGTCGCTGCCGTGACTTTCCTGTTGGGAATCGCTACCGCATGGCCTGCGCTAGCGGATAGTTATGGCCCTGTTCTCCGAGGACAAGACCTTTGGGATATCGCCCGGCGCGTTTATCCGAATGAGGATGTCAGCCGCGACCAGATCATGCTGGCCTTGCTCAAGGCCAATCCTCAAGCATTCGACATGCCTTGTAACGCCAACTCTCCTCTAAAAGTCGGCGTGATGTTACAAATCCCAAATTTAACGCAAGTCCAAGCGTTGAGCCGTGAACAGGCTAACCAAGAATTCGAGCGGCAATTACGGGAATGGGAAAATCATCGGGTGTCGGGTGAGATGCTGGTCTGTCCGCCCGAAACCCAAACGGTAGCGGCTACGCCTGAACAAGCCACCGCTCCCGCTCCGGAAACCACAGCAACAGGAACCGCTCCCGCTCCGGAAACCACAGCAACAGGAACCGCTCCCGCTCCGGAAACCACATCGCCTGTGTCTAAACCGGCAGCATCGGCTGGAACGCCAGGCACCCCCGCCCAAACAGCGACTCCGACCGCGCCATCAAGTGGAGGGGCATCGAAACAACCCGCGACTCTCGTTCATTATGAGGAATGGTTAGGCATTCCGATTCTGGCCCTGTTGTTGATCGGTATCATCGTCCGCAAATACCGCCGTCGTCCGGCCCCAATCGCTGCCTCGATCCCGGTTGCCACCGGCCCCGTCAAAGGCGCGGATGAGGATCGGATGACCGTGGAAGAAACGCTTGCCACATTCGGCGTCGACCGTGAGCGAGGCTTGAGCGCCGAAGAAGCTGCGAAACGCTTGCAGGCCAGTGGGCCAAATGCGCTGGAAGAAAAGCATGTCAGCCTGCTCCAGCGGATACTCCCTTATTTTTGGGGGCCAATACCGTGGATGATCGAAGCAGCGGCAGTGCTATCGTTGCTGACTCGTGATTGGAACGATTTTGCAGTGATCACCGCCCTGCTGGTGTTTAATGCGGTGATCGGTTTCCGTGAGGAAGCGAGCGCCGCCAATGCCCTGGCCGCGCTGAAGAACCAACTTGCTTTGAAAGCCCGTGTCTTGCGCGACGGTCGGTGGCGGGAGATCGAGGCTCGCGAGCTGGTGCCGGGCGATGTGGTCCGCATTCGTTTGGGCGACATCATCCCCGCCGATGCTACGCTATTCGACGGTGAATACCTAAGCGTGGATCAGTCGGCGCTGACCGGCGAGTCCTTGCCGGTGAACAAGGAGTCCGGTGATGTGGTGTACTCGGGTGCAGTCGCCAAGCAAGGCGAAATGGTCGCGGTCGTCACCGCAACCGGCACCAACACCTTCTTTGGCCGCACCGCCAAGCTGGTGGAATCGGCGGGATCCAAGTCGCATTTGCAGGAATCTGTATTGCAGATTGGCAACTTCTTGATCTTCTCGGCGCTGGCGTTGATTCTGGTGCTGGCGGAAGTTGAGCTGTACTGGGGAACCTCGTTCCTGCACCTGCTCAAGACAGCGTTGATCCTGCTGGTGGCGTCGATTCCGGTGGCGATGCCAGCGGTGCTGTCGGTCACTTTGGCGCTTGGGGCGCTTAAGCTCTCCAAACTCAAGGCGATCGTCTCGCGTATGGAAGCCATTGAAGAATTGGCCGGTGTCGATATTCTCTGCTCGGACAAGACCGGCACCTTGACCCAAAACAAGCTGACCCTGGGTGAAGCGCAACCGTTTGGAGTGACGACCCAAGAGCTGATTCTGGCCGGAGCCTTGGCGTCCAAGGCGGAGAACCACGACGCCATCGACTTGGCGGTCATCGGCGCCCTATCCAGTCCCGATGTGTTGACTGGGTATCGGCAAGTGCGTTTCGTACCGTTCGATCCAATCGGCAAGCGCACTGAAGCGACCGTTGAGGACGCGGACGGCCACGCTTTCAAAGTAACCAAAGGCGCGCCACAGGTGGTGATGCAACTCTGTCATGCTGATCAAGAGACGCAAACCCAGGCTGATCAGTTGATCGATGCCTTCGCCGCCAAGGGGTTCCGCACGTTGGGCGTGGCGCGCGCCGATGAAAATGACCAATGGGCTTTTCTCGGCATTCTGCCGCTGTTCGATCCGCCGCGCGAGGATTCTGCAGCAACCATCGCCGAAGCCAACCGTTACGGTGTCGCAGTTAAAATGGTCACCGGTGACAACCTCGCCATTGCCCGTGAGATTTCCGGACAACTGGGAATTGGCACGGATATCCGCGCAGCAGAAGCCTTGTTTGCCGGCGGCGTCGCGCATGGCGAATTGCCGGAGATCGCTGTGCATCGGATTGAGCAGACGGATGGTTTCGCCCAAGTCTTCCCAGAGCATAAATACGGTATTGTCAAGGCTCTGCAACAGGGTGGCCACATCGTGGCGATGACCGGCGATGGCGTTAACGACGCTCCTGCGCTCAAGCAGGCGGATGTCGGCATCGCGGTGTCTGGAGCTACGGACGCTGCTCGGGCCGCCGCCGCGCTGGTACTGACCGAACCGGGTTTGTCGGTGATCACTCACGCGATGGAAGAGTCACGGCGCATTTTTGAACGGATGACGAGCTACATCATTTACCGGATCGCCATGACCATCGACATCATGCTGTTCGTGGTGCTGGCCAGCATCGTGTTTGGTTTCTTCCCACT
Source organism: Gammaproteobacteria bacterium (assembly GCA_024235095.1). Classification (NCBI taxonomy): domain Bacteria; kingdom Pseudomonadati; phylum Pseudomonadota; class Gammaproteobacteria; species Gammaproteobacteria bacterium. The sequence continues at coordinate 196,147 of JACKNC010000001.1, forward strand.
CACTGCGATTATGCTGGTGGCGCTGGCCTTGCTCGATGACGTGCCGATCATGACCATCGCCTACGACAACACCCTCCCCGATCCCCAGCCGGTGCGCTGGAACCCGGAACGCACATTCGCGGTGTCGATCGTGCTGGGTCTGCTGGCGGTCGCGCAGAGTTTCGGCCTCCTGGCTTTGGGCATGAATGTCCTGCATCTGGACGGCGCTCATTTGCAAACCATGCTATTTTTGCAGCTGCTGGTCGGTGGACATTTGCTGTTATTGTTAACCCGCACGCCGAAAGCCTTCTGGGCGCCTCCTTACCCATCCTGGCAGTTGCTGACAGCGGTAGTGGGGACGCAGATCCTAGGGGTGTTAATGTGCGGGTTTGGTTGGTTAGTGCCAGCGTTACCCTGGCATTTGATCGGCTGGGTCTGGGTGTACAATCTCGTCTGGATGATCGTGCAAGATGGCGTCAAATGGGTGACCTATCGGGTCATCAACCAGCGTGCGAATGGCGAAACCACGCGGCCCGGCTTTGGGCAACTGGTGACAGCGCTGGAAAACGGCTAACTTCGGAGGACCGAGGCTTTGGAATCCGCCGCCCTGGAGGCGCCACGCAACAAATCGAAAGACCCGCCCGGTTTTACCTGGGCGGCGCTGGCCTCCACACTGGCGTGGATTGCAGCTCTGTGGCTAATCGTGCTGGCGTTGCATTTGACGCCAGCATTGTTCGCCGCTCTTGTGACCTACGGCGGCACTCGCGCGCTTGCTCGTCTGCTGGAGCGTTGGCGCCCTGGACTGCGCTACGCGCAAGCTTGGGGCCTGGCGCTGCTATTGTTAATGATCGGTATCGTCGGCTCAGTGCTTGTCGGATATGCGGTGGATACAGCGGAGACGGGGGGCTATGCTGGGTTGCTGCACGAGATGGCTCATGCCTTGGAGCGGCTGCGCCAGGACTTGCCGTCTTGGCTGGCGGCGCACCTGCCGACCTCGCTGGAAGCGTTGCATAGGGTGGCAGTGGTGTGGCTGCATGACCATGCAGCGCAGCTCCAGCTTTGGGGTGGGGATGCCCTGCGCGGCGTCGGCTATGTGTTGATCGGTGCAACGACCGGCGGGTTGATGGCGTTACAGTTACCCGTGAACCCGACTGGGATGCTTCCGCAATCCCCTACTGCCGCCATGCGCCGAGAATTCGATGGATTAGTGCGGAGCTTCACGGCTGTGGTGTTTGCGCAACTACGCATCGCCATCCTTAACACCGCACTGACCGCTCTCTATCTGTTAGGCGTGCTGCCATTGTTGGGGATGCCGCTGCCGTTACCGGGGACGCTGCTAACGCTCACCTTCACCGCCGGCCTGCTGCCAGTCGTCGGCAATCTGATCTCCAACACCGTCATCATGATCGTCAGCCTACGCTATTCGGCGCTGGGCGCCGCGCTATCACTGGCTTGGCTGGTAGCGATCCACAAACTGGAGTATTTCCTGAACGCCCACATCATCGGTCACCGCATCCGTGCCCGCACGTGGGAGCTATTGATCGCGATGCTGGCGCTTCAGGCCATGTTTGGCCTGGGTGGCCTGATTGGAGCGCCGGTGTTGTACGCCCAAATCAAACAAGCATTGCACGAGCGCGGCTGGCTTGACTGATCGGGCGTGCTTAAAACCAAACTTAAATTAAGGAGACCGTTATGCCCGAATTCGAATCGACTTTGGAATTGACGCCAGTCGAACCCAAACGCAACCTGTGGCGGTTGTTGCTTCGCCCCAGAGACATCGGTTTTTATTTGATGATTGTGCTGTCTTGGATCGGTATTATCTACAGCACATCCAGTTTGGAAGGGAGTCGTTGGTACTGGCATTGGCTTATTCCAGGGTTCGGCGTGATTTGCATTTTTACCCACTGGAACAAAACTGAGAAAACCTTTAAAGCCCGAGCATTGCTGGTCTTGCATGAGACTCTGTACTGGGGCGGGGTATTGGGCCTGACGTATTTGATCTATGCAGTATCCTCGCCCGCTAACGGCTGGATCGATCTGTTCGATATACGGCAGTTAAGCTTTCTCGTCGCCTTTATCCTGGCGACAAGCACCTATCTGGCTGGCCTTAATCGCGATTGGCGGCTGTGCGTGGTCGCTGCTTTTATTCTGACCGGTGGATTGGCCAACGTGGCTTTTTCCAACATGGCGCCAACGTTAATATGGGGCAGTTTCGCTGTTATCGTAACTTACATCGTTTGGGCTTGGTTGCATAGCATTTGGCGGAGCAGAAAAACTCTTCCAACAGACGAAATTTGAAAGAATACGATCTGAACGGGGGTCACTGGGATTCTGACGGATTCTTTATATCACCTCGCAACCTGCATAAGCTGGCATTCTGAACCACCCCGGCGCTTCGCGCTACCCCTTGTATGTTTGGAATTTAGTAAAGTATCCCGAAACGTGGTAGCGCGATCCCCCTCTGGGACTCACGATCCCGTTAAGGAGCTTGACGCGCCGCGTTCCGGTTTTTGTGAACCTCAAGCCCGAACAGTTGATGGGCTTTAAAGCCGTATCGTGCAAGGTGGGGATAAGGAACACACGATGATCAAGAACTCATTGACCGTTGCCGTTGAACAAGCCCTCCATCCACAAGCGCACCGGGCCGAAATCGGCGCGGCGATCCCGTCCGCCGGTTCTCTGCCAGCGCCGACCGACGCACTGCCGGCGGAATGTTGGGTGGGGATTGATGTGGCCAAAGCCCATCTGGATGTGGCGATCTGGCCCACCCAGGAACGGTGGCGCGTACCCCGCGATGAAGCGGGTTTGGCGGCATTGATCGCCTGGCTGCAACCCCAGACACCGCGGCTGATCGTCCTGGAAGCCACGGGTGGCTTGGAAACCCTGGTCGCCGGGATGTTGATCGAGGCGCAGTTCCCGACGGCGGTGATCAATCCACGCCAAGCGCGGGACTTTGCTAAAGCCTTGGGGGTTCTGGCCAAGACGGACGCCTTGGATGCCTTGGCGCTGGCCCGGTTTGGCCAGTGCATTCAGCCCCAACCCCGTCCCTGGAAAGACGAAGAGACCCAGGCGCTGACGGTGCTCCTCCAGCGCCGGCGGCAACTGATCACGATGCTCACTGCCGAGAAGAACCGCTTGGGCAGCGCCCATCGTCAGGTGCAGGCGGATATCCGCACGACGATTGCCTGGCTGGAACAACGCCTCAAGGCCCTCGATGACGACCTTCAGGGCCGACTGCGGGCCAGCCCCGTCTGGCGCGAGCAAGACGCGCTGTTGCGGAGCGTTCCCGGGATCGGCCCGGTGACGACGGTGACGTTGCTGGCAGCGTTGCCGGAACTGGGCACGTTGGCTCGCCGCGAAATCAGCGCCTTGGTCGGGGTCTGCCCGTTGAACCGGGATTCGGGTCAGTATCGAGGACACCGGTCGATTTTCGGCGGGCGGGCGGTGGTTCGCACGGCGCTGTATATGGCGACGGTCACGGCCAGCCGCTGCAATCCCGTGATCAAAGCGTTCTACGCACGGTTGCGGGCTACCGGCAAACCGGCCAAGGTCGCGCTGACCGCCTGTATGCGTAAATTGTTGACCATCCTGAACGCGATGCTTAAGGCCAAAACCCCCTGGCAGCCTCCAGAGGAGTGCAGGGCCTGAAGTTTTCAACACAGTTGCTCCTTATTCAAGGAGGGGAATTCCGTAGTGTGAGGCGAGGCTATCAGCGAGCAAGACTATTAAAAAACCTCTTCCGCTAACGGGCTGAAGATGCAGCGGTAATATCGCCCGATCGCACGGCCCATGCGTAGCTTTTGTAAACCCGACGGTCCAAATACTGGTACCCACTGCTGGCGAGGAAGTACCACGCGAAAAGGGCAATTGGCTCGTACCTAGTGCCTAACCAATAGGCATCGTCTTGGATGTGGGTGAATAAAGCTAAATTAGCAGTATGTGTTCCTTTTGAAATAAGGTTGCCAGCCGTCGCACCCAAGTTTTTGTAAAACATATAACCCATTTCACTGTCCGTGCAGTTGTAGCCGCTACACGGTCCCGTATGATCGCGGTTCAACGCGGTTGGCAACCGCCAGTCGTCATAGCCGCCATAGACCAACTGATCCGCCCACGCCATTGCCTCATCCCAAGTCATCCTTCCGTCGGTATCGTAACCACTGGTCTGGGCATAATTGGCGTCTTGCAACCAGGTGATATTCAATACCGTGTCGTAAATCAGTCCACCCCCACGGTCGACCAGCTCGGCGCTCGCTACGCCGGAGATCCCCAGAAGAACTGCAAACGCCAACGCCGATAACGATGGATGGTTCATGGCTTTGTTCCCTCATTTGTAGGTCAAGGGTTGTAAGTCGCTTTTATTGAGGCGCTCCAGTTGCCGGATTTTGCCCAAGTCGCCGACGGCATCCGGTTGACCCCGTATGAATCGAGCATTTCCTCAATGCCGACATTCAGCGGCGCAAAACCATTTTCGGCGAGTATGTGTTGCGGCGCGTGCGATGGCCCCGGACACCAATTCGTCGTAATCGTAAATGGCGAGGACGACGCCTCACGTGGCAGGCGGCTTCGTAGTAATCCACGAGTACGATGAAGGTCAAGGCGCGTGCGGCGGCGGACCAACACCGCGTCGGAAGTCCTTGGCGGATTCAGACAGGGACGAAAGCTCCGATGGCGGCGCGGCGGTTTTTTTAAATCGTTCATGCAACATCCGAAAGAGAGTCAGATTGTAAATGATATCCAATGCCAATGCAGGGTCCACAATGACAATTCGCACTTTGAAAGAGACACATTATCTTGAATGATCTTTCATCATTCCACTCAGACTCGAAACGATGTGACCACAGGATAACTCTTGCCACTGTTGACGACGGCGATGCCCTCCTAAAGTGGATTCAATAGCGGTCGTTCGGCACTGCCGAACAGAACGATTATGAAGCCAATATGGCGCTGAAGAAAGCGGAAGACAGTTGGGTTATCGATTCACAAGGCTTTGTCGATGATCTGGAAAAATTGCCGGAGTCAGGCAAACAGTCGGCTGACGCCGCCTCGTCGAGCCAGCCAGCAAAGAATAACGCTCTACCTGGGGTTCTTTCAGTTTGTGCATAACATCCGCTTTTGAGGCAAAGGCTTGCTCAGCCCTCCTGTTGAAGAACTCCCGGTGGCCTAACCTAGCGAACTGCTGAAATCCATATTGAGTCAATTTTATATCTGAATGAACGATTTGGTGATAAAAATTTACATGTATCCCGAGCAGACCCAGATAGAACAGCGAATTTCAGTAGTGATTCACTCTAAAACTTGATAATTAACCTATTTATGATAATAATGGTTTGGGGACAGTGAAACGAAAAACTGAGTTAAGACGCCTGCTACGGTGAAGGAGATACGATATCTGGAAGAAAAACATGTGCCTATCCGTACAACATGATTACATAAATCTATTCTGTCACCTCAGGATGATCGTGTAAACGATCATTTGTGCACCTGGTTCGGCAGCGAAGGACACTACAACCTGACGTGTGACGTACTCCCCGACAAACGGGAACTACGTCAATGCTATCTGCGCTGCTTAAGCTGATCATGAATCAGCTGACTCTACAGAGTCCTCGAAGAACTCAAAAATTGAGGAGAGAAGCATGTTTAGCCGATTAAAAATTGGAGTTCGTATCGGTATTTCCATGAGCCTGTTGCTAGTTTCTGCCGTCTTGGCCACCACTTCTATAACATTTTTTAGATTTCAAGGATCGGTATTCGAGGCAGAAAAACGTGAAGTTGATAAAACATTTGAATTATTGGTTCAGACCATTGCCTCCCAAAGCCAAGTGGCAGAAACGCTAAGTGTCCTGTTAGCAAATATACCTGAAGTGCAACAAGCAACGGCAAATCAAGATCGTGAACGGCTACTTACACTCATGCAAGCCCCTTACCAGGCGCTGGCCAAGAGATATGGCGTTTCACAGTTTCAATTTCATACACCGCCAGCGACTTCATTACTACGGCTTCACAAACCTGAGAAGTTTGGAGATGACTTATCAGCGATAAGACCATCAGTCATAGACGTCAACAAGACTGGTAAGACAGTAGGTGGCCTCGAAGAAGGCGTGGCGGGCCTTGGAATTCGAGGTATTGCACCGATATCAAATAAAGATCAACATGTTGGATCAGTGGAATTTGGCATGGCTTTCAATCAAAGCTTCTTTGAGAATTTTAAGACTGAGCATGGAGTGGAAGTCGCGCTATTTGTGCCGCAACAACAAGGCTTCAAAGGGCTATATTCGACTTATGGTGAGCATTCTTTTTTATCTAATGAGCAGTTAAAAACTGCTCTAACTGGAGAGGTTGTCGTACAAACAACGAATTTCGCCAATCGGCCAGTAATGGTTTACGCCCGGGCTATCAAGAATTATTCTGGTATGCCCATTGGGGTATTAGAGATGCTGGTTGATCGCAGTGACTTTATCACAGAAATAGCACGTACCCGTAATCTTGTCTTAATCATTGTGGGGCTGATCTTTGCGGTTGGCCTAGTAATCATCCGGTGGATAGTGCGTTCTATCTTAAAGCCGTTGGCCAATATGGGTACTATCGCAAGTCGTATTGCTGACGGCGACCTGACAACTGTCATTCAGGTCACTTCACAAGATGAAATCGGCCAGTTGCTACGAGCAATGCAGACCATGAGTTCTAATCTGCAACGCATCGTAGGCCAAATTGCTCAATCAACCAGCCAGGTCGGTTCCGCTGCGACAGAAATTGCCCAAGGCAGCGCCGACTTAGCTCAACGCACCGAAGAACAAGCCTCCGCACTGGAAGAAACCGCTGCGTCGATGGAAGAGTTAACTTCAACGGTGAGACAAAGCGCTGATAACGCTGAGCGAGCTAATCAATTAGCTGAAACCGAACGAGTTCGGGCAGAACAGGGTGAATATGTTGTGGATCAAGCGATCAAGGCGATGAGCGCTATCAGCACTAGTAGCCTTAAAATTGCTGACATCATCGGTGTCATCGATGAAATCGCTTTCCAAACCAATTTGTTAGCCTTAAACGCCGCTGTGGAAGCCGCCCGTGCTGGGGAACAAGGGAAAGGCTTTGCCGTTGTGGCATCTGAGGTGCGCAAGCTCGCGCAGCGTAGCGCTGACGCCGCCAAGGAGATCAAGACATTGATTACCGACAGTGTTGCTAGAGTGGAAGATGGTAGCCGACTTGTCGAACAATCCGGCAGAACGCTCCGGGAAATGGTCTTGGAGGTTAAGAAAGTTAGCAAAATCGTGACTGACATGGCAGCATCAACACGGGAACAAGCCCTAGGAATCGAACAAGTCAACAAAGCCATTCTGCAAATGGATCAGGTTACACAACAGAATGCTACTCTTGTGGAAGAGACTGCTGCTGCTAGCCAATCGATGGATGAACAGGTTCATGAATTACAGAATCTGATGGCATTTTTCAAGCATTAGACCAACCAACCTTATTTCAGCTCGATTTCACCCTATTTGACTGTATAAAAATTAATAATTACAAACAGATAAACAAAAGGCGCTGCTGGAATGGTTACTCGGCTTTTACAGCGATTCCCAGGTTTCCCTACCCGATGTTCATTCCGAGTAGCGGCGGCTTTGGAATCGGCGATCAAGACCAGCGAGTTGAATAGAGCGCTGATTCAGGTGCGCTGAGCGCTGTATCTGGATCCAGGCGCACCGTTTCCCGGCATTCATCTGCGCTACAACGCAAATCTGACTGATGGCGCCACGATTACTTACCTTGCAATTGATACCGTCTGACCGCTCGATTGTGCTCAGCGAGTGTTCGAGAGAACACATGGCCGCCCTGACCATCAGCGACAAAGTACAGCGCATCGCCGGCGGCTGGATTCACTGCCGCTTTCAAAGCTGCTTCACCTGGCAGGGCAATCGGCGTAGGCGGCAGACCTTTGCGGGTGTAGGTGTTGTAGGGTGTGTCGGTCGTTAAATCCCGTTGCCGGAGATCGCCATCGAAAGCCTCTCCTAACCCATAGATCACCGTCGGGTCGGTTTGCAGACGCATCCCTTTGAGCAGACGCCGCGCGAACACCCCGGCGATTTCCGGACGCTCCGCAGGCAGACCGGTTTCCTTCTCGATGATCGACGCCAGAATCAATGCCTGATAGGGATTGTCCAGAGGCAGGTTGGGCGCGCGATTCTGCCAAATCTCAGCCAGGCGCTGATCCATCGCTGTCATTGCCCGGCGCAGGAATGCTTCATCAGTGAAGCCGGCGGGAAAGTGATAAGTGTCCGGTAGAAACCGTCCTTCAGGATGCTCACCTGGACGTCCCAAGCGGGCCATGACGTCCGCATCGCTTAACCCTTGTAGAGTCTGCGCAAGTTTGGGATGACGGGTCATCGCCTGCTGCAATTGGCGAAATGTCCAACCCTCCACCACCGTCAGCGCGTGTTGGATCACTTGCCCGGCGACGATCCGGTCAATGAGCGTTCGGGGGGTTAGTCCAGGTGACAGTGCGTATTCACCGACCTTGAGGCGGGCGGCCAGGCCATTCAGGCGGGCATGAGCTTCCAGATAGAGCGCGGGGCGCGACAAGCCAGGTTGCCGTTGCAAATGCCGGGCAATCTCATTGATGCCCATTCCGGGCTTGACTTCAAGCACCTGACCGTCAGCGGAAACCTCCAGAGGAGCATCAAGAAACTGCTGATAATCAGAGTAAAGCAGTGACAGGAACAGCGCCAGCCCCAATGAAGCCAGCAACCATCGCCACATCATCCCCCCCTTGGATAAGGAGGGGTGGCGCACAGCGCCGGTGTGGTGCAAACACGCCCAGTCGACAACAGAATTAGCGCCCTCAACTCAGGCTGCGGAACACTACCGTGCCGTTGGTGCCGCCAAAGCCAAAGGAATTGGATAGCGCTACCTGGATCCGTCGTTCCTGCGCCGTATGCGGCACGTAGTTCAGATCACAACCTTCTTCCGGTTGATCCAGATTAATGGTGGGCGGGGCCACTTGATCGCGCAACGCCAATACGGCAAAGATCGCTTCAACACCGCCGGCAGCGCCCAGCATGTGACCCGTCATCGACTTGGTCGAACTCATGGCTAACCGATAGGCATGATCGCCAAACACTTCCTTAGCGGCGTCGCTTTCAATCTTGTCGCCCGCTGGCGTGGATGTGCCGTGGGCATTGATGTAATCGACAGCCTCAGGCGCGATTTCACCATCGCGCAGGGCGTTGGCCATCGCTCGCCGGGCACCGTCTCCATTTGGAGGCGGCAGGGTCATGTGGTAGGCGTCGCCGCTCATGCCGAAACCGATCAGCTCAGCGTAAATCCGCGCGCCGCGCTTTTTGGCATGTTCATACTCCTCCAGCACGACGACCCCGGCACCATCGCTTAACACGAAACCGTCTCGATCGCGGTCCCAGGGACGACTGGCTTTCTCCGGCTCATTATTGCGCACCGACAAGGCGCGCGCCGCTGCAAAGCCGCACAGTCCCGTCGGTGTTGTGGCCATTTCCGCGCCGCCAGCAATCATGACATCGGCGTCGCCATAGGCAATCAACCGACCCGCCAGACCAATGCTGTGCGTTCCTGTAGTACAAGCGGTGACCACCGCCAGATTTGGACCCTTAATGCCATACATGATCGACAAATTGCCCGATACCATGTTGATAATGCTGCGCGGTACGAAAAAGGGCGTCAGCCGGCGCGGCCCACCCTTCAGAAAGGCCGAATGCCCTTCCTCAATCCCCGGCAGACCGCCGATACCGGAGCCAATGTACGTTCCAATCCGTTCGGCATTGGCTTCAGTGACTTCCAGTCCTGAGTCCTGGATCGCCTGCGCCGCCGCGCCGATGCCGTAATGAATGAAGGCGTCCATCTTCTTGGCTTCCTTGGGATTCAGGTACTGCTCAATTTGAAAATCCTTCACCGCTCCGCCAATGCGCACCGGAAATGTGCTGACATCGAAAGCGGTCACCGGCGCGATTCCGCTGCGACCGGCCAAAATGTTGTTCCAGGCTGTCTCCACGGTGCTGCCGACGGGCGATACGATACCCATACCGGTCACTACCACTCGCCGCTTGGCCACAGGATTACCCTCTGCTGTGCTGCGCTGACAAAAGAAAGCCACGACCCCCGGCGGTGGCCGCGGCGGCTGAACCCGAGCGATACGCGACTGACACTCTCAACCGAGATGCGATGCAATATAGTCAATCGCCTGCTGAACCGTAGTGATCTTTTCGGCATCCTCATCAGGAATTTCCAGTTCAAATTCCTCTTCCAGAGCCATCACCAGCTCAACGGTATCCAGCGAGTCAGCGCCGAGATCCTCGACGAAGGCGGCCTCATTGGTGACCTGCTCCTCCTTGACCCCCAACTGCTCGATGATGATTTTCTTGACGCGGGCTTCAATGTTGTTGATGTCAGTCATGTGCTTTACTTCCTCGTTGTCTGTTTCAATCCACACCCGCCATCGACGGCGGGCGAAATCCGGCGCAACGGTACCACAACTTGCGCGAATTTCAGAAATAATCAGGTGATGCTTTCCGAATTCGGCGTTTTCGAGAATCCGCGGCGACCGCCGGCGCGTCAGCGCGGATTTCTCCGGATTCTATCGCTTGGCGCTACGCATCAAATCATCGCCATCCCGCCGTTGACATGCAAGGTCTCGCCGGTCATGTAGGCCGCATCCGGCGAAGCCAGGAACGCGACGACACCGGCGACATCCTGCGGTTGGCCAGGGCGTTGCAAGGGAATCGAGGCGACCAGCGCCTGACGCTGACTGTCGGGCAGCGATCGGGTCATGTCGGTTTCGATCAGCCCTGGCGCAACAGCGTTGACGGTAATGTTGCGCGAACCGACCTCACGCGCCAGCGACTTGGTAAAACCGATGACGCCGGCTTTAGCTGCTGCGTAGTTGGCCTGTCCGGCGCTGCCGGTAACGCCTACCACCGAGGTGATATTGATGATGCGCCCACGCTGAGCTTTCATCATGCCTCGCAACACTGCCTTGCTCAACCGGTAAACCGAGGTCAGGTTCGTATCCAGAATAGAAGACCATTCCTCTTCCTTCATTCGCAAGAGCAGATTGTCGCGAGCGATGCCGGCATTGTTGACCAGGATGCTCGGTGCGCCGAACTCCCCGGTCACCGCCTTGATTGTTGCCTCCACTGCCGCCGGATCAGTCACGTCCAGTCGCTGGCCGCGCCCCTTGAGTTCGCGCGCGCGTAAATCCCGGGTGATCGCTTCAGCGCCAGCTTCGGTGGTCGCTGTACCGATCACGGTCGCGCCGCGTTGTCCCAATTCTCGGGCAATGGCTTGACCAATGCCGCGACTGGCCCCGGTCACCAAAGCAATTTCATCTTGCAATATCGTCATCACTGCATTCATTTCAAGACTTCATCAACGCTATTCAGTACTTCACCAATACGGTACCCCAGGTAAAACCACCGCCAAAGCCTTCCAGCAGCAGGGTTTGGCCGCGCTGAATGCGGCCATCACGCACCGCGACATCCAGGGCCAGCGGCACTGAAGCCGCTGAAGTATTGCCATGCGTCCGCACACAATCCACCATGCGCTCCTCCGGCAGACCCAGACGCTTGGCGGTCGCCGCCAGGATGCGGCGGTTGGCCTGATGAGGGATCAGCCAGTCGACATCGGCCACCGTCATCTGATGGGCGCTCAGAATGCGTTCGGCAATGTCTTTGAGCGTGGTCACCGCGACCTTGAACACTTCGCTGCCGCGCATTTCCACGAAGGCGGCTTCCTCGCGGGTCTGCTCATAACCGCTCGATACTCCCGCAGGCACCCACAGCAGTTTCTTGTAACGGCCGTCCGCACCCAGTTGACAGTCGATGATACCCGGTTCGTCGGCGGCTTCCAGCACCACCGCGCCGGCGCCGTCGCCAAACAGGATACAGGTTCCGCGATCTTTCCAGTTGATAATCCGGGTGAAGGTGTCCGCGCCCACCACCAGCGCCCGTTTTGCAGCATCGGTGCGAATGAAGCGGTTGGCAATGTCCAGTGCGTAAACAAAGCCGGTGCAGACCGCCTGCACGTCAAACGCCGGACCACCGTAACAACCCAGGCGATGTTGCAACTGGGTCGCCACGCTGGGGAAGACATGATCAGGCGTGGTGGTGCCCAGAATGATCAGGTCAATGTCAACCGGTTCAAGCCCTGCGGCTTGTAACGCAAGACGGGAAGCTTTTTCAGCCAGATCGCAGGTAGTCTCGTCTGGCGCGGCGATATGGCGCTCCTCGACGCCGGTGCGTTCGACAATCCAATCCGCCGTGGTATCGATCAGTTGTTCGAGATCGGCATTGGTCAGGATTTTCTCCGGCAGGTAGCCGCCGGTTCCGGCAATTCTGGCGTAGTTCAAAGCGCTTGCCTCTCGGCGTGAAGGGCGGCCAGATAAGCATCGATGCGTTGGGGCACCGCCTGCTCAACTTCCAGCATCGCCACCTGGATGGCGTTAGCGAACGCCAGTGCGTCAGCGCCGCCGTGGCTTTTGATCACAATGCTCTGCAAACCCAGAAGGCTGGCGCCATTGTAGCGGCGAGGATCGATTTTGCGGCTGAAAGCGCGCAGCACCGGTAAGGCGATCAATCCAGCCAGGCGGGTTAGCAGGTTCCGCTTGAATTCCTGAGTCATGTAATGGCGAATAAGTTTGGCGACGCCTTCGCTGCTTTTCAAGGCAACATTTCCAACAAAGCCGTCACAAACCACGACATCCACATCATCCAGATAAATTCCATCACCTTCAACGAATCCAATGTAGTTGAGATCGCTGACCGCCAGCAAGCGGGCGGCTTCCTTAACCTGTTCGTTACCCTTGATATCTTCCTCGCCGATATTCAGCAGGCCAATCCGCGGGTATTCGATGCCGTTCACAACCGCCAGCACCGAACCCATCACTGCGAATTGCAGCAGATGGGCGGCCTTGCTGTCTACATTGGCGCCCAGATCCAGGACGCGAACATGGCCGCGCACAGTAGGCAAGGTCGTGCAAATCGCAGGACGGTCGATGCCAGGCAAGGTTTTCAGCACAAAGCGGGCGGTAGCCATCAGCGCGCCGGTGTTGCCGGCGCTGACGCAAGCATCAGCCTCGCCTTGCTTGACCAGATTGATCGCAACCCGCATTGAGGAATCTTTCTTGACTCGCAGGGCCTGGGCCGGCGATTCGTCCATGTTCACCAATTGCGAGGCATGACGAACGATGAGATGCGGATGCCCCTCAGCCTTGTGCCGACGCAAACAGGCGGACAGCACATCTTCCTGACCCACCAGGATCAGACGCAGCGCATCGCGCGTCGTCTTTAGCACTCGCAGGGCGGCGGGTACGACGACTTCGGGACCGATATCGCCGCCCATACCATCGAGAGCGATGGTTAGCGGTCTGTTCATGGGGATGCCAGAGGGCCGGGCAGGCGGAATGAAACGCAGCGCAGACCGGGAAGAGCGGCTATTCGGTTTCAGCAGCGGCTGAGACATTGACCACCTTGCGGCCGCGATAAAATCCTCCCGCTGTAACGTGATGACGACGATGCACTTCGCCGGACAAAGGATCGGTCGACAAGGTGGGGCCGGTCAAGGCATCGTGGGAACGACGCATGTCGCGCTTGGAGCGACTCTTGCGGGTTTTCTGTACAGCCATGGTTCAATGACTCCTTTGGGAATCCTGTAATAAAGTCGCCAGCGCCGCGAAGGGCTGGCGTTTTTTTAGGTTCAGCGCCGGTTCGCCGGGCTGGGGATAACCGTGGGCCTCGCATTCCCGCAGGTTTTCATGGCGGGGAATCTGTGGCAAGGCCAGTAGCAATTCATCTTCGATTAAATCGGGGACCGAAACAACGCCGCCCTCCTGAACCAGTAGGGGGTCATATTCATCAGGCAACCGATCGGCAGCGGCTTCGTCGCGCGCTAATCCCAGATTGACGGTGATATCCAGGGGCAAGCACAATGGACCAAGGCAGCGCTGACAAGTCCATTCCACATCGGCACACAAGCGGCCCTGGATAAATCGCACCTCCTGCGCGTCACATCCCGTGGATAACGCCACAACCACCTCGCCATCCGCGTGACCCAGCAGTGCGCTCAGACGCGGCAGTGCGGCCAGCACTAGGCGGCCATCCAGGCAGCCACGCTCAGCGGCCATTCGCCATGGATGGATTTTTGCGGGAAGCGATGGAGTCTCCATAAGGCGCCGAATCATATAGACCTGTCGGAATTCTGTCAAAATAAACCAGAATTCCACACAATTAAACCAATTTTCAGTGACCTTGAAGAGTAATAACCATGTCCAAAGCCCTGTTTGGCGGTCGCCGACTGATTCTGGCGTCCACGTCCCCATTCCGCCGTGAGTTGTTGACGCGGTTGGGTTTGCCGTTCGCAACGCGATCTTCCGATATTGACGAAACCCGCTTGTCGGGAGAGGATGCGCCGAATCTGGTCGCCCGCCTGGCCGAGTGGAAAGCCCGCCGAGTCGCCACATGGGAACCGGACGCGCTGATTATTGGTTCGGATCAGGCGGCGGTGCTGGAAGGCGAGATTATCGGCAAACCCGGTAACCATCAACGGGCGGTCGAGCAGCTGCAGCAGGCTTCTGGGCGCGTAGCGACCTTTTATACCGGCTTGTGTCTCCTGGATAGCGCGAGCGGATTTTGCCAGGTGGCGGTGGAACCGTTTCATGTAGCGTTCCGGGCGTTGACCAGCGAGATGATTGAGCATTATCTGCAACGGGAACAGCCTTACCATTGCGCTGGCAGCTTCAAATCCGAAGGTTTGGGCATCGTGCTGTTCGAGCGGCTGGAGGGTGATGATCCCACTGGGTTGATCGGTTTGCCGCTGATCCGGTTGACGCGGATGCTGGAAGCGGCGGGCATCGTCATATTGTGAGTAGATTTGCAAAATCATCATATAGACGCTGGCTAGATTTTGCCGGCCTGCTGGGCGATGAACGCGGTTTTCGCTGACAATTCCAGCGAACAGGTCCATTTATAAGCCAGATTGAGGCTGTTCGCGCAGGCATAGACGCCATGACCGCGCACCACGGCAATAGGATAGTCCGCCAAAATCTCCGCGACCATGTGCGGTGAACGGGCTTCATATTCGTCATAAGGAATGGTCAGCACCGGCACACGGCTGAAGTATAGCTGCCCTTCGAAATCCGTTGGCACGAATTCCTCGTTGTCCATGGTCATAGCCACCGAGTAGGGACCGTGACTGTGCAGGATCGAGCAGGCGTCGGGATTCGCCTGGTAAACCGCCTGATGCAGGCGGGCATCCAGCGATGCGCCCTTGCCGATCGCGCCATCAAGGCGGCATTCAACCAGGTCGCCACTGCTGAGAGTGTCGGCGCAGCAACCGGTGGGGGTGACCCAGAAAAGGTCGCCGTCCCGGATCGAGGCGTTGCCGCTGTGGGAGTCGTTAAGACCATACTGGCGCAGCCAGTGGTAGTGTCGAACCAGGTCGTCTTTGCTGTTCATAGGGTTCGGAAGAGAGTGTCCATTCTTTTGTCGGGAAAAATGATTAACGCGGTTAATGCTATAGGCGAGGAAGGACCCGCCAAAAGGAATTATGATAACAGGATGACAGGGAAAGGTGGGGTATACCTCGGCTACTCACCACTTGCCGTAAAAAATACCGTGGCCAATTTATCAAAGTTCCTTGTAATCCATCTGTTTAGAATGTACTCGTTCGACCTTGGTCCGAGTCGATCGGTTACCTGACAAGATCACGGTTAGCGCGATCATCATGAAACATTGCTGGAGGCCCTATGCTTGTCACTCAACCGGAAAGCAAGCAGCGTCAGGCCAGCGGTCCTCGCATCGGGCTGGCCATCGCCGGCGGCGGACCGGTGGGGCTGGTCTATGAAATTGGCGCATTGCGCGCGCTGGATGAGGCGCTGGAGGGCATTGATTTTAATAACCTGGACGTTTATGTCGGGGTCAGCGCCGGCGCCGTGATCGCGGCCCTGCTGGCCAATAAACTCAAGACGGGCCAGATGTGCCATATTTTCATCAGCAACGAATCGGAAGAGCATCCGCTTGATCCCCGGATTTTTCTGACGCCGGCCTTTGGCGAGTACTGGCGGCGATTGGCGTCCATACCCGGATTAGTGTGGGAATCGTGCTGGCATTATTTCAAAAATCCCATGGACTTGAATTTCTTGCAGTCGCTAACCCGGTTAGGGCGAGCGCTGCCGTCGGGTTTCTTCGATAATGAACCCATTCATCATTATCTGACCCGGTTATGGAATACGCCTGGCTGCACCAATGATTTCCGTCAACTAGCGAATAAACTCTACATTGTGGCGGTGGATTTGGATACTGGCGAATCGGTGAAATTCGGTGCGCCCGGCTACGATCAGGCGCCGATTTCCCGGGCGGTGCAAGCCAGCAGCGCGTTGCCGGGACTGTATCCACCAGTGGAAATTGATGGCCGCTATTTCGTCGATGGCGCATTGCTCAAGACCATGCATGCTTCAGTGGCGCTGCAGGAAGATCTGGATTTATTGTTCTGCCTGAATCCACTGGTGCCGTTCGATGCCCGACTGGCTGTTGCCGCTGGCCGACCTACCCAGGTCGGACGACTCGTGGAAGGGGGGTTGCCCGCAGTATTGTCTCAGACCTTCCGGGCGCTGATCCATTCGCGCCTGAAAGTCGGGATGCGTCAATACGATAGCGAATATGAACATTCGGATATCGTCCTGTTCGAGCCGAATCGCGACGATCCCAAGATGTTCTTTACCAACGTCTTCAGTTTCTCGGGCCGGCGCTGGGTCTGCGAACACGCTTATCAGACTACCCGTCAGAATTTAATCAATCGCCGGGAAGCGCTGGAACCCATCCTGGCCCGGCATGGCATCCGGATGCGCATGGACGTATTGGAAGACCCCGATCGATGCTACTACAGTAGTCTGCGCAATCAGCGAGGTTTGGCGGCGCCCGCGGAATATCGCGGCCCGATCGTGAGTCACTTGCACTCGGCGCTGGACCAGTTGGAAGAGATGGTGGCGCAGCAAGACAGGATCAACTCAGGTACTCCCGGCTGATCTGCCTTAGTAATTCGCGGGCTTCGCCTTGCAAAAAGGGCGCAACCAGTGACAGCACCTGATAAACGCCCATTGCCAGATGGTCGCTTTCGTTGCTCTGGCCTGCGACCGGGGCGCTGATGCGCTGGAAATTCAGCCAGTAGGTGGCAATCACGGCAATATTGCGGGACAGTGCGGCAATATCCTCGCTGGAGGCGTCCATAACGCCGGCCTCGATCAAACCCTTGCAGATCGTGGCGGCGGTGCTGACCTTGCGCCCCAGAATGCGCCGGAAGTGAGTGCGCAGTTTCTTATTGCGGCTGAGCAGATTGTCGAGGTCGCGGTAGAAAAACCGATATTCCCAGATATTCTCGAACACCAGGTGCAGGTAAAGCCACATATCTTCCATATCGGGCACGCGCCGTTTCGGAACTTGTAGGACTGCGCCCATCCGCCGCTCGAACTGTTCAAACAGCAGCCAGATGATGTCATCCTTGTTGCGAAAGTGGTAGTACAAGTTACCGGGGCTGATATCCAATTCATCGGCAATATGGTTAGTCGTGATGCGTGGTTCGCCATATTCATTGAAGAGTTGCAAACTGGTTTGCAAAATGCGATCACGGGTTTTCATAGGGACTAGCGCAGGTTCAGAAGAAGACATCGGATGACGGATATCGTGAGTGAAGTGAGTGAAATTACCATCCATTGTGGTTGAATGCGAACAGTTGTCCAGAGTGGCGTCACCCAGGAAAATACGACAGCGTGAGGAGAAGAAAATGGAAAAAATCTGGCTGAAAGAATATCCGCCGGGCGTACCCGCGGACATTGATCTAAATGAGTTTGCTTCGCTCAAGGACATTCTGGAAAAGAGTTGTCAGCGCTTTGCCGATCTGCCGGCCTATTCCAATATGGGGGTAACCCTGCGTTATCAGGATATTGATCGCCTGAGTCGTGATTTTGGCGCCTGGCTACAGGGCCTGGGATTGGGCAAGGGCGAACGGGTCGCCATTATGATGCCCAATACCCTGCAATACCCGGTCGCGCTCTTTGGGACGTTACGGGCGGGGTTGACGGTAGTGAACGTCAATCCGCTCTACACCGCGCGCGAGCTGGAGCATCAACTCAAGGACTCCGGGGCCAGCGTTATCGTTATCATCGAAAACTTCGCTCACACCTTGCAGGAAGTGCTGGATAAAACGCCGCTCAAGACTGTGGTAACCACGCAGTTGGGCGATCTGTTCCCATTCCCCAAACGGCCGCTGGTTAATTTTGTGGTCAAGCAAGTCAAGAAAATGGTCCCGCCCTGGCGCATTCCCGGCGCGATTCCGTTTCAACGGACCCTGACGGAAGGCGCGAAACGATCTTTGACTGATGTGCCGCTGACCCATGACGATCTGGCCTTCCTGCAATACACTGGCGGCACTACCGGCGTGTCCAAGGGCGCGATGCTGACTCACGGCAACATGGTAGCGAATCTGCAACAGGCTTCCGCCTGGTTAAAGCCCTTTTCCAAACCCACGGAAGAGACGATTATTACCGCCCTGCCGCTCTATCATATCTTCTCGCTGACGGCTAATTGCCTGACGTTTATGAAAGTCGGCGGCCATAATATCCTGATCACCAATCCCCGCGACATGCCAGGCTTCGTCAAGGAGTTAAGTCGCACAAAATTTACGGTGATGACCGGAGTCAACACGCTGTTCAATGGTCTGCTGCACACCCCGGGTTTTGAGCAACTGGATTTCAGCTCCTTCAAAATCGCCCTGGGCGGCGGCATGGCGGTGCAACGGGCGGTGGCGGAAAACTGGAAGAAAGTGACCGGCACGCCGCTGATCGAGGCTTATGGCCTGACTGAAACCTCGCCTGCCGCCTGCATCAATCCCCTGACCCTGCCGGCCTACAACGGCAGCATTGGCTTGCCGATTCCCTCGACCGAGTTGTCTATCCGCGATGAGGAGGACCAGGAGCTGGGCATTGGGCAAGATCAGGTGGGCGAGATTTGTCTGCGAGGTCCGCAAGTCATGCGTGGTTACTGGCAACGACCCGAGGAAACCGCCAAGGTGATGACCTCGGATGGTTTTTTGCGCACGGGTGACATCGGTTATGTGGATGAGCGCGGCTATGTCCGGATCGTGGATCGCAAGAAGGACATGATTCTGGTGTCGGGTTTCAATGTCTATCCCAATGAAATTGAAGACATCGTCATGTTGCA
Source organism: Gammaproteobacteria bacterium (assembly GCA_024235095.1). NCBI lineage: Bacteria > Pseudomonadati > Pseudomonadota > Gammaproteobacteria > Gammaproteobacteria bacterium. The sequence continues at coordinate 215,352 of JACKNC010000001.1, forward strand.
TCCGGGGGTTGTGGAGGCGGCGGCGGTGGGCGTGCCAGATGAGAAATCCGGTGAGACGGTCAAGATCGTGGTCATCAGGAAGGATCCAGCGCTAACGGCTGATTTGCTGATCGAGCACTGTCGTCGGCATCTGACCAATTACAAGGCGCCGCGTCACGTCGAATTCCGCGATGAGTTGCCCAAGAGCAACGTGGGCAAGATTCTGCGGCGGTTGCTGCGCGAGGAGCATTGAAAGACTGCGCTAACTCTGCGCAGGTAAGGCGACGCGCAATCAATATTCTTCAGTTATACTGTTACAGTTTGAACTTTTTTAGCAGGTATAGAGTGGATTAGCGGTAACCGTTCACTCCCTTACCACGGCCCTCTCCCTCATGCATGAAGGAGAGGGAATTAAATGCTTACGATTTAATTACTCGACCTTCACCACCCCCATCGCGCCGCGCCCAAACTGCCACGGTTTATACATATCCTCCACATATATTGCCGGTTGCTGATACACGCCCGGCGTGACTGCTCGCGCCAGATAGGCCAACGTGAAGGATCGTGCATTGCCCTGATCGATATCCAGCGCCGCCACGAAACGGTCGTCGCGGATTTCGGTGTGCAGAGTCGTGGTGAGTTTCGGCAACCAACCGATGTCAGTGGTCGATGCGCCTTGTCCGATCCGGGCGTTCTCGATCTCTAGCCCCGCCGGCAGCAAATCCACGACCAGCGCCTGTTGTCCTTCATTGCCCTGCGCCTCGCCGGTAATGACCGCGACCAGCAGATCGTTCTGGCGAATCTGCCCAGGTTCGACTTCCTTGCCGGTGCGGGTGTAATAGCGACGGGTAATGGTGAACCCCTCGCGGGCCGGCGGTTGGGCCACCGTCGGTACGCCGCTGCGATCTAGCACCGTCCAAGCCGGTTGTTCGCCTTGATTGACTATGACGATGCCCTTGATCAACTCATCAATACCCGGCTTGAGGTAGAACGGATCGCTGGCGGTTGCCTGACCGTTGACGCTCAACTTGAGCGTCCCGGTCTGTTGCAACAGCGCATGCGCCGCCAGCAACAGCCAGGCTTGTTCCTGGGTGCTAGTGTAGCGACGCTGATTGAAGTCCGCAGCGACTTCTTCGGCTAACTGAGACACTTTTTCAGCCAGCAGTCCCGATTCCGCCAGTAACGCCAACAACGCCGCTCGGTCACGTAGGAGACTGCCGTAATCGCGGATCGTGGTTCGATCAGTCCGGTTCAGCGCCGCTGTGAACGCCTCTTTAGCCCGCTCCAGCTCGCCATACCGGGCCAGCGCCGAACCAAGTTGCGCCTGCGCCAGGGCGCTTGGCATCTTCTGCAAATAGTTGTCATGCAGGTAACGCAAATCACCGATGGCGGCTTTCTGCTCGCGGGCCAGCACATACAGCTGATAGGCCCGCCAGCCCAGATCCTTGTCGTCAAAATCATCGGTGCGCAACCGTTCCTGCAGATGCTCCAGACCCCGTTTCCAGGCGTTTTCGGGAACCAGGTACTTCGCCTGCCGGGCGCGCACGATGAAATCCATGGCATAAGCAGACAACCAGTCTTCAACCGGACTGTCGGGACCCCAGAGACCGAAACCGCCGCCGGCGTCCTGCATGGTCAGAATGCGCTGAATGGCCTCTTGCACCCGTTCCCGCAAACCGGCCACGGTCGCATTTTGACCGGCCCAGACTTCGGCGACTTCGTTGAAATCAATCAGTGGCAACGCACGGCTGGTGGTTTGCTCCAGGCAGCCATAAGGATAACGATCCAACTGGGCCAGCAGTTCCGGGACGTTGAGATTGGGGCGACTGGCGACGCTCAGGCGCACTCGGCCGGTACCCAGCAGGTAGCCATCCAGCAACTCGCCACCCAGTCGCAAAGTTTCCCCTGGATTCAGCCGTTTTGCCGTGCGCTCGGTTGCCAGGTTCTGCGCCGGGCGCACCCCGATGTCGGATTGCCGAACCAGATTGAAACCGTTTGGTCCTTCCACATGCAGCCACACTTGGCCGGCACCGGGCTTCAAACCTCGCAGGGTAAACGTGCGACTCTCGCTGTTCTGCACGGCGGAATCTGCGACCGTGAAAGTGAACGCGGCGGCTTCAGTCACCGCCACCGCGCCATCGGCGCTCAGATGAATCGAGTAGTCACCGGGTGGAGCGCTCAGGTTCTGCACCGTCACGTTGATCTGGCTTTGATCATCCGGGGCCAGGAAACGCGGCAGATAAACTCGCGCCACCAGCGGATCGCGCACCAAGGGCGCAACTTCGGCGCGACCGAGCCGGTTCTGATTCCAGGCGACCGCCATCAACCGTACCTGACCGTTGAAATCCGGAAGCTCCAAGGGAATCTTCGCCTGACCCTTGGCGTCTAGCGCCACTGGGCCGGAGAACAACGCCAGGGTTTTCACCGTGCGAATTGCCGAGGGATCGAGTTGCCGGCTTTCCGCGTCGCCGCCGACTTTCAGCGCGCCGGGCCGCCCACCTGGTTCAATCAGCTTGCCGTACAGATCGAGCAATTGCATCCCCAGACGACGCTTGCCGAGGAAGTAGTCGACCGGGTCGGGCGTGGTGAAATCGGTGAGTTGCAGGATGCCTTCGTCCACTGCTGCGACCGTCAGATAAGCCGGTTGACCGGGTTCCAGCCCGGTGACGGTGACGGGCAGCTCCACGGTTTGACGCGGCTTCCATTCCGTCGGCGCGTCCAGGGTGATGTTCAGCGTCCGCGCTGCCGGGTCCAAACCCAGCCAGGCGACGCCAATGGCGCGACCCGGTCCGCGTGGACTGACGGAACGGGCGGTTCCCGCATTGCTACCGGCCTGAGTGGGAACGCGGAACGCCGTAGCGGTCAGGTAAACCCCCGGCCCCCATTCGGCGGGAATCGGTAGCTCCACCGTCGCGCCCTCTTCGGGAATACTGACCGTTTTGCTCAGCCATAACCGGTCGCCGACGACGTTCAACAGCACTTCACCGGCAAAGGGCGCGCGCAGGAAGACCTTGGCGGTTGCACCGGCTGGATAGCGCAGCTGATCCAGCGTGACTTTCATTTGATCCGGGGTGTCGCTCCCGCCGGGTGTTTCAAACCAGCCGACATTGAAGCGCACACTGGAGGCCACGCCGGTTTGCGGGTCCAGCACATCCAGCCGATAACGCCCCCAGTCCAAACCGCGTTGCGTCACGACCACGGGCTGTCCAGCGGCGATATTCAGGGTCTGGCTGGCGACGGCCGCGCTGTCGCGAATGATCAGCTTGTAGTTCCAGCGGCCTTCGTTGTAGTACCAGTAGTATTGATACTCCTCACGCACCAGCTTGGCGTTCAATCCACCTTGCGCCTGCGCCTGACCCAGCGCGTCCACAGCGATGACCTCAAATGTTGCTTCCTGGCCGATTTTGACGCCGCCATCGCTAAAGCGCGGCTTGACGCCAATAGCGAAGGGCTGAATCCGGTAGGGCAGGTCAAGGCTGCGGGTCACGGGCCGACCGCCGGGTTCAAACAGTGAGACGCGCACCTGAGCCAGCAAGGGGCGTGTGGTATCCGGTTTCTCGTTCAAACTGACTTCCGCCTGCGCTTTACCCTGATCATCGGTGCCGGCCAGAACGACCGGAAAGCGTTGCGCAGTCCAACTGTCTTGCGCTAATCCGAAACGATAGCCGGGGAAGGCCGGGTAGGGATCAGCGTCCTCGCGCAGCACCAGTTCGCCCTCGGCCTTGAGATTGGCCGCCGGCGCGCCGTACAGAAAGCGACCGTTGATGTCCACCATTACCGGTTCACCCGGTTTCAGCACCGAAGCGGTGGAACTCAGCTCTAGCTTGAGCCGCTGCGGCACGAAATCCTCGACTTGAAAACGCACCTCGCCCACCGGTTCGCCCTTGGGATCAGTATAGGCTTTGACCGTCCAGATTCCGGTGCGCGCGTTCAACGGCATCGGGAGGGTGGTGTGATAGCCGCCCAGCGCCGGGTTGCCGGGACGCAGTTGGGTGGATTCCACTTCATCCGGGCGAAAGACCTTTAAGGTCAGCGGCGCTTCCGGCAACGCATAACCCCGGCTATCACGAATCAGGGTCATTAACTCTACGGTTTCGCCGGGCCGGTAAACGCCGCGTTCGGTATAGAGGAATGCATCGACCGCCCCTGGCGCAGCGCGACCGGCAACGCCCCGGTCACTCAGGTCAAAAGCCGGTCGAGTCAAATCGAGAAAGTTGTAGTCGCCGTCGCCAAAGGCCATCAGCGCCGCCGGCTCCCGTCCGCCCTCGCCGCGCAACAAACCTGGATCGAGTCGGGCATAGCCTTGGGCATCAGTAGTCGCCGCGCCCAGTTCGCCATTATTGCGGGCATACAATCGCACATTGACCCCGGCGACCGGCTGGGCGCTGGACAGGGAGCGGACAAAGATATGCAGACCATCGTTGCCGCGCATGGTGAACAGCCCCAGGTCGGAAACCACCAGCCATTGCGTGGCCTGGTTCTCCCAATTGTTATCCGCGTCTTCCTTGACGGATTGCGCGGCGACGATATAGATGCCCGGCTGCGGATCGCGCAGAATTTCGCTGATCGGCAGGGCGGTAGTGACTTCCTGGTTACGCTCGCCGCTGGCCAAGGTCAAAACGCCTTCCCAGATCTGCTCGCCAGAGTTTTTAGCGATGGCGTTCAGATCGTAGCCGTCCAGCAGCTGAGTAATGCGATCCCGCTCGATTTCCCGCAGCAGATTCCGGTCATTGATGCGCAACACCCGCACCCGCGCCTGATCCATATTGACGCTGGTCAGCGGTAGTTGCTGAGAGCCGGTTCTCGGCAGGACATAGGTCGCGCCCCGGAACCCCAGAGTCGGCTTGCGGTCTTCGACCTTGGCGGTGAATTCCTGAGTGACGAGGGTTCTCTCGCCGCTGGCCGCCGGGATGCCAATCCGGGTCTTGATGATGTAGCTCTGGCCGTGACTGAAACCCTCCACGCACAATTGCCGCTCTTCGGGCGTTACCACCGGCTGGATAGCGGGTTCAATGACCAGATAATCCTCATAGTGCAGTTGCCGACCCTTAGCCAGGTCATCGGAGAAATTCAGACAAACTTTGGGCATCGCGCTGTCCGATTCCACGTCAACACCCTTGATCTGGAAGGCGTTGGCATTCACTAGATCCTGATGGCGTTTGGCGATGCGCGGATTATCCTCGATTTCCAGGGCTTCACCGTAAGCAGCAATAGCTTTCTTCGGTTCCTGGTCGCGGTCATACAATTCTCCGAGCCGGAACAGGGCGCGTGCGCGTTCGAGTGGGGCGTTTGCGGCTTGCAGGGCGTTCCAGGCGGCTTGTTCCATGCGCTGCCGCGAGCGTTGCCGGATTTCATAACCGGCGTTGTTTTTTTCCTGATGTTGCGCCTGATTCTGCCAGATTTGACTGAGCACCAGCCAGGTCGCGGTCTGGCCGGCCCCGGCGAGAATCGCGGTCTCATAGTGAGCAATAGCGTCCACCCAGTTTTTCTTCTGCGTTTGCTGCTCTGCTTGTCGCAGCAGGACAGAGACGGACTGACCGGCGGGATCGCGGCCATCGCGGATCGATTGCAGATATTGCGCCGCAGCAACGGCCAGTGGCGTATCCTCAAGCGCATAGGCGCTGAAAGAGAGCAGCCATGCCAGCAGAAAAATCGGGTACCATAAGTAACGCATCGTGAATCGCTCCTCGAAACAAGGGTTGCGAACGGGTCAGAGAACGGAAAAATTGCGGACTGGATGACTGAATAGCATAGCGGCTTCGTGGGTTTGTGATAGTCAAAAGCGCTGCGTTGTGAAAGAATAAAAAAGAATAAATATGAACAATCCATTTCAAACTGTTGGTTTTCACCGTGATCGACTCGGAGGGTTATCGGCCAAACGTCGGCATCATCCTGTGCAATGCAGAAGGACGTCTGTTCTGGGCGAGACGAATTGGGCAGCATTCCTGGCAGTTTCCCCAGGGCGGTATCCGACGGGATGAGTCGCCTGAGCAGGCCATGTTCCGCGAACTGGCTGAAGAAGTTGGTTTGCGCCCGGAACATGTACAGGTGATTGGCTCTACCCAGGGCTGGCTGCGCTATCGGTTGCCCAAGCGACTTGTCCGTCATGGGTGTCGCCCGCCCTGCATTGGTCAGAAACAGGTCTGGTTCCTGTTGCGTATGCGTTGCAGTGAGGATGTTGTGCGTCTGGATTTGTCCGAACATCCCGAGTTTGATCTCTGGCAGTGGGTCGATTACTGGTATCCGTTACACGCCGTGGTGGCGTTCAAGCGCCACGTTTACTGGCGAGCCTTGCATGAGCTGGCGCCGTTTCTGCCGGTTGCATCGTCACCCCGGCGATCGTCCGCGATCCGGCGCATCGAGTCTGTCTTATGCGATCCACCAGACCGGGAAACCTGGTCATCTCCGATCCGATCCCGAAGTATTGAGCCGCCGCGCGCTAACGCCAGCATTCAGCAGGTAACAGTTCTGCAAATGCGCCAGATGGAGAATACCCAGAATCCGGTCATCACTCGAATGGTCGTTGCGACCCGGCGTTGCGCCTTGGAAAAAGCTGTTGCTTCGCCAGCGCTTGATTTTCCGGATACGGTGGTTCTGGATGACAGCCAGGAGGTTCGACCGCCGCATACTGCTATGGCCAGCCGGCGCCGATAGCCCCCGCTTTGAGAAAGTAACTTCATTGATAGCTATATTTTAAAAAAAGCTTGAACGGTTTCTCAGTCTCTGTTGCCTGTTGAGGACGGCTCCATGCTGGATATTCTGCGGCGCATCGTGCAGGACATTAACGCCACCCGCAATCTGAGCGAGGCGCTTAATCTGATTGTGGTTGAAGTCAAGGGCGCTATCCATACTGATGTCTGTTCGGTGTATATGACGGATCATACACGCGGCGAACATGTGTTGATGGCTACCGATGGCCTGCGACCCGGCGCGGTCGGCAAGGTGCGACTCAAATTCGATCAGGGATTGACCGGACTGGCCGCCAGTCGGGCGGAGCCAGTCAATGTCGATAACGCTCCCGCCCACCCCGCCTTCCGTTACATCGCCGCCACCGGTGAAGCGCCCTTCCACGGATTCATCGGCGTACCCATTATCCGCCGGCGCAAGGTGCTGGGCGTGTTGGTGGCGCAGCAGCGCGAACAACGCAAGTACACCGCTGATGAAGAGTCCTTTCTGGTCACCCTGGCGGCGCAATTAGCCGGCTGCATCACTCAGGTCGAGATCCGCCAAGCGTTGGAGCGTTTGGGCGATGACGCCTTGTCCGGCACTCTGTTTCTTGAAGGCGTGGCCAGCGCGCGAGGGGTCGCATTGGGCGAGGCGGTTGTGGTGTTTCCCGCGACCGCGCTGGAGCGGGCGCCTGATAAGGATATTGATAATCCCGAAGCCGAGGCCGCGCGCTTTCGCCAAGCTGTAGCGGCGGAGCTGGCGGAATTGCAGCGTCTTAGCGAGCGAATGCGTTTGTTGCTGTCCGCCGGCGACCGAGCCTTGTTTGACGCCTACGCTCTGTTGTTGAGCAGCGACAGCCTGGTGAATGGCACCCTGGAGCGAATTCAGGCCGGTAACTGGGCGCCGGGTGCGTTGCGCGCCACCGTGCTGGAATACGCGAACATCTTCGCGGAAATGGACGATCCCTACCTGCGCGAGCGCGCCGCCGATATCCTTGACCTTGGGCAACGCCTGCTCGATCGTTTGCAGGACGAACAGATCGTCAACCGTGACTATCCTGACAATACGATCCTGATGGGCGATGAGATCAGCGTTTCGCAATTGCTGGATGTGCCCCAGGAAAAGATCAAGGGCCTGGTTTCAGTACGCGGCACCAGCACCTCGCACGTTGCCCTCCTGGCGCGAGGATTGGGCATTCCGGCGGTTTTTGGGGTCAGTAATCTGCCGCCAGGGCGTTTGAATGGCCGTGAAGTGGCGGTGGACGGCTATACGATGCGGGTGTGCATCCAGCCCAGTCCGCCGCTGCGCCAGGAATATTTGAAGCTGATCAATGAGGAGGCTGAGCTGTCGCGCGGCTTGCAGCATCTGCGCGATCTGCCGGCGGAAACGTTGGATGGCCATCGCGTCGATCTACACGCCAACTCTGGGTTGTTCGCTGACATCGCCGCTGCGCGCAACAGCGGTGTGCAAGGAATCGGGCTGTATCGCTCGGAATTGCACTTTTTCCTGCGCGACCGCTTTCCGAACGAAGAAGAGCAGACCACCATCTACACGCGGGTGCTGCGCATCATGGATCCGCATCCGGTCGTGTTGCGCACCCTGGATATCGGCGGCGACAAGCCCTTGCCTTATTTTCCGATCGCTGAACAAAATCCATTCCTGGGCTGGCGGGGCATTCGGATCAGCCTGGATCAGCCCGACTTGTTCAAGACTCAGTTACGCGCCATGCTACGGGCCGGAACCGCTTATGCCAATCTGTCGATTCTGTTGCCCATGATCAGTACGGTCAGCGAATTGCGGGATGCCTTGGATCTGTTGAACTGCGCCAAGGAGGGATTGCAGGAGGAGGGGGTTCCAGTGCGGATGCCACCGATTGGCATCATGGTTGAGGTGCCTTCCGCGGTTTGGCAGATTGATCAGCTGATTCGTATGGTCGATTTCGCCTCGATCGGCAGCAATGATTTGACCCAGTATCTACTGGCGGTGGATCGAAACAACGACCGAGTGGCCAAGCTGTACGATTCCCTGCACCCGGTGGTGCTGGCGGCAACCCGTCATGTCATCGAACAATCACGCGCGGCGGGTCGGCCCATCAGCGTTTGTGGCGAAATGGCCGGCGATCCGGCGGCGGCGCTGCTCTTGCTGGCGATGGGCGTGGACAGTCTGAGTATGAATCTGGGCAGTTTGCTCAAGATCAAATGGATGATTCGCAGTATCCGTTATGAGGAAACCCAGACGCTGCTGGCTGAGGTTCTTGAACTCGATACGGCGGCCGCCATTCGGGAACGCGCTAATATCTTTCTCGATCAGCAGGGCCTAAGCGGGTTGTTGCGGGTGGGGAAGTAGGCGATGCTGGCCAGCAGCCTAACCGTCTTAACGCCCTGTCAGCCAATACAAAGACCTAGCCGCTACTCTTGTGATGGTGCTTGTGATGTCACAGGCTAACGCCCGCCTCCCCCTGACCGCTTTGAGTTTATGCTTGGGACCAACCTAAGAGGCTGTACAAAAGCGCCTCTCAATCTTTCAGGAAAAGGCGTGTCCGAGAGTCACCATCATCAAATCGGCAATTATCATCGCGCCTTTGCGATAGGGATTGCCTTGAATATCATTTTTGTCGTCGTCGAAGCCGGTTATGGGATGTTCTCTGGCTCCCTGGCGCTGATCGCGGACGCAGGACATAATTTAAGCGATGTGCTCAGCCTGCTGCTGGCGTGGGGCGCAATCCTGCTGGCGAAAAAAGCCTCAACGGAAAAAAGAACCTATGGATACCGCAAGGTCACCATCATGGCGTCGTTGACCAGCGCTATCCTGTTGTTCATTGCGCTTGGCGGGATTACATGGGAAGCGATGAGTCGTTTTTTTAACCCAAAGCCGGTCGAAGGCATAGTTGTCATTCTGGTTGCAGCCATTGGCGTTGTCATCAACACATTAACTGCTTTTCTTTTTTTCTCTGGCCAGAAAAGTGATTTGAATCTCAGGAGCGCATTTCTGCATATGGCGGCGGATGCAGGCATTTCGCTCGGCGTCACTATCGCGGGCCTTGTCATCATGATCAAAGGCTGGCTATGGATCGATCCGGCGATCAGCCTCATCATTGTCGCCGTGATCCTGGTGGGGACCTGGAGGTTGCTCCAAGATTCGATCGATCACGCCATCGACGCCGTGCCCGAAGGCATCGACATGGCCGGAATCAAGCAATATCTCACCGGCCTGGAAAATGTATCTCATCTCCATGACCTACATGTTTGGCCGCTGAGCACGACTGAAGTCGCTCTGACGGTCCACCTCGTGGTGAACGACGACTCGGCGAGCAATCATTTTCTAAGAGAACTTCAGGATCATCTCCACGACCGCTTTGGCGTAGAACACTCCACGATACAGGTAGAAACAGCAGGCACTGAGAATCATTGCCTGTTGGACAGGGAAAAATGCATATAAAAATAGTGGGCAAGGGGTTCTCATACAGCTTCTAATTCAAACCTGATGGACGGTGGGTCTAATCACCCGCTAAAAGCGAATTGGGAATACTGCTATCATTCTGCGTTCCCCTTCCGACTTAGGAGAGTGTTCGCGATGCATCGTTTCCGTGGAAGCCCCGCTCTGTCGCCCTTCCGTCTGGAGAAACTGCTGGCGGCCTTGCGCCTGCAAGTTCCCGCCATCACCCGTGTTTATGCTGAATTCACGCATTTTGTCGATGGCGCGCTGACCCTGCCAGATCGCGAGGTATTGGACCAGTTGCTTGACTATGGCCCCAGAAAGTTTGTATCGCATCAGTTGACCCTAATCGGCCAGAGCCAGGTCGAAGCGCAAGGAACGCCTACCGGCGCGCCTCTGTTCCTGGCCATTCCCCGGCCTGGAACCATTTCCCCCTGGTCGTCAAAGGCCACCGATATTGCGCGTAACTGCGGCCTGCATCGGGTGCGCCGCATTGAACGCGGCATTGCCTATTACCTGGAATTTGAGCGGTCGCTCAGCGAGCGTGAATTAGCGGCGCTGAAACCCCTGCTGCATGACCGGATGACGGAAACGGTGCTGGAGCCCGGTGATGATCCGGCGTTGCTGTTTCGCCAGGCGCAACCAACGCCGCTGACTACGGTGGATGTGCTGAACGGCGGGCGCGATGCTCTGGCGGGCGCTAATCTTGCGCTGGGTCTGGCCTTGTCGGATGATGAAATCGATTATTTACAGGAGAGCTTCCTGCGCCTGGAGCGCAACCCCACGGATGTGGAGCTGATGATGTTCGCTCAGGCCAATTCCGAACACTGTCGGCACAAGATTTTTAACGCAGATTGGATTATTGGCGGCCAACCCCAGGCGTACTCCCTGTTCGCCATGATTCGCCATACCCATGAACGCCATCCTGCGGATGTGCTATCGGCCTACAGCGACAACGCAGCGGTCATGACCGGTTTCCCTGCCGGACGCTTCTTCCCCGACGCCAGTGATCGTCAATACCGCTATCATCCGGAGGATGTCCATATCCTGATGAAAGTGGAAACCCACAACCATCCGACGGCGATTTCGCCCTTTCCCGGCGCGGCGACCGGCGCTGGCGGGGAAATCCGCGATGAAGGCGCGACCGGACGCGGCGCGAAACCCAAGGCTGGCTTATGCGGCTTTTCGGTTTCCCATTTGCGCATTCCCCATTTTATCCAGCCCTGGGAAGAGGACGATTACGGCAAGCCCGAACGCATCGTTTCCGCGCTGGACATCATGCTGGAGGGCCCGCTGGGCGCGGCGGCATTTAATAACGAGTTTGGCCGACCCAATCTGGCCGGTTACTTTCGCACGTTTGAGCAGGATGGCCCGGACGGTCAGCGGCGCGGCTATCATAAGCCGATCATGATCGCCGGTGGCTTGGGCAATGTCCGCGAGCCGCATGTTCACAAGGCTGCTTTGCCGCCGGGAACCGCTATTGTCGCGCTCGGCGGACCAGCGATGTTGATTGGCCTGGGCGGCGGCGCAGCGTCCAGCATGGCGGCGGGCAGCTCTCAAGAAGACCTGGATTTTGCCTCGGTGCAACGGGGTAATCCGGAAATGCAGCGGCGCGTCCAGGAAGTGATTGACCAGTGCGTCGCATTAGGCGCGGATAATCCCATTCTCTCCATTCATGATGTGGGCGCCGGCGGCCTGTCCAACGCCGCGCCGGAAATCATCCATGGCGCAAAACGGGGCGGGCGTTTTGAACTGCGCGAGATTCCCAGCGCCGATCCGGGCATGTCACCCACGCAAATCTGGTGCAACGAGGCCCAGGAGCGTTATGTACTGGCCATCGCGTCAGCAGGATTAACGAATTTCAAGGCGCTGTGCGAACGGGAGCATTGCCCGTATGCCGTGATTGGCGTGGCCACTGAAGAGTCGCAGCTGACGCTTCACGATGAACAGTTCGCTAACCAGCCGGTGAATCTGCCGATGAATGTGCTATTCGGCAAACCACCGAAAATGGTGCGCAACGTTGAACGGGTTGCCCATCCACCCCGCCAGCGGGATGTTACCTCTCCTGCTATTGCCCTGCCGGAAGCGGTCGCCTGGGTGCTGAGCTTTCCCGCCGTGGCGGATAAGAGTTTCCTGATCACTATTGGCGACCGCACGGTGACCGGTCTGGTCTGCCGGGATCAGATGGTCGGACCGTGGCAGGTTCCGGTTAGCGATGTGGCGGTCACCGTGACCAGCTTTGATGTTTACACCGGCGAGGCCATGGCGATAGGCGAGCGAACCCCTTTAGCGGTGTGGAACGCGCCGGCCTCGGGGCGCATGGCGGTGGGCGAGGCGCTGACCAATATCGCAGCGGCGCGTATCGAGAAACTGGGCGATGTCAAATTATCCGCCAACTGGATGGCGGCGGCGGGTCATCCTGGCGAGGACGCCGGTTTGTTTGACACCGTGCAGGCCGTGGGTCTAGATCTGTGTCCGGCGCTAGGCGTCGCCATTCCCGTGGGCAAGGATTCGCTGTCGATGAAGACCGTTTGGGAGGAGAGGGGCGAGCGCCGGAGCGTCGTTGCGCCTTTGTCGCTGATTGTCTCCGCCTTCGCCCCGGTGCAGGATGTGCGCCGCACCTTGACGCCGCGATTGCGTACGGATCGCGGCGATACCGATCTGCTGTTGATTGACCTGGGTTGTGGGAAAAATCGGTTGGGCGGGTCAACGCTGGCCCAGGTTTATCCCCGTGACGATGCTGAAACTCCGGATGTGGACGCGCCTGAAACGCTCAAGGCGTTCTTCACCGTTATTCAGGAACTCAACGCCGCCGGTCGGTTACTCGCCTACCATGACCGTTCGGACGGCGGGTTGCTGGCGACGCTGGCGGAAATGATGTTCGCCGGCGGCTGCGGAGTCACGGTGTTACTGGATGATCTGGGCGAGGAACTGTTGCCAGCGCTGTTTACTGAGGAACTGGGTGCAGTCGTGCAGATGCGCACCGCCGAGCGTTCGACCGTATTGGCGTGCTTGGCCGCCGCTGGCCTGGGCGAATGCAGCCATCTGATCGGTACGCTGAATCCGCATGACCGATTGATCCTGTGTCATGCCGGCGAAGTCGCGTTTGCCGCTGATCGGGTCGAACTGCGCCGCTTGTGGTCGGAAACCAGTTATCAGATGCAGGCGTTGCGCGATGATCCCGACTGTGCCCATGAAGCCTTTGCTAGCGCCTGCGATCCCAGTGACCCGGGGTTGCAGGTCAGCTTGACGTTCGATCCAGCGGCGGATGTCGCCGCGCCGTATATCGCCAATGGCGAACGTCCGCGTATCGCCGTTCTGCGCGAACAGGGAGTCAACGGTCAGATAGAAATGGCGGCGGCTTTTGACCGGGCCGGTTTTGCGGCGGTGGATATCCATACCAGCGATCTCATCGCGGGCCGAGCGACGCTGGCGGGTTTTCAGGGCATCGTTGCCTGCGGCGGATTTTCCTACGGGGACGTTCTGGGCGCCGGAGAAGGGTGGGCTAAATCGATTCTGTTCAACGCCCGCGCCCGGGACGAGTTCACCGCGTTCTTTGCGCGCCCGGACAGCTTTGGACTCGGCGTCTGCAACGGTTGCCAAATGCTTTCCAACCTGCATGAGTTGATCGCTGGAACGGAACTCTGGCCACGCTTTGTCCGCAACCGGGTTGAGCAGTTTGAGGCGCGTTTGAGTCTGGTGGAGGTTTTGCCATCGCCGTCGCTGTTCCTGCATGGGATGGAAGGTTCGCGCTTGCCGATCGCCGTGGCGCATGGCGAGGGTCGTGCGGAATTTCGCGAGCCTGGCGATCTGGAAGCAGCGTTAACGGCGGGTCTGGTCACTGTGCGTTTTGTCAGCCATGCGGGCTCGCCAACTGAGCGCTATCCCGCCAATCCTAACGGCTCGCCCAGTGGAGTTGCCGGTTTATGCAGCCGTGATGGACGGTTTACGATCATGATGCCGCATCCAGAGCGCCTGTTCCGCACCGTGCAATATTCCTGGCATCCCGATGGCTGGGGCGAGGACGGTCCCTGGTTGCGCCTGTTTCGCAACGCGCGGCGCTGGTTGGGGTGAATGTAGGCGTTAGCTTGCCAACGATTCAAAATGCTGCTTGCAAATGCTGATTGAAATCGCTGGCGTTCATAAACCCCACTATCCGGTATTCGCGGCGTTCCCGACCATCCGCTCCGAAAAACAGCATGGCTGGGGGGCCGACAATATTGAAGCGCTTGAGCAGTGCCCGGTCGGCGTCATCATGGGCAGTAACATCAGCTTGTAAGGCCACGATGTTTTTCAATGCCGCGCGCACCGCAGGATCGCTGAAGGTGTCGCGTTCCAGCTCTTTACAGGTTACGCACCAGTCGGCGTAGAAATCCAGCATCACGGGACGCCCCGCAGCTTCGTGCAAGACTTGGTCGATATCGGTAACAGTTTTGACCGGCTGGAAGAGCGGTGCTGGCGCTTCACCGGCGGCGCTGGTGATAAAGCTGACGCCGCGCAGCGGTTGCCAGGGATCGCGTCCGCCGCCAGCGACCCCTACCAACAGCAAGACGCCGTAAACCAATAAGACCGTACCCAGACCCTTGACCAGCATCCGCCAGGGCGGCGCGCCATGGATGAGCGGTTGCAAGGCGCCCATGTAAGTAGCGGTAACGATCAAGAGCGTCGCCCAAAGCACCATACTCAGCGCTGCGGGTAGAATGCGTTCCAAGAGCCATAAGGCGACCGCCAGCAGCAACACCCCAAAAATAGCCTTGATCCGCTCCATCCAATGCCCGGCGCGCGGCAACCAGTGACCCGTCGATGCGCCGATAATCAACAAAGGCGCGCCCATACCCAGACTCATGACGAACAGGGTGGCTGCGCCCAGCAACACATCGCCAGTGACTGCAATGAAACTGAGCGCGCCGATCAATGGCGGAGCTACGCACGGTCCAACAATCAATGCGGACAAGAAGCCCATCACCGCCACTCCAGCATAGCGGCCACCGCGTTGGTGATTGCTCCATTCCGCCAACCGGTGCTGCAGGAAAGCCGGTAATTGCAAGTCGTAAAAACCGAACATGGACAACGCCAGCAACACGAATAACCCGCTGAACATGCTGATCACCCAGGGACTCTGGAACCAGGCTTGCAAATTCTGCCCAAGCAACGCCGCCAACACCCCAGCGACGGTATAGGTCGCCGCCATGGCCAATACATAGGTCAAGGCCAATAGCAACGCCCGTCGGCGAGTCAGATTCGCGCCTTGACCGGCAATCAGGCTGGACAGAATCGGCACCATGGGAAATACGCAGGGCGTAAACGCCAGCAGTAATCCGAAGCCGAAAAAAGCCGGAATCGCTAGAAAGCGCTGTTCATTCAGCAAACGCGCTAACCGATCCTGTTCCGCCTCTGGCGCGCCTTCGCCCTTTATGGAAAGGGAGGTAGGGGATATGGTTTGCGCCTCCTGGCCGTTTGAGGGGAAATTGGGAGGTGAGGTCATGGCGGGCAAAGCGACTGCGACCGTCCGTTTCAATGGCGGATAGCAAACGCCGACTTCCGCGCAACCCTGGTAACTGGCCTTTACCTCCACTTCGCCAGTACTGTTTGGGTCGCGTTGCAAACGGACGATCACTTGCGCCTCGCCGTGAAATATTTGCTGCGGGCCAAAATAAGGGTCGTCCTTCCGTTCGCCAGGAGGAATCCCAGTGCTGGCGATAGCGATGCCCTGAGCGTTAATCAGCTCCAGTTTAAACTTGTCGCGATAGAGGTAATAACCGGGGGCAATGATCCAGCGGGCCTGGAGAGTGCGCGGATCCGACGCGGTAATGGTGAGTTGGAACGCCTGGTCGGCATCGAGAATCCGCTCCCCGGAGGCGCTGCCGAAGCGGTCAAATAACCCGCTTCCACCCGTTGCCGGCCCTGTCAACAGCGCTAACAGCAATGCTAGCCAGGGCCAGACAGGGTCAAATCGTTTCATAACGGCGCCCCGGTGTTGTCGGTAATCCAGTCCAGATAGGCTGCCGAACCGGTTTGAATCGGCAAGGCGATGATTTCCGGCGTGTCGTAAGGATGCAATTCACGGATACGCGCCTCTAATAGCGGATAAACCTTGCCGCGGGTTTTAATGATTAGCAGCCACTCCGAATCCCGTTGCACTCCACCTTTCCAGCGATAAATCGAGGTCAGTCCCGGCGCGAGATTGACGCAAGCAGCCAGCCGCTCACTGACCGTGGTTTCGGCAATCTGTTCGGCGACCGTCTGATCCGGACAGGTGCAATAGACCACCAACGGTTGATTATCCATGAAGGTTTCCCCCTTGAAATCATGATGCCATGTCATTCGACCATCCAAGCCTAACGATAGACTCTTAATCCCGCCAATTTTCTTCAACGCGCTCCCTTGAAATTTCCTGGATCTCGCCCCACTTCACGGTCAACCCCTTGACAGCGATTTTTCGCTGACTATGATTAGCACTCACCAGGGTTGAGTGCTAACAAAGTAACGTCAACCTCAAGTTACCGAACATTATCCCAAGGAGATTTCATCCATGAACATTCGTCCGTTGCATGATCGGGTGCTAATCAAGCGTGTTGAAGAAGAAACCAAGAGTCCGGGCGGTATCGTCCTGCCGGGCACCGCCGCCGAGAAGCCTTCGCGCGGCACGGTAATGGCGGTAGGTCGCGGCAAGTTGCTGGAGAATGGCGATGTGCGGCCACTGGATGTCAAGGCGGGCGACCTGGTCCTGTTCGGTAAGTATTCGGGTAGCGAAGTCAAGGTAGACGGCGAAGATCTGATCGTTATGCGCGAAGACGAAATCATGGCGGTCATCGAGAAGTAAGCGTTCTCCCTGAATTTCTGCATTCGAACATCCCAAACTGGTTTTAGAGGAATTAAACATGGCTGCAAAAGACGTTAAGTTCAGTGACGACGCCCGTTCGCGTATGGTGCGCGGCATCAATGTTCTGGCCAACGCGGTCAAGGTCACCCTGGGCCCCAAGGGCCGTAACGTGTTGTTGGACAAATCTTTCGGCGCTCCCACCGTCACCAAGGATGGCGTGTCGGTCGCCAAGGAAATCGAACTGGAAGACAAGTTCGAGAACATGGGCGCGCAGATGGTGAAAGAAGTTGCGTCAAAGACCTCGGACGTCGCTGGCGATGGCACCACGACCGCTACCGTGCTGGCCCAGGCGATTGTCCGCGAGGGCATGAAGGCCGTGGCTGCCGGCATGAACCCGATGGATCTCAAGCGTGGTATCGACAAGGCGGTCGCTGCTACCGTCGAAGAGCTGAAGAAGCTGTCCAAGCCCTGCACCGACGACAAGGCGATTGCCCAAGTCGGCACCATTTCCGCCAATTCCGACGATGCGATTGGCCAGATCATCGCTAATGCGATGAAGAAAGTCGGTAAGGAAGGCGTGATTACCGTTGAGGAAGGCAAGAGCCTGGACAACGAGCTGGATGTCGTGGAAGGCATGCAGTTTGATCGCGGCTATATTTCGCCCTACTTCATCAACAACCAGCAGAGCATGAGCGCGGAGCTGGAATCCCCCTACATCCTGCTGTATGACAAGAAGATTTCTAACGTCCGTGATCTGCTGCCGCTGCTGGAAGGCGTAGCGAAAGCCAGCAAGCCGCTGCTGATCGTCGCCGAGGATGTGGAAGGCGAAGCGCTGGCGACTCTGGTGGTCAACACCATTCGCGGCATCGTCAAGGTTGCTGCGGTCAAGGCGCCTGGTTTCGGCGACCGCCGCAAGGCCATGTTGCAAGATATCGCCATTCTGACCGGCGGCCAGGTGATCTCCGAGGAAGTTGGCTTAACGCTGGAAAAGGCGACTCTGTCCGATCTGGGCACTGCCCGCAAAATTGTGGTTGGCAAGGAGAATACGACCGTTATCGATGGCGCTGGCCGGACTGATGAAATTCAAGGTCGGGTCGAGCAGATCCGCCGGCAGATCGAGGAAGCGACCTCCGATTACGACCGTGAGAAATTGCAGGAGCGCGTGGCTAAGTTGGCTGGCGGCGTGGCAGTGATCAAGGTCGGCGCAGCGACCGAGATCGAAATGAAGGAAAAGAAAGCCCGCGTTGAAGATGCGCTGCACGCAACGCGCGCGGCGGTTGAAGAAGGCGTGGTCGCCGGTGGCGGCGTTGCGCTGGTTCGCGCCTTGCAGACAATCAAGGGCCTGAAAGGTGACAATTCCGATCAGGATGTAGGCGTATCGATTGCGCTGCGCGCCATGGAAGAACCTGCGCGTCAGATCGTCGCCAATGCGGGAGACGAGCCTTCGGTCGTTATGGACAAAGTTCTGCAAAATTCTGGCAACTATGGCTATAACGCCGCGACGGGTGAGTATGGCGACATGGTTGAAATGGGTATCCTTGACCCCACCAAGGTCACCCGCTCCGCATTGCAGAATGCAGCTTCCGTAGCGGCGCTGCTGATCACCACTGAGGCGATGATCGCCGAACTGCCGAAGAAGGAGTCCGGCGGCGGCATGGGCGGCGGCATGGGCGGCATGGGCGGCATGGGCGGCATGGGCGGCATGGGCGACATGATGTAAGCACCCTGCGTCTCGCAGCCCAGGATCAAAAAACCCCGCTCCAGCGGGGTTTTTTTATGAGCCGGGAATTGCTGGTTCAGAATCGGCTGAGGAACGGTATACTCAATAGAAATTCACGATTCTTTGTTTGCAATACGGATTGAGTCACAGGCGGTCAACCGCCACCGCAACCAGGACAATGAAAAACCGGACCCACGACTCCCCGGGCATCTACCGCACGGGAGATAGCGATACTGAACGCCAATTACGCTTCGACCGGGGTACCCTGCTACTGGAAGGCGTAGCCGAGTTACCGCCCGGCCTGGAAACCTGGTTTCAATACGACCCCCGCGTCGAGGCTTATCGCGCTCCAGCCCATTCCTACAACGCGATCATCGGGCCGCTCAAAGGCGAGCTAGCGCGGAATAAAGCACCGCGTTACCAGCGCCGGGAACTGATTTGCACTCTGGAGATGAATCCCTATCCCCATCAGCGGGAGGCATTGACCGCCTGGCAAGCGGCGAAAGGGCGAGGTGTGATTGTGTTGCCCACCGGCGCCGGCAAAACGCTGGTTGGGCTGTTGGCGTTGAGCTGGACCCGGCGCGATGGTTTGATCATGGTTCCCACCCTGGATTTGATGCATCAATGGTATGCCTTACTGCGGGCGGCATTCCCCGACCAGGAGATCGGTTTGATCGGCGGCGGCTATCACGAACCACAACCGTTAACCATCGCTACCTATGATTCCGCGGCCCGCCACATCGACCGGCTGGGCGACCGCTTTGGCCTGTTGATCTTCGACGAGGCGCATCACCTGCCCTCCGAGTTCTACCGCAGCATCGCCGAATTCTCGCTGGCCCCCTACCGGCTGGGCTTGACGGCTACGCCCGAACGCAGCGATGGCCGCGATGCCGATTTACTGGAGTTGATCGGCCCGATCGTTTACCGCCGGCATCCGGAACAATTAGCCGGCAACGTGTTGGCTGCATTTCAAATCCGGTCGGTGCATGTCGATCTCTCACCTGCCGAGCGTGCTGCTTATCAACAGGCGTTGGAAGACCGCAATACCTTTCTGCAAGCCAACCGGCTGTCATTAAGTTCTTTGGAGGGTTGGAACCGCTTTATCATGCTCTCGGCGCGCAGCGTCGAAGGCCGCCGCGCCATGCGCGCTCATCGTGAGGCGCGGCGCATTGCGCACGCCACCCCCGCCAAACTCCGTGCGCTGGGCATGATTCTCGCCAACCATCCCGGCGCCAAGACGGTGATTTTCACCGAAGACAACGCCACAGCCTACGAGATTGCCCAACGATTCCTGATTCCCTGTCTGACCCATCAGACGATGGTAAAGGAGCGCCAGGATATTCTGGAGCGCTTCAAATCCAGCGCCTATACCGCCATCGTGACCAGCAACGTGCTTAACGAAGGTGTGGATGTTCCAGACGCTTCCATTGGCGTGATCTTATCGGGGAGCGCTTCCGCGCGGGAATTTATCCAGCGTTTAGGCCGCATCCTGCGACGTGGCGATGACAAACAGGCGGTGCTATACGAAGTCATTGCCCGAGAAACCCGCGAGGAACGGGTGGCCGACCGCCGCCGAACGCCTCCAAATTCCGGACATCACGCGGAACGCATCGAAGCCACGCTGGCCTTGTTTGACACTCAAACCCCGAATCAACAAAAAATCTAAAATTTCAATATATTATAGCCAAAGGTAAACATCAGCCCGGCACCGCCTAGCAGATTGAGTTGAACATTGAAATCACCGTATTTGTAGCCGATACCCGGCACAGCGCCTGGCGCAACGCCATTGTTGTTCAATGGAATTTTGTCTTCGTAAGGCTCCTTGTAACCGAACAGGACGCCGCCGGTCAGCTTGAAGTAAAGGTTTTCGTCGATCGATTCCAGCGGCCAGGATTTGCCAAGGTAGAGGTACTGGCATTTCTGGTTGAAGCTGTTGTTGAAATAGGACGCTCCCGCCAACCAGCGCGAAGGCGCCTGCCATTCCAAACCGACCAGCCACGAATACTTGGCATGTTCGGGGTCGGAATCGAAATGAATGACGCCAGGCGCTGCTTGCAACATGAGCAGGTCACCCTCTGCAAAAATATCAGCCCGGACGTTGCTCGTAGCCAGCGCCATTAGCAAAACCAGGGGCATCAACAGCTTTTGAATAAGGTTAAACAGCGGCATGGAGAAGAGCCTTTGCTGGATTCCAGAAAAATGATTAGCATTGGAAGAGAAGGTAACGGCTACGTCAATTTTCTTCACGCTGCTCCAAAATAGCCTGGATGGTGAAGCGCGGACGCTCGCGCACCTGCTGATAAATCCGCCCGACGTATTCGCCCAGCAGGCCAATCCCGAACAACAGAATGCCGATCAGCAGGAAATTGATGCCAAACAGGGTGAACAACCCCTCGGCCTCCGGCCCAACGATGATCCGGCGAATCGCCAGGAACACCACAAACCCCGCCGACGCCAGTGAAAGGGCAATTCCAGCCAGCGAGAATATCTGTAAGGGAACGACCGAGAAACCGGTAACCAGATCGAAGTTAAGCCGGATCAGCTTGTACATTGAATACTTCGATTCACCGGCGGCGCGCTCGGCGTGGGTGACCACAACCTCGGTCGGGTTGGCGGCGAAAGTATAGGCCAACGCCGGGATATACGTACTGACCTCGCGGGTGGACACAATCGCTTTGACAATCGACTGGCTGTAGGCGCGCAACATGCAACCCTGGTCGGTCATGCGGATTTTGGTAATCCGCTCGCGCAACCCATTCATGAGCTTGGAAGCCACATGCCGCCACAGACTATCCTCGCGGGTCTGGCGAATGCTGCCGACATAATCATGGCCCTGATCCATCGCCGCCAACAGCTTGCCAATCTCCTCGGGCGGATTCTGCAAATCGGCGTCCAGGGTCACCACCCGCTCACCTCGGCAATATTCAAACCCGGCTATGATCGCCGTATGCTGGCCACAATTCGCGTTGAACAGAATCACCCGCGTCACGTCGGGCCGAACCTGAAACTGGTCTTTCAACAACGCCGCCGAACGGTCGCGACTGCCATCGTTGATGAACAGCACTTCATAGGCGACGCCCAAGGCGTCCAGGGCGGGGTAAAGCCGCGCAAACAAGGCGGGCAGCGTCTCCTGCTCGTTGTAAACCGGAATGATCACGGAGAGTTGGGGAGCATTCATCGCAAACTCCCATCAACCAACACCTCGCCGACCGCCTGGCAAACCCGCTCCACATCAGCGAGGGTCATCGCCGGAAACAGAGGCAGCGTCACCGTTTCACGGGCAATTCGTTCGGTGTTTGGCAACTCCCCCTCGTAGTGACCGTATCGACGGAACAACGTTGTCAGGTGCGCCGCCTCATAGGAGATGCCAGTGCCAATGCCGCGTGCTTCGAGCGCAGCGCGAAATTGCTGACGATCTATGGTCATCTGGTCCAGCGGCAACAATGGCGCAAACAGATTCCAACTGTGGCCAGCTTCATCGCCAGGATAGCCAGGATGCGGTAACAAACAGGGCGGGGTGGTGGGGAACAGCCGAAAATACTCCGCGACCAATTCGCGGCGCCGAGCGTTGAACGCATCCAGCCGGGCCAGTTGGCCAGAACCAATCCGGGCGTTGACATCGGGCAGGTTGAACTTGCCGCCAGGAAAAGTGACATTACGGGTGCCATCAGATAATCGGGTGATGCCGTGGAAACGCAGCATTTCCACCTCGCGCGCCTCGATCTCGTCGTTCAACACCAGCGCGCCGCCTTCAATCGCCGTCATGTTTTTATTAGGATGAAAACTGAACACCGTCAGATCGCCGAAACTGCCGATTCGTCGTCCGCGCCAACTGGAGCCAATGGCCAAAGCGGCATCCTCAATGACCCGCAGCCGATGCTGACGGGCGATGGCGTAAAGACGGTCCATATCGACCGGCAACCCGGCGAAGTGGGTCGGCATGATCGCCCGGGTATGGGGGGTAATCGCTCGTTCCACAGCGTCGAAATCCAGATTGCGGCTGATTAGCTCCACATCGACGAATACCGGCGTCGCCCCCACCTTGGCGATCATGTTTGGCGCAGCGAAGAAAGTTTGCGAGGGCGTAATGACCTCCGCGCCGGGACCGATGCCGCACAATTGCAAAGCGACTTCCAGCGCGGACGTGGCTGAATTCAGCACCCGCACCGGCCGGCCATCCAGATAATAGGAGAGCGCCGCCTCGAATTTTTTGACTTGAGGCCCGGTCGTAATCCAGCCGGAACGCAGCACTTCGGCCACACCGGCGATGGTGTCTTCGTCCAGGGTCGGTCGGGCGAAAGGCAAATAGGGTAGTGATGACATCTCAGGATCTCGCAAGCAGAACCACGCCAACGATGATGCAGCTAATGCCGAGCCAGCGCCCACTGGTGAGCGCCTCGCCGAACAAATAGCTGGCGGCCAGGGCGTTGACCACATAGCCGATAGAGAGCATGGGGTAGGCGATGCTCACCGGCACCCGGGACAGGGCCAGAATCCACACCAGAACGCTAACGCCATAGCAGGCGAAACCACCGAGGAAATGCGGATTGGTCACGATAGAACTGGCGAGTGGGAGGGCGTTGGCGACAGTCGGGCTAATCACCCCCAGCGTATTGGTTCCTGCTTTCAACAGTAGTTGCGCAGTGGCGTTGAGTAACACGCCGGTCAGGATCAAGGCGAAACTGGCTAGGTTCATTGGCGGCTCACGATCACGCGGCGCGGGTCGCGGGCCAGAAGGCGCATGGGTAAACCTTCTGCGGTGAAGTGTTGGTAATTATGATGATTCATAATGGCATAACCCTTCTCCAGCGCACGCCAGCGGGATTTCCAGTCCTCAACCTTCGCAATACCCTTCTCCGGTTCAGCCGCCAGTCCCAGAGCAAACTCGTCAGTGTATTGCACCAGGGTAACCGGGCGCTTGAGATAGAACGGCAACGTCTGATCATGCATTTGGATGCTGTAGAACGGTGCGCTAGGGTCAAAGGGGCCATGTTCGGCTTCGATTTCCTGAACAATTTGATCTGCGGAGTATAACCGGGATAGCTCATTATGACCGTTCATGACCAGAATACCTGCGCTAAGACTACCCAGAGCCAGCGCGATGATGCCGGCATTGCGCGAGGTTTGGCGAAATAAACCCGCTGCCGCACCCGCGCCCGCTGTAAAGGTCGCGATAGAAGCCAGGAGCCAAGGAACAAGGGTGCGCACCATCTCGAACGGTGATGCATCGTTGGAAAATGCTTGAGCCAGATGTTCGCCGCCAAGCAGGATCAGCAAAAGTAGTAAACCGCCGATCGCCGCCAATCCCCAGGCCAAACGACTTAGGCGCTTCGGCTCCATCCGCTGCATCTCCACTCCGGCGAACAGCGCCAGCGCCGGGAAGATCGGCAGGATATAAGAGGGTAACTTGGAATGCGAGACGCTGAAGAAGACGAAAATGAAGGTCGCCCAAATCAACAACAATCGCAAAGGTTGTAGCATTCCCCGCTCCCCTTCGCGCCGCCAACCGTCGCGCAACCGCACCGCGATAAACGGTAGCCATGGCATCGAACCGATCAAGAGTTCAGGAACGAAATACCACCAGGCGCCTGTGCGCCGGTGAACATCGGTGGTGAACCGCGCGAAATGCTCGTGAATAAAGAAAAATTTGGCAAACTCGTCATTGAGCAGCGAGACTGCGATAAACCACGGCGCCGCAATAAACAGAAATAACGCTAGCCCTTTGCCCAGATGCAGGCGGGTCAACATTCGCCAGTCGCGCTCGATCAGAATATACAGCGTCAACACTGCGCCCGGCAGCACGATACCGATCAGGCCCTTACTGAGTACCGCCAGCGCCATAGCGGCCCAGACGATCAACATCCAATTGCGGTTTGCCACCGGAGTCGCATCGGGGCGTTGAGCCATCAGAAAGCTCAACAAAGCAATGGTGAGAAACGCCGTCAACCCGGCATCCAGTGCATTAAAATGCGCGTTGAGGAGGAACCAGGTGCATCCGCCCAGCGCTGCTGCCGCCGCTAGACCGACTTCCTCATCGTAGAGTCGCCGCCCCACCCAGAACATGAGCAGTACACAGGCAAAACTGGTGGTCGCCGGCCACCAGCGCGCCGTCCAGTGATGTTCTCCGAACAGTTTGAACGCCGCCGCTGTCGCCCAGTATTGCAGCGGCGGTTTCTCGAAATATTTGAGGCCATTCAGATGCGGCGTTATCCAGTCTCCGGATACGGCCATCTCGCGGGCAATCTCGGCATAACGCCCCTCGTCAGGGCGGAATAGCTTGCGGGATTCCAGATTACTGAACCAGACCAGGGTGAAGACCAGCAGCAGACCGAGCAGGAACCAGCGGGAGTAATGGGGTGATTTCAGGGAAAATAAATCCATGAGAATTTTGATGCTTATGCTTGCGGGATGGAGGAGTCTCTAGAGGCGCACATTCTGAGAAAGTTCGATCCTGCCAGAGATTAGGTTATATGAACAGAGAGATGGCGAAATGGTCATGTTGGGGTCAGTTTGTGATCAGGTTGACCCGGTAATCTCATCCTTGCTTGAACAGTATGGCGAATAATCGATCGCCCTCAGCCATGAAAATTGGACCGAAGCAGAGGAGAGAGCCATGATTGATAATGTGGTCAATGAACTGAAACAGCAGGTAGGCCCTTTTTACCAACTTCGACTAGCAACCCGTACTGTCCTTGGTCTTTGTTGCCTGTTGCCGGCGATTCCCGTTTTGGCAAACAACGACGATGACGAGAGCCGGGCTGGCGGACGCCAGAATGATTATTGTTCGGCAACGGCCAGAGCGCAATTCGTTGCCTGCGGGTACGAACAGAGAGACGATTACTTTACCGCACAAGCCGTTTGCCTCAATGAAACCGATGACGAAGAGCGACAGGCGTGCTTGGCTGATCGTACAGCCAACTCGAAGGAAAGCAAACAGCTCTGTCAGGAGCAGTTCGATGCCCGCCGCGACCTTTGCGCGATGCTCGGAGAAGCCCAATACGACCCCAGTTTCCGTCCAGAAAACTTTGTCAATCCGCTCCAAATTGGCGCTACGGTAGACCCGAACCCGTACTGGCCGCTGGTTCCACGCACACAATGGGTCTATCAAGATGCAGGGAGCGGGCAGCAAATCACTGTGACTGTGACAGAGAAAACCAAGCAAATTGAAGGAGTCACTTGCATCGTCGTCAATGATGTTGTCAGGGTCAATGGCGAGTTGATCGAGGACACGGACGACTGGATTGCTCAAGACTTGCAGGGCAATATTTGGTACTGTGGTGAAGAGGTCAAGGACTACGAGAGCTTTTCGGGCGACCATCCGGCCAATCCTGAACTGGTCGAGATTGCGGGATCGTTTAAAGTGGGTCGTGATGGCGCCAAGCCCGGAATTCTCATGTACGCCATATCCACCGTGGGGCAAATCTATCGGCAGGAATTTGCGGTCGGAGAAGCCGAGGATGTGGCGCAAGTCATCCATGTCAATGGAGATGAAGCAGTTTTCGGTTTCTCGTGTGAGAGCAAATGTGTCGTCACCCGCGACTTCTCACCGCTCGATCCGGGCGTCGAAGAAAACAAATTTTACAAGCCTGGAGTCGGTCTGATCCTGGAGTTGGGTGTTGGAACCACCGAACGTGTCGAACTGATCTCAAAATCCATTTTGCCGTAGCGGACTTTAGTCCAAGGTTCAGGGAGTTTTCTTTAGCAGGTCAACACCTTGGCCTGCTGTATCTTTTTTCATCTTTCTCGGCATCCATTTGATTCGATCCATTCGAAACGGCCTGTCTAAAATTCATAAATCATTTTAAAGAACAGGCGATTGGCGCGCTCTCCAGCATCTGCTCCATAGGCGCGACCGGCTTTGAAACTCCCAGCGATCATCTCCATTTCCAGGTTTTCCCATTTCTGGATCTGTAGCACAAGGCTGATTTCCTTACCGATTTCCCTGCTTTCTGCTGTCGGTTCGGCGTCGATGCCTGTGCTTCGCAGGAAAGGCGTGGCGTCTACCTGGCGAAAGTGGTGATAACCCAAGGTCAGGCGGGCATCAGCGGATACCGGCAACCTAAGCATCAGCGTCGCAATGCGCAGGTTGGAAAGCTCGGGTCTGAGCACGACCCCATAGTCGCGAAATTCCTCATCCTGGTCTTGCAATCCAGTCTGACGAAACGCACGATCCGTGTGATCATCAGGATCGTTGTCGCCAGAACCATAAGCGTAGACCAAGGTCACCGAGGGATCGCCCGGCAAAGGCAGGGTCCAGGTTACGCCCACGTCCGTCGCCCAACCGCGCACCTTGCGTCTCTGGATTTGGTCCACCTGACTGAATCCAGGCGCCTCCTCTTCAAACGCCGTCAAGGTTTCATCGCCGGTCAAGAAGGCGATATCGGCCCGGTACTCCAAATGGCCAGCAGGGGATTCGTCAACGACGCCAGCGGCGCGTAGTCCCACCCAAAGCAGATCGGCGTCGCTATCGTCTTGATGGCCTTCTTCGACAAGCTGGCCAACCGCCAACGCATCCGACCGGTCGCGTTGCGCCAGAAGAAAACCGGCCAGATGAAGCTGATTCGATACCTTCCAGCCTGCATGTCCGAGCAAGCGCTGCAAATCCTGGTCTTCCGGGTCGATAAAATCTTCGTTGGTGGAAACGCGCCCGAGTGCTTTAGCGACACCGACGTAAAAACGCCAGGGTGGATGGTCATAGTAGAAACGTACTGCATCGAGATCGGCGTCCCACCACCATAGGCGGGGGTCCAGGAAATTCTGGCGGCCGATTTGCAGAGAATAATTCCCGTCAAGAACCCGATTGAACAGCAGCCACATCTCGCCACGTTCGAGAGCTTCTTCAGACCCGCCTGGTCTATCGTCAGCGTAAACCGCTTGATCCGCAATCCCCTTGATTTCGCCGAAGATCAGGAAATCGCCGCGTCGATAGGATAAGCCAAGCTGGATCTCTTCCTCGAAAACACGCCAATCATCCAACGGTTGCTCGCCAAGCGTCGGGTTCCAAAGCCATTCACTCTTAAAATCGAATGCAGACGCAAATTCGAATCCAGGTTCTGCGGAAGGTCTCAATGCGGCATCGCCTCCCTGCTCAAGGCTCGAAGAACCGGATGCAGCGAAACTGATGAGTAGTAAACCCAGACTGACGAATAGCCGGGATAAATCATCAATGACCACAACACGACCGGCAAAGCATGACCGTAAAGGTGCTGCCCTCGCCAGGCTTGCTACGGACAGTGATATCGCCGCCGTGAGCGCGGATGAAGGCCAGCGCGAGACTGAGACCCAAGCCATTGCCGTATTTCGAACGACTCCAGTCGCAGCGGTAGAAACGCTGAAAGATTTTCGGCAATTCCTCCACCGCGATGCCGACGCCCGTGTCAATCACCGACAAATGAATTCTTTGTCCCTCGTCGACCAAGCGGATGAGGATCTCTCCACCAGCGAAGGTGTATTTGAGCGCGTTATCCAGAAGATTCGCCACCACGCGCTGCAGGCGCTGTAAATCCCCCTGAACAAGACATCGCGGTGGTAGATGGGTGTGCAGCGCAATGTTCCTGTCTTCCGCAACCGTTTGAAACAGATCGCAAGCGTCGATGACGATAGCGACCAGGTCGATCTCGCTGATTCTCAGCCTAGCCGCTCCGGACTCGGCTTCGGCAATATCCAGAGTTGTATTGATCATCTCCAGAAGATGATCGCATTCCTCAGTAATATCGCTGGACATGGCCTCCCAGTCCGTTCTTGAACCGTTGCTGGTGAGGGCCATTTCGGCGGATGCCCGGATGCGCGCCACCGGGCTGCGCAGATCGTGTGCCAGGTTGTCGGTCATCTCGCGCATCCCCAGGATCAGGGCTTGTATGCGGTCCAGCATGGTGTTGAAGGCTTGCGCCAAGCGGTCGAGTTCGTCGCCTTGCGACCCAACCGCCACTCGCTGGTTGAGCGCTCCATCAGCAATTTCCATTGCCGTGCGCGTAACCTCCTCAACCCCGCGTAAGGCCCGTCGGGCCATGAACCAGCCGATCGGACCGCCCAGCGCGATGACAGCCAAAAGCGCCACGAAAAACCCGTTGAGCAACGCCGCCAGGAATTCTTGGTCATTTTCCAGCGATTCTCCAATCTCCAGGACTACATCAGGTCCGATAACGCCATAAATGCTGCGCACCGAGTGTTCGCGCTCAGTCAATTGGAGGGTTTCCAAAACGGGTTCATCTTCCTCACGCAATCGAAGCAACTTCGGTGCTGGCGCACCCAGCGCCGGCCAGGATGAAAGATTCGTGGTCGCTATCAGGCGACCGTCTCGCGTCCAGAGCCGGAAAAACACCGCCTCCGCCTCTTCGCCTTGCGTCTCGAACGCCATTTCCGCTTTTACTTTATCAAGTCCATCAACCCGCATAAAGCCAGCATACTCCGCAATATCTTCTTGCAAATCCTGATCGGCGCGTTGCTGGACAACAGCCGCCATCAAGACATAAACCAGCGTGAACGCCAACAAGGAAGACAAGGCGAAGATGCCCCCATACCAGATGGTCAACCGCAGCGCGAGGGTGTGATGTTGCTTAAGGAAGGTCTTCTTTAAGAACATAACCTACCCCGCGCACGGTATGGATTAGCGGTGTGCTGAAATCTTTGTCGACCTTGTCCCGCAGTCGGCAGATCCGCGACTCGACGATGTTGGTTTGCGGGTCAAAATTGTAGTCCCAGACCCGCTCCATGATCATCGTCTTGGAAACGACGCGCCCAGCGTTACGGGCCAGGTATTCGAGCAGGGCGAATTCCCGAGGCTGTAAATCGATCTTCTTTCCCTCTCGCATCACAGTGCGCCTGAGCAGATCGATAGATAGATTGCCCACGGTGATCCCGGTCGGTTCTGGGATAGCGCTCGCGCGGCGGATCAGCGCTTGAACCCGCGCCAACAATTCGGTGAACGCGAAGGGCTTGGTCAGGTAATCGTCGCCGCCGGCTTGCAGTCCTTCGATCCGCTCGTCGAGCGAACGCTTGGCGCTCAGGATAATTACCGGCAGCTTGTTCCGCCGTTGCCGCAATTCATCAATGATCGAAAGGCCATCGAGTCCGGGCAGCATGATATCGACCACAGCAACGTCGTAAGACGACAGCAGCGCCATCTGCAAGCCGGTTTTACCGTCGCCCGCATGTTCGACGATAAAGCCAGCTTCTTTGAATCCCTTGCTGACAAAAGCAACGATCTTGAGATCATCTTCAATAAGTAATAGGCGCATGAATATATCATTCCCTGTATGAAAACCGACTCAGGATATTATCAACAGAAGACCGGGTTTTTCATCGAAGATGACCAAATACTCACCTCCACGACATGAAATGATCATGTTTGCGTTAGTTCGCGATCAGGTCAACGCGGTAGCCTCATGACCGTCTGAACAGCACGGCGACGGATCGCTATATCGCGACAAAGAGAAAACCAGGTTGCTAACGCTCTCCTAATTCTTGATCGCTATCTTCACCCTAACGCGAATATCCGCGTGACCTGAAGGAGAGATATTCATGAACCGCAAAGTTTATCCATTCATCCTGGCCACGCTGGCCGCGACGGTCATCAGTGGCGCTTACGCAGCGGAATCCGCTGAAAATGACGCTTTGGCTGTCACCGGCGCAAAAATCAGTTTAACGCAAGCAGTCGCCGCCGCTGAACAGCAGATCGGCGGTAAGGCTTCCAAGGTTGAGTACGAACGCCATAAAGGACAGCCGGTGTTCGATGTGGAAGTCGTCAAGGGCAAGAGCGTCATGGATGTCAAGGTCGACCCGACAAGCGGCCAGGTCCTCTCTGCTGTCGAGGACAAACCCGACCGCGACGATGATGGTGACGAAGCCGATTGACGCTTCTGACCGCCTTAACGCCGGCGCAGGCCACTGCGCCGGCTTTTCCCAAAAACCGAGACCAAGCTATTCCTTGCAAGAGAGGAGTCGCTCAGTCCCTCCTTGGCAAAGGAGGAGATGCTTGCCCATGTAAGAGATAAACCCTTTCGAAGGTATATCATGTGTGGAATTGCTGGCCTCTTCTTAAAAGAACACACGCTCAATCAAGCGGTTTTGCTGGATGTGCTTTCCGTGATGCGTCATCGCGGTCCTGACGACATCGGTATTCATTTACCCGACCAGATGGGCCTGGCTTTCACCCGCTTGTCAATCATTGATCTCGATCACGGCCAACAACCGCTTTACAGCGCAGATAAAAATCTTTGCTTGGTCGGTAATGGCGAGATTTATAACGCTATCGAGCTACGTCAACACCTGATCGACAAGGGCTATCGGTTCACCACCCGCAGCGATTTTGAACCGGTGTTATACGCCTACCAGGAATACGGCCTGGATTTTCTGGAGCGCCTGGAAGGCATGTTCGCCTTTGCTCTGTATGATCAACGGCAAAACCGACTGCTCCTGATTCGCGACCGACTCGGCGTCAAGCCGCTCTTCATCTGGCAGACGAAAGAGGGTGCTTATTTTGGTTCTGAACTGAAGGTCTTATTTGCGCTGCGGAAACAACATCGCCCAGCGGTCGACTCGGTGGGCCTGGCGCAGTATCTGCAAAGCGGCCTTGCTACAAACCACGCAACACTTTGCCAAGGCATCGAACGTCTGTTGCCGGGTGAAGCGTTGTTGATTGAGTCCAGCGGGCACTGTCGCCGTTGGCGTTACTGGACGCCGCAGAACGTTGAACCGCGGGTGACGGACTTCGCAGACGCGGCGGAGCACTTCGATACGCTGATGACCGATGTCATCTGCAAACATCTGCGTTCTGACGTCCCCTTTGGCTTGTTTCTTTCCGGCGGCATCGATTCTGCGACATTGTTGGCCTTGATCAAACGCGCCGGCGTCGAACCGCTGTGGACTTACTCCATTGGGTTTCCGGGCAGCGATGTGTTCAATGAACCGAGCGATGCCCAACGCATTACCCAGCATTTCCAGGTTGAACATGTCAAAATTGAACGTGATGAACAAGCGGTATTTGAACGGATGCCGCACACGATCTGGGCAGCGGATGAACTGATATCGACACGGTGTTGCCGGATCGGCTGAAGATTAAAGACCGGCAAGGTAAGATTTTTTTGCGGCGCTGGGCGCAGCGCTGGTTACCGATGGATCATCTACAACTGCGTAAACGGGGACTCTCGGCGCCGGTTGATCACTGGCCCACTGGAACAAGGTTGCCCAGACTGGAGCGAGTGCTTTTGGGCAATGCTGGCATTCGCAAATGGTTTGCGCCTGCGGGCATTCAGCAACTCATCGCGGCGCAGCGCCAGCGACCGTCAGGCAGAACTCGGCAGAAACTCTTGCGCCTGCTCCAGTTTGCGCTTTGGCACCGGATATTTATCGAAGGTGATGGCGCTGCGCCTGCAAAACGGCAAGATCCGCTGGATTTGCTGGATACACAATAAACAGTGCCAGTCTCGAAGACAGCCTGACCCGTATCGCCCGATCACTCTCGGTAAATTCTCCCCGACTCTCGTCGGCTAACCCTTCCCTAATTCTCGATCGCTATCTTCACCCCATCGCGCGTATCCACGCGCGGGAAAAAGTGACTTCTCATGGATCGAAAAGACTTTTTTCTGCCAATCAATTCGGGCAAACGCTACTAAAGCCTACGGGAGCATCGCAATGAATGTACTGACACGCGAAGACGCCATGCCGATGTTGAACAAGGTTCCAGAGGTTACATTATACTTCTGGATCATCAAAATCATGGCGACCACCGTCGGCGAAACAGCCGCCGATTTTCTCAACTTCAATTTGCACTTTGGCCTGACCAACACCTCACTTATCATGAGTGCTCTATTGGCGATTTTTCTGGTCTTACAGGTACGCGCTCGTCAATACATACCCGGCCTATACTGGTTAGCGGTCGTACTGATCAGCGTGGTCGGCACACTCATCACGGATAACCTTGTAGATAATTTTGGTATTGCGCTGGAAACGACGACTATCGTTTTCAGCCTGGCCTTGCTAGCGACGTTCGCTATCTGGTATGCAAGTGAGAAAACGCTGTCGATCCACACCATTTTTACGATGAGGCGCGAACTGTTCTACTGGGCGGCGATTCTGTTCACGTTCGCCTTGGGCACGGCGGCAGGCGATCTTACTGCAGAAGGTTTGAATCTTGGCTATGTCAACTCGACACTGATGTTTGGAGCATTGATCGGCATCGTCGCCCTTGCCTATTATGGCTTCAAGGCCAATGCGGTTTTGACGTTCTGGATCGCCTACATCCTAACACGGCCATTCGGCGCATCATTTGGCGACTATTTGTCGCAATCAGTCGCTGACGGCGGCCTGGGCCTGGGCACGGTCATTACGAGCGCGATTTTCCTGTCAACCATCGCAATTCTCGTAATCTACCTGACCATCACCCGACGGGATGCGATTGATCTTCCATCGGTATCGTCGCCTTCGCCTATTATGGCTTCAAAGCTAATGCGGTCTTGATGTTCTGGATCGTCGTCATCCTGACGCGGTCATTCTGCGCATCAGTAAGAATGCCATCTCCGCTGTGGATTAGGTCAAGGACGGCGTTACGGTAAGCCGTGTGCTCGAAGGCACTGAGCACGCGGCCATGTTGCCTGGAGTGTAGTGGCATGAATGACTTGATCAACACATCCATGCAGTGGGTTAGCCTGCATCCTCACCTTGCCGGCCTAATCTTGGGCCTGATTACCTGCGCTGAATCGCTGGCTTTCATCGGCTTGGTGGTACCCGGCGCCACGCTGACACTGGTAGCTGGCGTGCTGGTGGGCGCCGGTTCCATGGCGTTCTGGAGTACCTTCGCCTGGGCAGCGGGCGGTGCGGTGCTGGGTGATGGCCTCAGTTACTGGCTTGGCCATCGTTATCAGGAGCAACTGCGCAGCCTGGGGCTGCTGCGCCGCCACCCGGAATGGCTCGCGCGCGGGGAGGACTTCTTCCATCGCCACGGCGGCAAGAGCATCCTGTTCGCCCGCTTTGTCGGCCCGGTGCGACCAGTGATTCCGGTGGTCGCCGGCATGCTGGGCATGGCGCCGATTCGCTTCTATCTCTACAACTTGTCTTCGGCGCTGATTTGGGCGGCGGCACACTTGCTGCCGGGCATGGTATTCGGCGCCTCGCTGGTGCTCGCCGGCCAAGTAGCCACGCGATTGGCTGTGGTGTTCGGCGTACTGGTGGCATCCGCCTGGCTGATTATCTGGTTGATGCGCCTGAGTTACCACCAACTACAGCCGCGAGTTGCCCGCTGGGCGACCCAGGCTATGGCCTGGGGTCGCACCCATCGCTATCTCGCGTGGCTCGTTACCGACCTACTCGATCCGGCGCGCCCGGCATCGCGCGCTCTGCTCGTCTGGCTGGTGGTACTCATTGCGGCAGGCTGGCTGTTTCTCGGGATACTGGAGGATGTGCTTACCCAGGATCAAATCGTGTACGCAGGTCAGGCGCTCTACCATCTGCTGCAACAACTGCGCACACCACTCGGTGACTGGGTCATGGTCGTGCTTACGGAGCTGGGCGACGCAGCCGTTACGATTCCCGTCGCCATCGTGGTGCTGGTCTGGCTACTCTGGCGGCGCGCCTGGCGTGACGCGTTGTATTGGTTGACCGCGCTCGGCTCTGGAGCGCTGGCCGTCACGATCATCAAAGTGGCGCTGAAAGCGCCACGACCGGTGGCGCTGTATTCCGGGACCGATGCGTACAGCTTTCCGAGCGGTCACGCGACCCTGAGCACGGTGATCTACGGGTTCCTGGCGGTCCTCGTGGCGGACACATTCAGCCCGCGCTGGCGCTGGACCCCCTATGCGACCGCCGCGCTCTTGATTATCGGGATCGCGTTTTCCCGACTCTATCTCGGTGCGCATTGGCTGGCCGATGTCACGGCAGGTGTCTCCCTGGGTACGGTATGGGTGGCTTTGCTAGCGATCGCACGCGAGCGACGCCAGTCAGCGCCAGTTTCGATTCACGGACTCGCCACAGTAACCTTGCTGGGGTTTCTCAGCGCCGCTGGCTGGCATGTTCACAATAAAATATCGCAAGACCTTGTACGTTACGCCGTGCGCCATCCAGTGATGTCGATGCCTGTGCTGGCATGGTGGCAGGGAGACTGGCGGAAGCTGCCAGCTTGGCGGCTCGATCTGCAAGGCGAACACGAGCAACCGTTAAATGTGCAGTGGGCAGGCGACCTGGGTTCAGTACGGCAGTACCTCTTATCGCATGGCTGGCATGAACCCACGGCGCTCAGTGCCCGTACCGCGTTACGTTGGTTCTTGCCTAACCCGTCGCTCGCACAGCTTCCCGTGCTACCGCAATTGCACGATGGTCAATACGAATCGTTGCTTCTGACCGCCGAACGGCGCGACCAGACGCACTCTGCCGAACAGTGGATTCTACGTTTATGGCCGACGATGCTGCGGTTACAGCCGAACGACATTCCGGTATGGGTTGGCGCCGTCGCGTCACAGTACAGCGCGCATTTGCCACTGATCAGCTTTCCGCGTTCGAACGATGGCTACGATTCAGCACTAACGGCGCTGGAATCCACCTTGAGCAAGGTAAAGTGGAAATCGGTACAGTATCCGTCTCGGGAAAACGGAGAATCTGCTCGCTGGAGCGGTACTGTCCTGTTGGTTGACAGCAATCGTTAATTGGCGCCTCTACGCTCCAATATAAAGAGTTGTCGAATCCCTTGCAGCCGGTTGGCTGCGTCGCTGGTTGTCGGCGACAACCGATAAATTCTGAGTGAGCGGAATGATAAGCATGCAAGCAAAAGGCGACGGCTCCGGCTCTGCCCTGAAACAGATTCCAACCGGAGTCTGGATACTTGGCTTTGTCAGTCTGTTGATGGACATCTCGTCAGAGATGATCCACAGCCTGCTGCCAATGTTCATGGTGACGACGTTGGGGGCCAGCGCTCTCGTAGTCGGTTTGATCGAAGGGCTAGCTGAGTCAACAGCATTGATTCTAAAAATATTTTCCGGTGTGCTGAGCGACTACTTGGGCAAGCGCAAGGGACTTGCAGTGTTCGGCTACGCCTTGGGTGCACTGACCAAACCCGTGTTTGCATTGGCACCGACCGTTGGCATCGTGCTGACGGCGCGGCTGGTGGATCGGATTGGCAAAGGGATTCGTGGCGCACCGCGTGATGCGCTGGTCGCTGACATTGCGCCGCCGAGCTTGCGCGGAACCGCCTTTGGTCTGCGTCAGTCGCTCGATACCGTAGGGGCTTTTCTTGGGCCACTACTGGCTGTTGGTCTGATGCTGTTGTGGACCAACGACTTCCGGGCTGTGTTCTGGGTGGCGGTGATTCCGGGTCTGATGGCCGTCGCGCTGTTGTTCTTTGGTCTGCGTGAACCAGAACACCATCAGACAACGACACGCACGAATCCGATTTGCCGGGAGAACTTGCGCCGTCTTGGCGTTCCTTATTGGTGGGTCGTTGGCATTGGCGCGGTGTTCGCGCTGGCCCGATTTAGCGAAGCGTTTCTTGTCCTGCGTGCGCAGCAGGGCGGCGTGCCGGTCGCATTCGTGCCGCTGGTGATGGTGGCGATGAACGTGATCTATGCGTTGTCGGCGTATCCTTTCGGCAAGCTCTCCGACCGCATGAACCACCGCAAGCTGTTGGCGCTCGGGTTGGTTGTGCTGATTGCAGCGGACCTAGTGCTCGCCGCCAGCGATCATTGGGGCGTGGTATTGGCTGGAGTTGCGTTGTGGGGCGTGCACATGGGCATGACTCAAGGGCTGCTGGCAACGATGGTAGCCGATACGGCGCCTGCTGACCTGCGCGGCACAGCCTATGGTTTCTTCAATCTGGTTAGTGGCATGGCCATGTTGCTGGCTAGTGTCGTTGCGGGCCTGCTTTGGGATCGACTCGGGGCGTCGGCTACGTTCTATGCTGGCGCAACCTTCTGCATGATTGCGTTGGTGGGCCTCGCGTGGCCGCCTGAGGCAGATCACTGTTGAGGAGACGATGCGTATCCTGCTGGTCGAAGATGACCTGATGATTGGTGAGGCGGTATCCATCGCTCTCAAAGATGCTGCGTATGCCGTGGACTGGGTGAAAGATGGCGTCACCGCAGACGGTGTGCTGGAAAACGCTGAACACCAGGCCGTATTGCTTGATCTGGGCCTGCCCAAGCGCGACGGTTTGGACGTGCTGCGTCGTTTGCGCCAAGCGCGCAACACAGCGCCCGTCATTATTATTACTGCGCGTGATGGCATCGACGACCGGATCAAGGGTTTAGATTTTGGGGCCGATGATTATTTAGTAAAGCCATTTGATATAAAAGAACTTTTAGCCAGGCTGCGGGCGGTGATTCGCCGCCGAGGCGGGCAAGCGGCGCCGTTGCTCAGCAATGGCCAAGTGACCCTCGACCCGACGACCCGCGAAGCGCGCTGTGGCGCTGCGGTAGAGGCGCTAAGCGCACGTGAGTTCGCTGTGTTGCAGGCGCTCCTGCTCAAACCCGGCATGATTCTCTCGCGCGCTGAGCTGGAAGAACGCATCTATGGCTGGAACGAAGAGGTTGAAAGCAATGCGGTGGACTTCCTGATTCACGGCGTGCGCAAAAAACTCGGTTCCAACATCATCAAGAACGTCCGTGGGGCCGGCTGGATGGTGGAAAAAGCCCGATGAAACGATCCTTGCGACGGCATCTATCGCTGACGCTGGGCAGCGCTATCGTGCTCGCTGGTCTAGCAGCGGCGCTGGCTTCCTTTGGTCTGGCATATTTCGAAGCCAAGGAATTTCAAGACGACATGCTGCGGCAGATCGCTATGCTCCATGTCAACGGTCCCAGTACATTTCGCGTGCTGGAATCTCCTCATCGAGATACCGGGGAAATTCCGATCAGCGATCCTGAATCCCGCATTATCGTCATCCATCTGCCGCGTGATGCAAGACCCGATTGGATCCATCTGCCGCGCGACGCAAAATCCACCTGGGTCGCCAGCGATTTGCCGCCGGGCCTCCACACCCTGAACACCCGCTCTGGATCTCTGCGGGTGCTGGTTCGCGATATGCCTGCCGGGGAGCGTTTGATAGTGGCTCAGCTCACCACAGTACGCGATGAACTCGCGCTCAGCAGTGCGCTGCAGACACTGATTCCCTTGCTGCTGTTGCTCCCACTACTGGTCTGGTTGATCGTGCGGATTGTCCACAGTGAGCTGGCGCCCATCACCCGGATGGCCAAAGCGCTGGACGCCCAGCCGGCGGATCGGCCGCAAGCCGTCCCTGACAATGGTCTCCCAGATGAAATTACCCCTTTTGTGCATGCCATCAACCGCTTGCTGGAGCGGGTCAATCTATTGATCGGACAGCAAAGGCGCTTTATCGCGGATGCTGCGCATGAACTGCGCAGTCCGCTGACCGCGCTGTCGCTGCAAGCGCAGAACCTGATGCGCGCCGAGTCGCTGGACGCTGTGCGTGAGCGTGTCGTTCCGCTTCAGGAGGGCATCGAACGCGCCCGCCATCTGGCGGAGCAGTTACTCAGCTTAGCCCGAACTCAAGCCAGTATTGCCGAAGCATCCGTGGTCGACGTTTCGGCTATGGTGCGCGAACTGATGGCCGAATATTGGCGCTTGGCCGAGGCCAAGCGTATCGACCTGGGCCTTGAGGAAACCGCGCCCTTTACTCTGCGCGGCTCCAGAGAAACATTGCGCCTGATGATAAGCAATGCGTTAGAAAACGCCCTGAAATACACCCCGGAAGGCGGTGAAGTGACGCTACGCCTGCGGTCGGATGCGCAAGGCGATCTTATCGAAATCGTAGATAACGGCCCTGGAATTCCTCCTGCCGAACGCGAGCGAGTGTTCGACGCCTTCTATCGGATACCCGGCGCTAAGGGCGAGGGCAGTGGACTCGGACTGGCCATCGCACACGAAGCCGCAATCCGCATGGGCGGGACCGTGAACCTGTATAATCGGCAAGCGGGTTCCGGTCTCATCTTCCGCTACCAACACGGATGCAAAAATTAATGAGTGCTTTCGTTGCATTTTCTGAGGTGAACCTTCGACGGTAGAGCGCAGATAGTGGTTCGGACGCATAGGAGCTTAGCTCTGCTACCGTTCGCGCAAACGCAGTTTTCCAGCCGTCAGAATCTGCATTGCTGCTTCATCCTCATGGCGCACTTCGGTATGATAATCCTCTTTTTCCCAAACGGCCCTACCATGCCCACCGGTTCTACATTCAACAGTCCCGCCCGAATTGCCGATAGCGAGCGCTTTTTGCAATGAACTATAACAACACCGATTCTCCCGTTGATCTGTTGCCCGCCACCCCCTTGCGTGATCAGGTCTATGAGGCGCTGCGCATCTATTTTCACAATCTGGGCGACCAGCAACCCAGCCATTTGTACGATCTGGTGCTGCAAGAGGTGGAACCTCCCTTGCTGGAGATCGTCATGGAGCGCACCGACGGCAACCAGACCCATGCGGCGGATCTGCTGGGCATCAATCGCGGCACGCTGCGTAAGAAGCTCCGAAAATACGCTCTTGATAAACTCACATTATCCAGTAAACGGTAATCATTTTATGAGTTTGGCGATTTTTGATCTCGACAACACCTTGCTGGGGGGGGACAGCGATTACCTATGGGGCCAGTTTCTCATCGAACAAGGACTGGTTGACGGTGAACATTACGAGCGCGAGAATCAGCGCTTTTACGATGAGTACCGGGCAGGCATACTGGATATTCACGCTTTCCTGGCTTTCATGTTGCGCCCCCTGGCCGAACATCCGCTGCCCGAGCTGTTGGCTTGGCGCGAACGATTCCTGGAAGAGAAAATTCAACCGATTTTGTTGCCCAAAGCGGATGAATTACTGGACCGGCATCGCACCGCCGGCGACACTCTACTCATTATTACCGCCACCAACCGCTTCATCACCGCCCCCATTGCTGAACGGCTGGGCGTACCGCATTTACTGGCCAGCGAACCGGAATTGATCGATGGCCGTTATACCGGACGACCGACCGGCATTCCCTGTTTCCAGCATGGCAAGGTGGAACGGCTCGATGCCTGGCTCACCGAAACCGGCGGCGATCTTGTGAGAAGCTGGTTCTATAGCGATTCTCACAATGATTTGCCCCTCCTCGACCGGGTTACTTATCCTGTAGCAGTCGACCCTGACGCCACTTTGGCCCACCATGCCGGGAAACGTGGTTGGCCGATCATTAGCTTGCGGAATTAATCCATTCCAAACCCTTGTTTTTTTAATTCACTACCTTGATTTTACGCTCATGCAAAACCTGTACAATGTCAATGTTGCCGCCCTGGAAGTTCTCCCTACGCCCGAGGAAATCAAGCAGCGCCTACCGCTCAGCGAAGCGGCGGCGGACACAGTGTTCCAGGCTCGGGAAACCATCAAACGCATCCTCGACCGCCAGGACCCGCGACTCTTCGTGGTGGTCGGCCCCTGCTCTATCCACGATGTGGCGGCGGCTCGTGATTACGCACAACGCTTGAAGGCGCTGGCCGATGAAGTGAAGGACACCTTGTTCGTGATCATGCGCGTGTATTTCGAGAAACCGCGCACGACGGTAGGCTGGAAAGGTTTGATCAATGATCCGCGCATGGACGATACCTTCCAAATCGATGAAGGCTTGCAAATCGCCCGCGGCCTGTTGCTGGAGCTGGCGGAAATGGGTCTGCCGGCAGGCATTGAGGCACTGGACCCGATCATCCCGCAGTACATTTCCGATCTGGTCGCCTGGACCGCCATCGGCGCCCGCACGACCGAATCACAAACCCATCGCGAGATCGCCAGCGGCCTGTCCACGCCCGTTGGGTTCAAGAATGGCACCAATGGCAGTCTGGAAGTCGCGATCAATGCGCTGCAATCCGCCGCCCGCCCACACAGCTTTCTGGGCATCAATCCACAAGGCCAGTCAGCGACCATTCGCACTCTAGGCAATCGTTATGGCCATGTCGTCTTGCGCGGCGGCGATCGGCCCAATTATGACTCAGTATCGATCGCCTTGTGTGAAAAGGCGCTGCGTGAAAAGAAATTGCCCGTCAACATCGTTGTCGATTGCAGTCACGCCAACGCCTTCAAGGATCCCGCCATGCAGCCGCTGGTCATGCGCGACTGTACGCATCAAATCATGGAAGGCAACCAGTCCATTGTCGGACTGATGATCGAGAGCAACCTGGAATGGGGTAGTCAGTCGATCCCAGCGGATCGCAGCCAGCTTAAATATGGCGTATCGGTCACCGACGCCTGCGTGGACTGGGCCACAACCGAGAAAATGATGCGCGAGACGGTCGCTAAATTGCAAGGCGTGTTGTCCAAGCGCAGCGCGGTCTGACCGTTAATTGTGCAGATGGTGAGGTTCATGACGCGAATGCCGTCTTCGATTTCTTCGAGGACCCCGGCCCGCCCCGGCATGGTAACCGCTGTGAAATGCGGTAATATCACGATCCCGGTTAAATAGCGAGGCAGCGTGAATGATGAAGCGTGTAGGTCTAGTCGGTTGGCGCGGCATGGTAGGTTCCGTGCTGATGGAGCGAATGAGGGCGGAAAACGATTTTTCCCTGATTGATCCGGTATTTTTCACCACGTCCAATGTGGGGGGTCAGGGGCCGGTCATTGGCCAGGACACGCCGCCGTTGAAGGATGCCCGATCGATTGATGAATTGAAGACGCTGGACATCATTATCACTTGCCAGGGCGGCGATTATACCAACGAGATTTACCCGCAATTGCGCGCCGCCGGTTGGCGAGGCTACTGGATTGACGCAGCTTCGGCATTGCGCATGAAAGACCACGCTGTCATCATTCTCGACCCCGTCAATCGCTTGGTCATCCAGGATGCGCTGATCCGGGGAATGAAGGACTATATCGGCGGTAATTGCACAGTCAGCCTGATGCTGATGGGTCTGGGCGGATTATTCGCCCATGATCTGGTGGAATGGATGAGCGTCATGACCTATCAGGCGGCTTCCGGGGCTGGCGCGCAAAACATGCGCGAACTGATTCAGCAAATGGGCGCAATTCACGGCGCGGTCGCGGATCGTCTGGATCAACCGGCCTCGGCAATTCTGGAGATCGACCGCATCGTGGCGGAAACGCTGCGTTCCGATGATTTCCCGGCTGCGAATTTCGGCGTCCCATTAGCTGGCAGTCTGATCCCGTGGATCGACAAGCAATTGGACAATGGACAAAGCCGTGAAGAATGGAAGGGCCAGGCCGAAACCAATAAAATTCTGGGCTGTGCCGATCAACCCGTACCCGTCGACGGCATTTGTGTACGGGTCGGCGCCATGCGTTGCCACAGTCAGGCGTTGACCATCAAGCTCACGCGCGACGCCCCCCTGGATGAAATCGCTGAAATGATCCAAACCGCCAATGACTGGGTGCGCATCGTGCCGAATGAGCGGGAGCGCTCCATTCGGGAATTGACTCCCGCCGCCGTGACCGGCCATCTGAACGTGCCGATGGGCCGGTTGCGCAAACTCAATATAGGACCATGTTATTTAAGCGCATTCACCTGTGGCGACCAACTGCTGTGGGGCGCCGCCGAACCCCTGCGGCGCATGTTGCGTATTCTATTGGAGTCGTGATTTTTTCGGCTCTATTCACCATCATCTGCTATAGGGCAGATATCCAATTTTTCGGTGGTGTCCCTCAGTTTACGTGATGAGCTAAGCCAGTGACGACGACAACATGTATCCTCATTGTGATTGTGGTG
This sequence comes from Gammaproteobacteria bacterium, assembly GCA_024235095.1. NCBI lineage: Bacteria > Pseudomonadati > Pseudomonadota > Gammaproteobacteria > Gammaproteobacteria bacterium. Next base: position 257,646 of record JACKNC010000001.1, read on the forward strand.
TTAATCACTGACCGGGGATCTTATGAAGTGGGAAACGCTCTACTGCCCCAATCGTTCCTGTCACCACTACGGTCGGCCCTTTGGTCAAGGGTTGTTGGTCAAAAATGGTTCCAGTCACGGGAAAAAGCAGGCGTTGTGTCGTTCGTGCGGGAGGAGAGTGTCCTTGACGTACGGAACTGCGTATTTTGACCTCGAGGCCGACCCCGCCGTTTTCGAACTGGCGATGCGGGCGTTGGCGGAGGGAAATTCCATCCAGGGTACGGCACGAATCGTCCAGATCGACAAGGATACGGTTTGTGCGTGGTTGACTCGGGCCGCCCAGCAATGTCGTTTGGTGGTTTTGTCCCATTGGCGCGAGCTGACGGTGACCGAGTGTCAACTGGATGAATTGTGGAGCTTTGTCCATACCAAGGACCAGAATCTGCCGATGGCGCAGCAATGGTGCGAGACGGATGGCGATGCTTGGGTGTGGGTCGCCTTTGCGCCCGAATGGCGCCTGGTGGTAGGGTTTGTCGTGGGCCAGCGCACGCAGGCTCAGGCGAACCTGCTCCTGGAGCGCGTGGTGTATGTGACCGACGATCACGTCCCCTTCTTTACTAGCGACCAATGGCCGGGCTATCCCAGCGCCTTGCTCCATGCCTATGGGGAATGGTATCAGCCCGAGCGCCAAGGGACGCGAGGACGATATCCGGCCCCACGGTGCCGCCCACCGCCGAATTTGCTGTATGCTCAAGTGGTTAAGCGACGTGAAAAAGGACGGGTGGTCGAGGTGACCCGTAAGAGGGTCTGGGGAAGCGCGGACGAGCTTCAGGCGCGATTGGCCGCATCCGCCACCAGCACGACGATCAACACGAGCTTTGTGGAGCGGGATAACCTGGCCTGGCGCGAACACAATCGGCGGTTGGCTCGCAAGACGACCGCGTTTTCCAAGCAACGGTCGTGGATGGAAAAGCAGGTGTGGCTGTCGTTGGCTTACTACCATTTCTGCTTGCCCCACCTGAGCCTGCGTGAGGAATTGCCCACCCCGGAACCGACCCGAGGCAACGGATCGCCCCGTAAATGGCGGCCTGTCACGCCGGCCATGGCGGCGGGGATGACCGATCATATCTGGACCACGGCGGAGTTGCTGGGCTTTCGGGTACCCGCACCGTTTCTGAATACCTTGGAAACCATCAAACACTTGTTCCCCGCACTCGACGATGCTCATCACGTAAACTGAGGGACACCACCAATTTTTCCAAAATTCGCGTTTCAAGCCTCATTCAAATCGCAGAAACGCGCGTTAAGGAGTATCTTTAACGGAAGCTTCGAGGCCACGGGTAATAGGGGTGGTTCGGAGCGGGAAAGCCCCTTGGCCTGTCCGAGGCCAGTGACGGCATTCAAGCCAACCCCGCCGGGACCGTGACCCTCCGGTGGCGTAATGGAGATTAGGTCATGCCGACCAGGATATTACTCCGATTATTTCTTTTGGCCGGACTGGCAACGCCACTTTGCGCGTTTGCTCTGGGTATCGGCTTGCTTCAAGTTCGTTCGGCGCTCAATCAGAATTTTGACGCCGACATTCCCTTGATCACCAACAATCCCGCCGAACTGGTCGGATTGACCGTGCGAATTCCTCCTCAGCAGGAATTTGACCAGGTCGGCGTTGAACGATTGGAATTGATGTCGAACCTGCGCTTCTCAGTGCAGACGCCGCCCGGTGGCCCGAACTACATCAAAGTGACCTCGGTTCAGCCCATCCGCGAACCTAACTTTGATCTTCTGGTGGAAGTGATCTGGCCGCGCGGCCGCTTGCTGCGAACCTTTGCAGTTCAACTCGACCCAGAACTTTACGCGAATCGCCAGGAACCGCCGCCGCCATTACAACCGACTGAAACGCCGCTGATCGAAGCGCCATCGACTGTTGCCGCTGCGCCGGCCACACCCAGCCTGACGCCACCTCCACCTGTGAGCTTCGAAGGCGCATCATCCTATGGCCCAGTCCGTCGAGGCGAAAATCTGACCCGCATTGCTGAGCAGGTTCGTCCTTCCGACGCTATCAGTGTCCCGGATATGATGGCAATTCTGCTGGCGGGCAACCCCGAAGCATTCATCAACGGCAATCCGAATCTACTGCGGGTCGGCGCAGTGCTTAAGGTGCCTGCTCCACAGGCCCTGGGTGTGCAGGGCGCGCCTAGGTCGGAACCTTCCACTGAGATCGCCGCTATCGCGCCGCCGGGTGATTTGAATCCCTCGGAGCCGGTTTCGCAATCGCCACCCGATGTCGTTCCCGCGCCGGAGCCAACGCCGCCGGTTACGCCAGCGCCAGTTATTCCTACGCCCGAACTGACACCGCCGGCAGCGCCAGTGCCGGTTACTCCCATACCGCCATCTGCGCAGCCGCCATCGGAAATTGCTGCCTTGCCGGCATCGCCCGAAGAGACACCGTCATCTACGGAGGAGACTTCGCCGACGATGGCCGAATCCGCTCCAGCGGTTCCACTTACGCCGATTGCGCCGCAAGAGATCATTCCTCAAGCCGTAATGCCTCAGGCGGAAACGCCGCCGACTCCCGAGGCTGCTGAACCTGTCGCCGCTCAACCAGAATCGCCACCAGCCCCCGAGGTTGCTGAACCTGTCGCCGCTCAACCAGAACCACCACCGGCGCCAGCGCCAGAACCCAAGACGCCACCGCCACCGCCCCAGGAAACTGGCATGGAGTGGTTATCCAATCCAGTCGTCTGGATCGCGATTGCGCTAATTGTGCTGGCGATTGCTGCGGTATTGCTCGTGCCATTAATGCGACGGCCAGCGCGTCCGAAAACAGCTGAGACTGAGCCGAAAGAAGAACCTACCGCTGGATCAGTCGACGAAACGACCGAAATAGCGGAGAGCACCCAGATCCAGCTTCGCAAACCCCGTCCACAAAAGCAGTCCCCGCTGGCCCCGCCCCTGGCCGAGGCAAGCGCCGCGTCTACACCAGCCGCTACAGCCGCGCCTGCCCAAAAAACAGGCGCTGTCTCGCCTCCCAAACCGATTGATGAGCTATTGAAGAATATCGATTTCGGGCTTGGCGACGAAAAATCGCGACTGACAGCCCCCGGTGGAAAGAGAGGTGCAATACTGGCGCGAAGTCAGGAAGGACAGCGTTTGCCGGATGCCGAGCCACCGACAGCTTCAATAACCCAGACGAAACCATTTACCCCCGCGCCGCCTGATAAACCCGAGGCTCGGGAGCCAACTTTGGAAGAGCAGCCGGCGGCGCAGAAGCCCGCCCCAAAGCCGCAGCCAACGCCTGAGCCACCGGTATTGGAACCGCCGTCAGAACTTCCATCCGGCTTAAAGCTGGACAGCCTGGACTTTGACTTGGGCGATTTGGGACTGAGCGCCAGCCGCGATCAAGCTCCCGAGTTACCGCCTTTGGAATTAAAACCAGTAGGGTCGCCTAAAGCCGTGGATCGGAAGCCACTGGACTTCGACCTCCCTCCGATTGAACCTCCGACCCAGAGCGGGCCAGAGCAGGAACCGCCTAAACCCAAGGCGTCTGACCTCAAATTTGAGTTTACTGACGTCAGTCGGGAACAGGAGCAAATGGGCGCTCATGAGAATCTGGCCAAGCTGGATGAAGAATTGCTTAACTTCAGTGGCGCGGAATTAGGCGCAATGGAACTCAATTCGCCAGGCGCTACGGCTGACACCGGCGCTGATTACGTGGAAACCAAACTGGATTTAGCCTCGGCCTATCTGGACATGGGCGATCAGATGGGCGCCCGAGGTTTGCTTGAGGACGTTTTGCAGGAAGGCGATGCTTCGCAGAAGAAGCGAGCGGAGGAAATGCTCAGGAAGATCGGCTGAACTGGGCTTCAGCACGGGCAGGATGCCCGTGCTGGGAAAGCAATGCGCTTTAACGCAGCCGGGCGGTGGAGACCGGCTCAGCCAGCACCAGCGCTCGTGAAGTAGCGCCGCGTTGGGCCAGGCGGATCATGGTTCCTGCTGGCAGCCAAATCATACTCCCTGCTGGCAGCGGCTTTTCGCCACTATGGGCCGGCGCTTTCCACGCTTTGTTCAAAGCGATGAGTTCACCGAGATTGACCTCGTAGTAACTCGCTAACGTCGGAGCATCCACCGCTTGCCGAAGCCGGATCCGGTCGAGATTCAGCGGCGGCTCGTAGGCTACGCCCTCTGGGAAAAACCGCTGGGGATTGCGGGCAATCTCACGGGCAGCCAGGAATTCCGTGTAGAAATTTCGTGAGGCAAAGCCGAAACTCTTTCCTCCATAGCTTTGAACGATGGCGTCAATATTGTCGCCAACCTCCCTTTTCGCTCGAGCCATGCCCCCCACACCATGATTATAAGACGTAATGGCCAGCGGCCAACTCTCCAGCCGGTCATGCGCGTTCCCCAGATAGCGGGCCGCGCCTTGCGCCGAGATCACCGGATCGCGCCGCTCGTCGACAGCGGTATTCAAGTGCATGAATTGCCGTGCGGTGCTGGGCATGAATTGCCACATACCCGCGGCCCCGACCGAAGATGAAGCATGATTCTGAAAGGATGATTCGACATGTGGCAGGTAAGCCAAATCTTCAGGCAAACCGGCTTCGCGGAATACCTCGCGGAAAGCCGCATCGTAGCGTCCGCTGATTTCCAGCCCGCGCTTGAACCGTTCGCGCAGACCCCGTTGGCTGCGCAAGCGCTCGCTTGCACCCATCAGGGCGACCGGGCCAGAGCGGCTGGCGTTAATAAAATCCGCCAAACGCTGTTCATCGAGGGTCAGCGGCGCGTTGACTGCGGTCTTCGATTCGACTTGCCGGAGCAGGTCTTGCAAATTTTGGTAATGATTCTGGAGGAAGGCTCTCTGCTCGGCGCTATAGCCTTCGTCAACCGGACCGGGCAAAGTCAGTACCGCATAGATCAGATCCATGTAGCGATCATCGTGCAGTGCGACCTGATTGCGCCCCCAAACCGCGTAGACGTTTTGCCAAAAGGTAATTTGCGGCTGTAATGCCGGCGGCACCGGGAATGTCGCATCATTGGTCGTGATGGGAATCCGAGTCGGTGGCGGTGTGGGCTGCTGGTTGGCGCAGGCAGCCAGTATGAGCGTCGTTAAAACAATCGAGAATCCGCGCAATCGTAGTCGCATCGGCGCTTTCCCCCTGGTTGCGTTATCAAGTAAAAATCTTGCGGAACCCCGCAAGGCATTAACAGGCGCTGTCGTCGGTCAACCCTTGGTCTATCGGGACAGCACACCAGAAAAACTGAGCGTCCATCGCCCCTCCCCGTCAGGCGGACCCAACAGGTTCATCGCCTGGCGAAGCGCACGATTTTCCGTATCTCGAATCGCTGCCTGACCGTTAAACCGGTACCGGCCATCAGGTTGCAGGCTGAAATTCCCCTCCAGCATCAGCGGACCATTGTTGTCCTTGACGACCCCCTGAACACCCTCCGGGTCAGCCGAATTCACCTGCGCTGTGAAATCGCCCAGCATCAGTGGCTGACCCAAAGTGAGTCTTAAGTCCATCATGCGAATCATACCAGATGCACTTAAGGGCTGTCCGTCCGAGCTCAAACGGAAATCCGGCAGATCAAATTCTACGACTCCCTGTAAGGGTAGTTTAGGTTGTCGGGCTAAAACAGCGAATTCGGTAAGAAGCAGTCGGCCCATCAACTTTTGCAAACGGATGTGCTGGCTGGCATCGACTGCTGCGTTTCCTGAAAACCGTATTTCAGGATCGTCGACATTCAGGTGAAATTCCAGCCATCCGGTGAATAAAGCCAGTGGCCGCCAATTCCATTGTAGTCGGTCAACGCGAACACCGCGCCAGATCACGCCTTGCGCCGCGCCGTCGACTACCGCGCCCTCGACGGTTTGCACACTGAAACCGGGCAGTCGTTTGGCCAATTGTTCCGTGACCAGGTTGGCCGGCGCCTGCAACAGCAAAAACAGGAGAAACGCCAGCAATCCCGGCAGACCGTAGCGCAGGACGCTTTTCATGGCTGCTTGCTTTGCAGAATGAGCCGGGCGTTTACTTGCCCTGGAGTTTCAGTGCGATCCACACTGAGATTGATCAGCATGATGCGATGTTCACGCTCCAGCGCGCCGAGCCAGGCGAGCAGTTTGTCAAACTCAACCGCATCCAGGCGAGCGTTCAGTTTATCGTCGCCTTGCGGAGTAATCTGCTTCAAGGCAGCGCCCAATCCAGCGGCGCGCGCCGTCTGATCGATCCGGGTCAACAGCGATCGACCATCGGCCTGAGGTTGCGCAGCGCCGGCGTTGTTGCTCAGACGCTGGATTTCCTGGGCGGCTTGGCGCATCCAAGCGAGGTCGGCGCGTTGTTCGGCTACCCGTTGCTGGAGTCGGCGATGGCTGGACTGAAAGGGTTCCCAAATCAGCACATAACCCAGTATGCACAACGCCAGGACGGTTCCACCGCCGATCAGCCATTGCTCCCGAACGCCGAAATGCTCCCACCATGTTTTCATGAAGCCGCCTTTTTTAGCGTAACCCGGCTTTCCAGCCGTCCCTCGCGCTGGGTTGTGCGCATTTCCGCCCGGACGTCGGGCTGTTGTTCAAACCGTTGCCGAAGTTGATCCAGCGTCGCCGGATTACCACCCTCCAGGGCCAGATCCAGTTGACCCTCGCGGTAGCTGAGACTACGCAAGGTGATATCGGTAAAATCGACCAGCGGTTGTCCACCGTGGTAAAGCAGATTAAGAAAGAGGCCGCCTCGGGCGTCGGTTGGGGTTAATTCGCGCAGGCGGGCTTCCAGCTGCGCCTTAGGATTAACGATGCGGGTTGCGCCAGGCACGGCGTTTTTGTAAACCTCCTCCATTTTAACCTGGAGGGCGACCTGTTCCCGCTGCAACTGCTGATGTTCGTAAATCACGGCGATGCCTTGCAACAGCAGCCACACGCCGGCCAGGATCGCCGCAGGCCGCCAGGGCTGCAGTCGGCGTTTCCATTGGGTTTGTCGACTGTAGGGGCCTTGCAGTAGATTCAATATCGTGGGTGGCTGATAACCGGCGGCAAATAGTTGCAGTGGTTCGCCAGGCTCCTCTTCCACTTGCCAGGCCATGCTGCTTGCGGTCAGTTGTGGCGGCGGACTGCCCCAGATTCGTAGTCGCTGGGGCTGGGCGTCGCCGGCTTCGGCAAGGGCCTGATCCAGGAACAGATCGAGCGATTCCTGCTCCAGCGCGAATCCTTCCCAGCGACCGGTGCGCACCACGGCGCGTCCGTTTTCCACCAGCACACTCCAATCCCCGTCCTGCCAAGGTAAGAGCAAAGCATCCGGGATCACCGCCGTCGGCGTGAGTCCAGCCTGGGCGCAGGTTTCCAACCAGTCGCGCAGCACCGCATGGTCCAACGTCGCGACCGGCAGGCAGTTGCCGTCCGCTGCATGGGCCATCGCAAAATGCACCGTCTCGATATCATCGATTAACTGGTCTTCCAGGGCATAAGGGACAGCCCGCGCCCACAGGGTCCGGTTGCGTCCGGGCAAGGGAACCCGATGCAGGGTAATGGCTTCGCTCGGCGCAACCAATATCAGGCGCGCATTGCCTGGCTGACTGGCCAGTTCCAGTAATGGCCCGCGTTGCACCGTGCTATCGGGGCGCAGCCACTCGCCTTGCTCAGCTGGGAGGATACGAAAAAACGACAGGGAAATAGGCACGGCCTCAATCCTGGTAGCCAAAACTGCGGCGCAGGATGCGAGCGCCTCGATCGTCACGAAAAATAACACTATATAAAATCGAGTGGCCATCGCCGACCTGTGCATCAGCGCGCAGTAGAAAATACTGACTGCTAACGCTAAGCAGCGCTTTTAATTCCGCGTTCAGGGTCATTTTTGTCGCGCTCAGGAATTCATCGACGTTTTCATAACCCTTGGTGGGCCGATCTTCCAGCAGGCGCTCCATATCGGCCAGTTCCAACCCGTCGCTCAGCGCCGCCAGAACCACCGCCGGCGCGGTGTTGACATTCAAGGCGGTACCCGGCGGCAGCGCGCAAACCAGCGGTGCCAGTTTGTTGTAGGCTTCCCGATCCACGCCCTTGACCAGGCGTAATTCGGAAACGCTCATAAATGGCTGATTCCCAGCCAGGTAAGGCGGATTCAGTACCGTGTAGTCGCTATCTTCGGCGCCGTCAGGAAACAGGGGATCAGGGTCGGGATCGACCCAGTCGACAATAGCTTGAGCCAGTTCCGGTTTCAGCTCCAGAAGGGTTAACAGGCGTTGCAGGGCTTGCAACTGGGTTTTATCGAGACCGGCCTTGCCGGGTCGAGGTTGATTGGAATCCTTGGGAGCAGGGACATTCGACGGATCTGATGAAAGATCATCGGGATTTTTCTTGGATTTCTCATCATTTTTTACGGAAATCTCCCGGTTGTCGTCCGGATTGGCTGGTGACCCAGCCAACGCAGGCCGCCACAGATTGTTGAGATTGAAGCAACCCTGCAAATCACGGATTTTTGCCGAAAGGGTTCCACCCTCGACCGGTAGGGTCGGCAGCAGGTTGGCCCATTCCTCGTCAGGATAATCGGTCTGGTTTTCCTGCGCATCCCGGATCAGGATCAGCTCGGCCCACTGTTCAACGCCCAGTGTGTACAAGCGGGCTTGTTGCTGGTGCTGAAGGACAGTGCTGCGGCGAATCGCTATCTGTTGCAGGGTGGCGAGACTGGTCGCAGTCAGGCTGGCCAGAAAGACAATCAGCAGTACCGTGATCAAAGCAACGCCGCATTGGCGATGGACAGCAGGGTTAACCGGGCAAGGGCAGCAGACGGGTGATCGCACCCCAATCCTCCAGAGTCAAGGTGATTTCCACGGCGCGCGGCAGGACGTTCGGGTCGGGCGGCAGACTATGATCGGCGGCGCTGCTGGCGGGCGGCGGCCAGTCGTTTTGCCAGGCGTCGCTCTGATCCAGAAATCGCACCCGGAATTCCCGGACCTGGTCCAGCAGCAGTGTTTCCCGGGGTTCCATCGCCCCACCCCGATCCAGCACAGTCCAATACAATCGCCACAGTCGCCCTTCCCGCAACCGGTAGGCGACTCGTTGCAAGTTAGCGCGCAGTTGACCGAGCGGATTATCCCAGCCAGCGCGGGTCAAAACCAGTGTATCGCTCAGTAATTCCCCACCGTGCAGGGCAGGTTGCGGCTCGCCATATTCATCCCGGACGCCGCGCGGCAGAGCCTGCTCGATATCCTGCTCTAGGCGGAAAACCGCCAATTGCACCGCCGCCAGTCGACGATTCTCCTCCTCCACGGCAGCGCGCGTGAACAAAACGCTGCGCAGGCCGCTGTAGGCCGCGGTCGCCATGATGGCGAATACCGCCAAGGCGACCAGCAATTCCAACAGCGTAAAGCCGCAGGATCGATGTTGCCTCCCCTTTCTCACAGGCGGGAGAGGGAGTGGGAGGGAGGAAGCGTTTTTCATCGCGACGTGGTTGGAGGGCGTTCTTTGGACGGACGGTTCCTGGATGGAGGGTTTTCGGACTGCGGTTCCCCAGATGTTGGGCCGTTGGGTTGATCGTTTGCTGGCGGTTCGGGCGGCTTGGCTTTGAAGGCGGTCAGTACGCTTAACGCTGGAGCATTCTCGGCGCTGCGCACCGCGACTTCGAGCCGGCGCAGATCGGGATCGTCGGTTTTCGCAAAGCGCGCTTCCCAGCGCCAGACGCGATTAGCCAGTTCGGCGTTGCCTTGCCGAGAGCCTTCCTCGGGCCAGGGGTCAGGATCGAGCAGTAGTTCATTGACCTTGTTCAGAGCGACCCAACTGGCAAAGGTTTGATCGCGTAAGTAAGTCGTGCTGGCAATGCTTTGCGTCGCGGCGTTGATCATTGCTCCCATGGCGATGGCCAACACCGCCAGGGCGACCAACACTTCCAGCAACGTAAAACCAGTCGCCCGTCTCACCGCATGGTTTCCTTCAGGGTCAACCGGCCCATAGCGTCGCTGGCCACCCGATACAGCGGGGCGTCCAGCGCCGGATCATCAGCCAGGCTGAACACGGCGACGAATTCAGTCGCTTCGCCGCTATTTAGCAACAGCACCTGGGGAAATTCCGCTTTTTCCAAGGGTACGGGGCGATCCTCAACCCATAACCCTAACGCGATATCTTCAGGCAATTCATGGCGGATCAGGCTATTTGTCGCGTCGGGGGAACGCCAGGCGCCCTGTTCATTAAGACTCAAAATGGCGTAGCCCTTCTGATCAAACTGAATTCCGCGCAATTCACCGCTTAAAATGGCCTCCTGTTGATGTAACTCCACCAGCGCCGCCAACCGTTGCCCTTCCTCGGCCAACCGATCCCGTGTACCACCGCCAATCGACAGCACTGCCAAGCTGCTGAGAATGCCGATGAGCACCATCACCACCATGATTTCCAGCAGGGTGAAACCGCGCATGGAGACTGGAGCTCGGAGGCTGGAAGCTTTTTGTGGCCGTTCAGTCCCCCCCTTTGGCAAAGAGGGGTGAGGGGGGATTTTGGCCTCGCTGTCTGTGCAAAATCCCCCCCGGCCCCCCTTTTGCAAAGGGGGGAGGTGAATGCTTAAACCTTCTTTACTCATCCAAATTCCAGTTGCCAATATCCGCATCTACGCCCTCGCCACCGGGTTGACCGTCAGCGCCCAGCGAATAGATGTCCAATTGGCCATGCTGACCAGGACTAAGATACTGATACGGTTTACCCCAGGGATCTTTGGGCAACTTGTCCAGGTAGCCGCCATCCTGCCAATGAGGGGCATCCGCAGGTTTTTGCACCAGGGCTTCCAAACCCTGTTCGGTGGTGGGGTAGCGGAAGTTGTGCAGCCGATAGAGGTCAAGCTGGTTCTTGATCACGCGAATATCCTGCTTAGCCTTAACGATGCGCGCCTTGTCCGGGTTATCCATGATGCGTGGCACCACCACCGCCGCCAGGATGCTCAGAATGACCACCACGACCATGACTTCGATCAGGGTGAAGCCTCGTAAATGTCGCCTGTATCCAAATTTCCTCCCTCCTTGTGGATGAGTGCCAAGATAGGGAGTGTGAAAGGTTGCGTATCGAAAGCGCTTTATCGACATCAAAAATCTCCGGAATTCAGTCCTGGTCAGCGCCAGATTCAGGCGCGACCCAATCGGTATAATGCGATCTCGCCAAGCAGGTTGGGCCACAGCCGTGGTCCCTGCCAGGGACGGTGCGCATGATCCAGCACCATGCGCTGTAGAACATCGATGCGCTTGCGCTGGCACAATTCCTCAAAATCGCGAATCGTGAAAAGATGGACATTCGGTGTGTTATACCACTGATAAGGCAAGGTTTTAGCGACAGGCATCAATCCCTGCAAGGCCACTTGCAGCCGACAACGCCAGAACCCGAAGTTCGGAAAAGTAACAATTCCCTGCCGACCGACCCGCAGCATTTCATCCAGCAAGCGTTCAGTGTGTCGGACCGCCTGTAAGGTCTGGGTCATGATCACGTAGTCAAAGCTGCTGTCGCTGAAGTCCTCCAGCCCGGCTTCCAGGTCTGCATGAATCACGTTCACGCCGGTTTGAATGCATTTGACAATGTTGCCGGTGTCGATTTCCAGGCCATAACCTTCAACCTGTCGCTGTTCGTGCAAATAGGCCAGCAATGCGCCATCGCCGCAACCCAAGTCGAGCACCCGGGCGCTGGGGCGAATCCAGTCGCTGATCAACTCCAGTTCAGGACGCATGCGCATGGATCTCAGTAGAATGAGGCAGGGGGGATGCTTCATAAGAGAACGCTTCTTCGGGACCGTTCACTTCACGAGCGACCCGGGTTAGATAACCGCGCAGCATGTCGTGATACAGTGGAATGGGCATTAAAAAGGCGTCGTGGCCATACTCCGAGGTAATTTCAGCATAGCTAACCTCGCGGTTGGCCCGCACCAGCGCCCGCACAATTTCGCGCGACCGGGCGGGGGAGAACCGCCAATCGCTGGTGAACGCGATGACCAGAAATCGCGCCTGCGCCCGGTGAAAGGCGACCGACAAATCCTGGTCGAAATCCGCCGCCGGGTCGAAGTAGTCCAAAGTTTTGGTCATCAGCAAATAGGTGTTAGCGTCGAAGCGATCCACGAAGGCTTTGCCTTGGTGGCGCAGGTAACTCTCCACTTGAAATTCGGTATCGAAGTTGAAGTTGAAGTTGGGCGTTCCCTGGCGCAGCTCACGGCCAAACTTAGCGCGCATTCCTTCATCGGAAAGATAAGTGATGTGGCCCAGCATTCGGGCGATCATCAACCCGCGCCGGGGCAATACGCCGAATTCGTAGTAATGGCCATGATGAAAATCGGGGTCGGACAGAATCGCTTGCCGGGCGACTTCGTTAAAAGCGATGTTCTGCGCTGACAAGCGAGGGGCGGCGGCGATCACCAGTGCGTGACGAATCCGCTCGGGAAAGGTGATCGCCCACTGCATGGCTTGCATCCCCCCCAGACTACCGCCAATGATAGCGGCCCATTGCTGGATGCCGAGTCGATCGGCGAGTCGGGCCTGACTACGCACCCAATCCTTGACCGTGACGATGGGAAAGTCCGGTCCATAAGGTTTGCGGCTGTCTGGATTGATCGAGGTCGGTCCGGTGGAGCCTTTGCAGCCGCCCAGATTGTTGCAGCACACCACGAAGAATTGACTGGTATCAATGGGCTTGCCGGGGCCGATACAGTTATCCCACCAGCCTGGCTTGCTGGGATCGCTGCCTTCGTGAAAGCCGGCGGCGTGATGATCACCAGAGAGGGCATGGCAGATCAACACCGCATTGCTGTGGTCGGCGTTCAGCGTTCCATAGGTTTCATAGACGATTTCATAGTCAGCCAGCATCCGGCCACAATCCAGCGCCAGCGGTTCAGAGAAAGGGGCGGCTTGGGGCGTGATCAGACCGACGGAATCGGGAGGAAATTGTGCGGCCATCATTCTCCTGACCGTGATGTTTATCCTTGGGTGAAATGGTTGACGATTTAGTTTGAGTGGCGCGCAACGGCGCGGTAACCGATATCGGTCCGGTAATACGCCCCATCCCAATGGATGCGCTTGACGCTGTTATAGGCCAGGCTTTGCGCTTCGGCGACGGTGGCGCCAAGCGCGGTGACGCAGAGCACCCGCCCACCGTGGGTAACGATAGGGCCATCCTTCGCTTCCGTCGTCCCGGCATGGAAGATCTTGATATCGTCGCCCAGTTCCTCATCATGCGCCGGCAGACCGGAGATGACGTCACCCTGCCGGTAACGACCGGGATAACCGGCGGCGGTCATCACCACACCCAACGCTGGACGCGAATCCCAATCAATCGCAACGTCACTTAAACGCCCTTCCAGCGCCGCCTTGCACAGCTCCACCAGATCCGAGCGTAAGCGCAAGAGCAGGGGCTGAGTTTCCGGGTCGCCTAATCGGCAGTTGTATTCCAGCACTTTGGGGCCATCGGCGGTGATCATAATTCCGGCGTAGAGGAACCCGACATAGCGGCAACCTTCCTCGGCCATGCCGCGCACCGTCGGTTCGACGATCTCGCGCATGATCCGGTCATGCAATTCCGGCGTGACCACCGGCGCCGGGGAATACGCGCCCATGCCGCCGGTATTCGGCCCCCGGTCGCCATTGTCGCGGGCTTTGTGATCCTGGGAAGAGGCCAGCGGCAGGATGAATTCCCCGTCCGTCATGACAATGAAGCTGGCTTCTTCGCCGACCAGAAATTCCTCGATGACCACCCGGTGACCCGCTGCGCCAAAGTCTGCGCCGCTTAACATCCTGCGCATGGCGGCGATGGCCTCGTCCTCGCTCTGCGCCAGAATAACGCCTTTGCCAGCCGCTAAACCATCTGCTTTAACCACTACCGGCGCGCCCATTGCGCGGATGTAGTCTTCCGCCGCATCCGGATCGGTGAAGCTTTGATAACGGGCGGTCGGGATGTGATGACGGGCCAGGAAGTCTTTAGCAAAAGCTTTGGAACCTTCCAGTTGCGCCGCCGCCTTGGAGGGGCCAAAGCAGGGCAGGCCCGCTTGGGCGAACTGGTCGACAATGCCCAGCACCAGCGGGACTTCCGGGCCAATGATCGTCAAATCAATCTGGTGATTGCGGGCGAATTCCAGCAAGTCCGGTGGGTCGTCAGCGGTGATCGAGATGTTGGTGACTTTGGGTTCCCGCGCCGTGCCGGCATTGCCCGGCGCGACGTAGACCTGGTTGACCCGGCTGGAGCACGCCGCTTTCCAGGCCAGGGCGTGTTCGCGGCCCCCGCCGCCGATAATCAGGATGTTCATCAATGTCTCCCTGCTTCAGCGTCAAAACTCAATGCCGGAAATGCCGCATACCGGTGAAGACCATCGTCATGTTGTACTCATCCGCAGCAGCGATGACTTCGTTGTCGCGCATCGAGCCGCCCGGTTGAATAACCGCGGTAATACCGAACTCCGCCGCCAAATCAATACCGTCCCGGAACGGGAAGAAGGCGTCGGACGCCATCGCCGCGCCTTGCAGCTCCAGCTTTTCTTCCTGCGCCTTCATAGCGGCGATGCGCGCTGAAAACACCCGGCTCATCTGCCCGGCGCCGACGCCCAGAATCATCCCATCCCTGCCATAAACGATGGCGTTGGACTTGACGAACTTCACCACCTGCCAAGCGAACAACAGGTCAGCCATTTCTTCGCCACTCGGCTTACGCTTGGTGACCACTTTCAATGCCGAAAGCGCGACCTGGCCCAGATCACGGTCCTGCACCAACAGGCCGCCGGTAACTCGTTTGTAGTCCCAACCCGGTGCCCGGTCGATATCCCAGAGACCGCAGGCCAGCACCCGCACATTCTGCTTGCTGGCGGTGACTGTTAAGGCTTCCGGCATGACCTCCGGGGCGATGATCACCTCGACAAACTGGCGTTCGACGATGGCTTTGGCGGTCACCTCGTCCAGGGGCCGATTAAAGGCGATAATGCCGCCGAACGCGGAAGTAGGATCGGCCTGATAGGCCCGGTTGTAGGCGTCGAGAATGGTCGCGCCGACCGCCACGCCGCAGGGATTGGCGTGCTTAACGATCACGCAGGCCGGGGCGGCGAAGCCTTTGACGCACTCCAAAGCGGCGTCGGTGTCAGCAACGTTGTTATAAGACAGTTCCTTGCCCTGAAATTGACGGGCGGTGGCGATGCAGGCTTCCTTCGGTTGCGGCTCCACATAGAACGCGGCGCCCTGATGCGGGTTCTCGCCATAACGCATGGCTTGCGCCTTGCGGAACTGAATGCTGTAGGTACGGGGGAAAGGATCGCGTTCGCCTGCGGCTTGAATGGAGCCGAGATAGTTAGCGATAGCGCCGTCGTAGCGGGCGGTGTGTTCAAACACCTTGGTCGCCAGATCAAAGCGGGTAGCATTACTGACCGCTCCGTTTCCAGTACGCATTTCGCTCAGCACTCGTTCATAATCGCCAGCATCCACCACGACGGTGACCGCCGCATGATTCTTGGCCGCCGCCCGCAGCATGGTCGGTCCGCCGATGTCAATGTTTTCAATGGCGTTAGCCAGGGTGCAATCCGGCTGGGCGACGGTAGCCTCGAAGGGATAGAGATTGACCACCAGCAAGTCGATCAGGGGAATGCCATGCTGCATCATGGCGTCTTCATCCTCGCCGCGCCGACCCAGCAAACCGCCATGAATGCGGGGATGCAGCGTTTTGAGCCGGCCATCCATCATTTCCGGGAAGCCGGTGTAGTCAGCGACTTCGATAACCGGTATGCCGTTGTCGTTCAGCAGCTTGGCGGTACCACCGGTGGAGAGCAGTTCCACGTCCAGCTCATGCAGGGCGCGAGCGAAATCGACGATGCCGGTTTTGTCGGAAACGCTGAGCAAAGCGCGGCGGATGGGGGAAGCGAAGGTTGGATTCATGCGGGAGTCCGTGGCCATTGGAGAAATGGAGGGTAAGCGCCGGAATGAACGATTAAAGGTCTTCTTCGGCCGCTGAGCCAAAATAGAGATCGTAGAACCGGTCTTTCTCGGCATCGTACTGCATGAGTTCGCCATTTTCGAGATCGTAGTACCAGCCATACAGATTCAGACGGCGATCCTCAACCCGTTCGCGCACGAATGGGAAGCTCAGCAAATTGGTCAGCGAGGCGCGAATGCCGGCGCGTTCGCAAGCCCGTTGCTTGAATTCGCGGCTGGCGTCCGGCCAGCGGCGCAACACTTCGTCACGAGCCGAAGTCGCGATCTGCACCCAGGGCGCAATAAAACCCTCGCCTTCATCATTCAGGCCGTAGCCTTCCAGCAGCGCATTAATGCCGCCGCAGCGCGAATGACCGAGCACGATGATGTTGCGGACCTGCAGATTGCAGACGGCGAACTCCAACGCGGCGCTGGTGCCGTGGTAACGTCCGGTCGTTTCGTAGGGGGGAACCAGATTGGCGACGTTGCGCACGACGAACAGGTCGCCGGGCGCCGAGTCGGTGAGGATCGCCGGGTCAACCCGGGAATCGCTGCAACCGATCAACATCGTTGATGGGGTTTGTCCCTGCATTGCCAGCCGGTTGAATACCTCCCGGTTCGGTTCAAAACTTTTGACGCGAAAGCGTTGAAAACCTTTGACTAATTCTTTGATGTCAGCCACAGCGCGAGACTCCGATGATGAGGGTTGGCGCGCTATTATACAAGCTGGGACAGGGCGTTGCGCAGAATCGCATTCATTCGTTATGATCGATGCTGGGTAAAGTCCAGACTGGCCAGACTTGAACCAGGCGAGGCAAGAGCAGCAGGTTTGACGATATTCTGGGCGAGGTTTGAATCAATGTTTCCAGGACTCGCCAGCAAAGGGATTCCGAATAATTAACTGTCCATTGATGATTTGAGCCTCTTGCCAGTCTTCTGAATACAGCGTGCTGCAATTCGCCAGTAGCGCGGCGGCGATGATCAAGGCGTCATAGAACGAAAATCCATAACGTTCCGCAATCCTGAATCCAAGGTCATGCGTTTCTAAAGTGACGGGGTGAATTTTGCAAACCTGTCGAACTGTTTGCAGAATTTCGCGGATTTCAGGATACGACAGACCTAGTTTGCGGGATGCGACGGCGGCAAACTCATTGAGAATTTGCACGCTGATGACTCCACCCTGAGCCAGCAGCGCCTCGGCGCGATCTGCTTTCTCGGGGTCCCCGGACAACAGATAGAGCAGGACATTGGTGTCGAAAAACGATTTATCCTCGCTCATGAGCTTCGAGCCGATCAAACTTGAAGTCGGCAGGAAGTCGTCCGCGATATTTTCTTAACCGAGCCAGCAACTCGTCAGTTCCAGGCTTTGCTCTGATTTCGAAGACGCGTTCTCCGGCCACATCGATTTCAATGTGATCGCCCTCTTTAAGATTGAGCGCCTCTACAACTGACGCCGGCAAGCGCACCGCTAGACTGTTGCCCCATTTCGCCACTTGCATAGAATCCCCCTCACGGTTTGGATATATATTGTGATTGTATATCTATAATCCCAAGTTTGAAAATCTGATGATGGGAAGTCCCAAACAAAACGGCGACCCGCAGGCCGCCGTTTTCGCAACTTCAACCACTCTGACGATTAAGCCCGCTTACGCCGCCGGGTGAAGCCCAGACCGGCCAGGCCAAGGCCAAAGAGGGCGAGGGAGGCGGGTTCGGGGATGTTAGAGTTGACTTGTTCCGGACTGCCAATAGTGAAATTATCAAAAGCGAAAATATCACCTTGGCCCGTCGTGGTATTAAAGGCTACCGAAGTGAATTGTTCAGCATTATTCTGCGCAATTAAGCCATAAAATAGTACCGAACCATCGGTGGAACCGGAGCTGCCTACAGTATTAGGTACCGTCAGATTATCACCATTTGACAGGTTCAAGGTCAATTGGCCGCCAAAGTCGCCGATGTCGACACCATAAAATCCAAATGCGGCGATAGGATTGCTGAAATTGATGGTAAAGTTACCGGCACCGCCTGCTGATACTTCCCAGTAATTAGACGAACTTGCGGAGGGAATGCTGTAGCGTCCAGCAGACGCTGTACCTGGAGAGGAACTCCGCACCGATCCATTACCACCGGTCAGCTCAGCGGTGCCTGCACCCGGAAAGGTCAGCGTCAGCGGTGAGCTGGTAAAAAGCGCAATGCTCTCAAAGGTTTCCGTTCCCACGCCAATTAAATTGGATAAAAAGTTCGTTTCCGCCCCCGAAGCGTTGGGGATTGATGACAGAGGTGTGCTGGAGCTGTTATTCAGATCTTCACCAAAGAAGATTTGGTAGGCGTGAGCAGTGCTGGCGCTAAAAGCGAGTAGCGCTGCCAGCGTTGCGGAAGCAGTAAAGTGTTTCTTAAACATCTCAATTTCCCCTTGAAAAGAAGTGAAGTGGATTTCACCAGGCGCCTCGGCGACTGTGCCAAATTCTTGGTTGTTGGTCATTGATGCGCCTGATTTCGCAGGGGATTAAAAGCAAAAAAGAAGCCAAATTTATATACTATTGAATAATATATAAATTTAGTTATTATAATCCATTCGGTTGTAAAAAATCCTGACAATTAACGATTAGCAGATGAAATAGTCGGAAGTTTACAGTTATGACCTTTAAAACTGCCGAAAATCGCCGCTTATAGTTATCGATTGTCATCTATTAGAATGATTTTCACTATTAGCCGAAATCTTCTGTGTCCTGCTTATGCTTAATAAATTTCGCCAAGCCGGCAAATTTGTAACATATCAGTCAAACAACCCAGTGTATCAGTAGGAAATTCAACCGGACGCCACTGTAAAATTTTCCGACAGTCTCTTTGCTTCAAACGCCGTTTTTCCGCTTAAATCCGTGATCAGACCCAAAAGCGCTGTAAAATTTTCTGACAACGCGGGTGATCACACGCTCGCCCGGCTCATCCACGTCGGAGAACCCTATTCATCGGTACGCACGAGCAATATGATGGGATCGATGCCGAAACCATTATTTCCGCCGAGAGCCTGATCCGCCCTTCAGGTCCGCGTTGAAAAAAATGAGCATAGCGCTGTGCGTTAATCGAGGATAACTTGATGAATACCTTATTACTGGAAATCCCGGCAGATGCCTTGCCCGCTCCCGCCGATCCTCCAGAATTATTTGCGGCTGAAGCCCGCTTTCTGCTGGCGTTGAAGCTGTTCGAGTTGGGCCGGGTTTCCTCAGGCAAGGCGGGACGTCTCTGCGGCATGGGACGAGTCGAGTTTCTGCTGGCCGCCAGCCGCGCCGGAACTCCGGTTGTTCACCTGACCGCGGAGGAGATGGCGCGTGAGTTCGTCTGGGATGATTGAACGCGCTGTGATTAACGCCGGTCCTCTGGTGGCGCTGTCGCTTCTGGAAAAGCTGGATGTGTTGCCGGCGCTGTTTACAGAATTCTGGATTCCCGCGCCGGTTTATACCGAAGTCGTAACCGCTGGGCTGGGTCGTCCCGGCGCGATGGACTTGAGTGCGCCACAATGGAGGGCGCATATTCGCCAAGCGCCGGACCCGGACCCCTTATTAGTCGCGGAACTCGATCCGGGAGAGGCATCTGTCATCGCGCTTGCCCGTACCTTGCTACCCTGCCTGGCGATCATCGACGAACGGCGTGGTCGCCGCATCGCGCAACAGATTTATGGCTTGCCCGTCAGGGGTACGGCGGGTCTGCTGGTCGAGGCAAGGCGGCGCGGATTCGTGGGTGAACTCCGCCCGATGCTTTATCAGCTCAAGGCCGCTGGCTATTTTCTGGCTGATTCAGTGATTGACGCTGCGTGTCAAGCGGCAGAAGCTCCTCATTGAGATTTCCTGATCACTCCAAATAAACCCAGTGTATCAGTAGGAAATTCAACCGGACGCCACTGTAAAATTTTCCGACAATGAGAAGGCTCCAAGTCTTGAATCACCGCTAAATATCGTGACCAGCATTCAAGCGCACTGTAAAATTTCCCGACAGCGCAGCTTGCGCTTATCCCAAAATGGGACTATCGTTTAGCCTCATGAAAATCATTGCAGTCAAGGCCCTGCGCGAGTTCTGGGAACGGTTCCCGGACGCTGAGCAACCCCTTAAGGCGTGGGTGGATGAAGCCAGAAAGGCGCAGTGGACGCAACCCGCCGATACCAAACGCCATTATCGCAGCGCCAGCATCCTCAAAAACCGGCGGATCGTCTTCAATATCAAAGGTAATGCTTACCGATTGGTCGCATCAGTTGCCTATCGATTTGGGGCCGTGTACATCAAGTTCATTGGTACGCACGAGCAATATGATGGGATCGATGCCGAAACCGTTGACGAGGAGTATTAAAAATGGAAATTCGCCCGATTCGCACCGAGGACGATTATCAAGCCGCACTGCGCCAGGTTTCCGCGTTCTTCGATCAGGAGCCAAAACCGGGTTCGCCGGAGGGCGACCGTTTCGAGGTCATGCTGACCCTGCTGGAAGCTTATGAAGCACAACATTTTCCCATCGATTTGCCGGATCCTGTCGCGGCCATCCAGTTTCGCATGGAACAGGCGGGTCTAACGCCCAAAGATTTACAACCCATGATCGGCCGCCTGAATCGAGTCTATGAGGTACTCAATCGCAAGCGCCCGTTGACCCTGAACATGATCTGGAAATTACATCAGACCCTGGGCATTCCCGCCGAGAGCCTGATCCGTCCTCCAGACCCGCGTTGAAAAGGAGGTTGTTCAACACCTTCCGTAGAGTTGATGTAGGGCCAGTTTCAAACGGCCCTGGCGGGTTAAAACCGGCCATACAGCTTTTTAAATCAACAAGTTATTGTGCCTTCTTTCAGAAGGTGGGCACAAACTATCCCTCCCGCAACGCAGCGCGCAAAGCGCGCACCGCCTGAGTTTGGCTGGACTCGCTCATGCAACGGGCCATCAACGCCGGGTCAAGATCGGGCAACAGGCGACTTCGGGCGCTTGGCGAGTAGCCGCCCTCCTGCAACAGAAAAAACTGGAGTTGGCCTTTTTGCCAAAACCAGACTTCAGGAACGCCCAGACCTCGGTACACTTCCAACTTATCAATGCCTCCCGAAGTCCAAACCACCTCGATAGCGATATCCGGAATGCTCGGCGGCTCGTCTCTGATTCCCACGACATAGCATTCATCGGCTTCGACGCCGCGCTCCACTGCGGCGGACTTCACCGTCCACGAGCCATAGCCGTTCAATTCGATATTGCGTTCTTCGGCGTAAGCCTCCAGCAAACGGCCCAACAAGGTTTTGAAATGCTCGTGGTTGATTGAAGGCGACATCAGCTCCAGTTCCCCTTGAAGATAAGTCACGCGGGCGCCAGCCTGATCGCCGCGCATCGCCAGAAAAGCTTCATACCCTTCCCAACTGATGTCGTGCAGGCAGACACGCTGATCAATGTGCTGAATCGGAACTGCTGGAGGATGCAATGCGGAAATCATAGCCAAATCTCCCAATGGTTTAGCGGTGCGCTGGAACCGATGCCCGGTTCGTGGTCATCTGCGCCGCCCAAGCGTTCGCCGCATTCACCGTCAGGTTTTGCACCAGGCTGGGGAACAGACCCCCGGTTAAAACCAGTAATCCCATCACGCTGGCGATCAGCAATTCACGGGGACGCAGATCCATCGCCGAGGCGACCGCCGGTTGCGTGACTGGCCCCAGAAAGGCATGGCGGAAGAAACCCAGAAAATAAGCCGCGCTCAGAATCACCCCAAGCAGGGCAACAACAGCCAGACCGGGCGAAACTTGCAAAATGCCCAGCAGCATCAGCAATTCAGCGACGAAGCCATTCGTGCCGGGCAGCCCAATCGACGCCATGCCCAGCAACAGGAACAAAGCGGTCAGGCGCGGTAGGGGTTGCGCCAGCCCGCCCAGGCTGGCCAGATCCGTCGAACCCAACCGATGGTGCAGAAAACCGGCCATGAGCATCAACCCGCTGGCGACAATGGCGAAATTGGCCAGTTGGAAAATCGCGCCCTGCATACCCTGCATATTCATCGCAGCGAGGCCCATCATCACCAGCCCGACATGACTGATGCTGGAAAACGCTAGCATCTTGCGCAAATTGGCCTGGCGCAGTGCGATCAGCGCCCCATACAGCAACCCGAACAGACCCAGGAGCACTATCAACCAGAAAAAATCGCGAGCAGCCATCGGCGCCAGCGGCAGCGTAAAGCGCAACATGCCAAAGACGCCCAGTTTGAGGCCAACCAGCAACGCGCTCAGTCCCACCGGCCCTTCCTTTAACACGGTCGGCAGCCAGGCATGGAAAGGAAAAAGCGGCGCTTTGACCGCGAAGCCGAAAAACAGCAACAGGAAAACCACCGTCTGCGCCGGGGCGGGTAACGGCTGCTGCAACAACGCCAGATAGTCGAAATTTAATGTATGACCCGCAATGCCTGGGTCGTGCAACCCCAGCAGAATCATCCCAAACAGCAGGGGGACACCGCCGGCCAACATGAACAGCGTATATTGAGTAGCGGCGAAGCGCCGTTCCGGGCCAATACCCCACAGGCTGATCAGGAAGTAAATGGGAACTAGGGTCAGCTCCCAGAACAGGAAGAACAACACCAGATCCAGAGCGCAGAATACGCCCATGGTCACTCCTTCCAGCGCCAGCAACAAAGCAAAGTACAAGCGCGGCAGGGATTGAATGCTGGTCCAGGACGCCAGAATCACCGCGCAGAACAGCAGCGCGGTCAGTGGCGGAAACAGAGCAGCGATGCCGTCGATGCCCAACAGGTAATGAACATTCAGACTGGGAATCCACGGTGCGCGCTCCACAAACTGCATCCCCGCGACCTCTAAGCGCAGTGAGATCAACATCGCCAGCGACAACACCAGCTCCACCACCGCGCCCATCAATACCAGGATGCGCACAGTGCGGTCTTCGCGCGGGAACAGCAACAGCAACGTCCAGGTCAACGGCAGAAAAATGAGCAAACTTAAAATGGGAAAACCGATCGATTCGGCAGCCGATAAATATTCAGGATTCATCCCCTGGATTCCTTTAGAAAGAGGTTCTTCACGAATTCTGGTGGAGTAAGTGGAACGCAATCCACCTTTTTGAGGCGCGCTACCAGTTTAAAGAACGAAAGGCGAGACTTCCAAAGGGACATCCTGGAAAAAGGACCGACACCGGATTCTGATATGACGCAAGATGATCGCCCTACAGGCGATGCGCTCTCCCGCCCCGCCCTAAGCAACGCAGGGCTGTTAAATTCTGTGTAGGGCGGGTTAGAGCGCCAGCTCGTAACCCGCCGATTTTGCTGGACTTCGGCGGTGGCGGGTTACGCTACGCTAACCCGCCCTACCCATCAGAATCAGCAGAACTTAACGGCCCCGCCCTAAGCAACGGGGCCTCTTACGCAAGAAAGGTGAAATTTTAAACATAGCCCATTTCCCACTTATTGAAGTTGTTGCCACGACTGGCGGGATGCCACGGTTTGCATTGACGTGCCTTGACCGCCAGCCAGTTGCCTGCCCAATCCTCCGAGAGTAGGAGCCCAGGTCGGATTCACGGCAGCGCCTGTTGTTAATGCATTTGCACTGTTAAGAATAGTGGTTGCTTGAGCTAATGCAGTTTGGGCTTCCGCCACAGTAACACTCTCATTGCCTCCACCGCTAATGATCGCATTAGCGTTATTAATGACTTCATTCGCGGCATTAACAATCGCTGCTGCCGCAGCAGTGTTGGCGTCCGCTGCGGCTTGGTCGGCAGCCGCTTGCGCAGCTTGCGCGTCGGCCAAGGCTTGCGCAGCCGCAGTCGCAGCGGCTGCGAGATTCGCATCAGTAGGATCGGCATCCGCCGCAGTTTGCGTGTCATTCGCTGCAGTTTGCGCATTTGCGACATCCGCTGCGGCATCCGCTGCGGCTTGTTGTTGAGCGGCGGCGGCGGTGGCAGCAGCAGCAGCAGCATTAGCGGCGGCTATCGCCGACCCACTAGCTGATGAACTTAAACCCCCAGTTCCCGATGCAAGTATATCAACGCCTCCAGAGGACCTGATGAGGGTGGCCTGTGCGATGCCGGCGACTTCGGTTTGAAAGCCGCTCGCTACTCCCGTGACTCCAGCGATAGTCACATAATCACTCGTATCGGATTCATTATCACGATTGACATCAAACACATTGGTCTCAGCTTGACCGCCCGTCAGCCAATCCAGCGCCATGAACCAGGATGTGCCTGTGGATGGGATGCAGGGATCGATGTTATAGGGAATGCGCGTAACAAAGATCACTCGACCTTGAAACAGAATGGGCGCATCGATGACGCGCTCGCCTTCTGGATTGTTATTAACAACTAGGTCAACATACCAGCCACGCCCGTCATTAACATTCCAGGTAATGGGATTTTTCGACAGCAAGCGCCAATTATTCCCATCTTGTACTCCTTCACCCAGAATTTCCTGTTCCAGGAGTACGCTACGATCAGTCTTGTTTATGGCGGTTCCACCGCTCCAAGCACCAGCTTCAAATTCGGCAGTGTCCCAGATGCCATAGAGGCTGTTTACTGGAGTGGCGCTGGCGGAGTGATCACCGACCTCGAAATACTTACCGGTGCCAAAGAAGATTAGATACCCTCCATCCGGGTGTTTAGCAATTTCAATCGGCGCAGTGATCGGCTGGATATTGCCAGAATCATCTCTAGCTTTGAAGAGAGGCTTACTACCGCTAAACGCCACTGCGTTGCTAGTTAGATCGAATTTCCACAAGTTGCCCCGTAAATCGCCAGCATAGGCAGCTATAAAGCTGCCACTATCATCAGCCAGTAATGCAGGCGTCGCTAAACCATTACCTGTCTCACTGTCTGTCGGGATTTTTATATAATTCGTTGGATCGTCAAGAGGGACTATAAATAGAAACGCTTTACCATTATTACTTTCATAGCCGTTGCCAAAAACTGCGACCCAAGTATCCCCAATGCGCCCGATAGTTGGTTGGCCGATTGTGTAACCAAGATCATCGTTAGTGAACTCCCACAAGACATTATTGACGCTAAAAGAATCAGGGTTGGTCACATCCAGCGCGAACACCGCCCGACCGCCTGCGCCGGTAGTGCCAATCAACGCTGACTTCCAATTGCCGCCAATCTTAGCGTCGCTGATGATGGGCGAGCCATCGACGAAATACTTATGGCTGTAATTAGGGGCTGACAAGCTGGCCAGATTGGCCAGCACCGCATTGGGAATGAAAGCGAACTGCTCTACGCCGGTCGATGCGTTGAACGCATGCAACATGCCATCGTTGGCGCCGACATACAGCATGGGGGTTCGTCCTTGATTCGCGTTGAGGAACGCTCCATAGCCTGTCGAATCCCAAGCAGAATGCTTTAAATTGACTACTGGTTCGCCGACATAAGCAGGATCGGAATTAACGATGTCGCCGAGTAACTTGCTGTATTGATCCGCGGGTGGCAGCGGGTTGCCATTTTCATCCTCGGTGACGATCTGACGATTGCGCAGCGTTCCCCCATTTTGCATTTCCTGGCTTTGATCGCCGCGCACCCAGTTCAGGACCTCTTCCGTAATACCCAAGCCATCCAGTGTCGTTTGTTGAGCGGCCGTCAGCGCGCTCCATTTGAACTCGACTTTCTCGCTGCCAATCATGCCGTAGACCGTTCGGCTACCCGCCGCCGGAATTTTGCCAGCCGAACTGGTATCCCAAGTGGCCGCGCCCACTGTACCGTAAGTAGGATCTAGCGCATACGAGATGAGTTGTCCTGTCCAATCGCTACTGTTGAAGGTGGCTTGGTAGATCGATGTGCCGGTGTCCAGCTTGGTCGAGTTGGTCGCCAGGGAAGCAGCGGAACTTTCTTCGCGAGTGACAATATCCTCCAGGATTCCCGCTAGCTGGTCAGCAAAGGTATCCGGCTCTGCCGCGCTAAAAAAGCCGCCACGGCTGTTAATTGCAGCATGAAGTAAATCATCAATCCGTGCAGGACATTCAGTACCAATACAGTTTCCATTACTACTAGAACCCGTGTCCGGCCAATTAATTGCGCTGCCATTTGCAACTGCCGTCCATGCATCGTTTGGATTGATTGAGCCAGTGACGCCCAAGCCAACGCCAAATACCACCATGTGCTGCCAAAACGCTTTATCTACTGAGTCAGTTGGCACCAAGTTGTCCAGATCAGTACGTAGGTCACGATTCCAATAGTACATCGCAATATCAGAAAGATTATTGCTTTGATTATCCCTATAGGGATCAGCCGGCGTGTATTGATAAGTCGAACCATCTGGTGCGGAAATTGACGGTCCTGATGCATTGTCGACGTTTTGGCGAGCCGCGCTGGTGCTGGCTTGATAATCGCTTCCTCCTGACCAGTAACCATCGGTCATCAAAATCGTATAGCTTTTTCGGCACTGCAAATGATCGCTTGAATCGTTAGTGCCAGGGACAGCGCCCCAAGGTCCATAGTTATCCGTGCGGGAGAAATACTGCCCGGCGTCATCAAGCGCTTTGCGCAATGGCGTACCTGAAGCAGGGATATCGCGTGTATAAAGTTCATTAAAGAATGCCTGACGGTTGGAACCGGTGAACGGACGCACTCCACGCACAATCGTACTGGTATTACTTACAGTATCAATGATGCTCGATCCCTTATTAATCGTCCCATAGCCCACACGGAGATTTGAGCCTTGTTGCGCGAAAGCTTGACCAATTCCTGCTCGGGCAGTAAGGATTCGCGAGCGGTAATAAGTATACCAGTTGGCGAAATTCTGGATTTCCTGGGCGTAAGTACAGATGCCACCCGTACAATCAGTTCGATTATCACGACTGTGACCACTATAGGTTGAGGTGCTGGATTTAATTTCGACCCGGGTGTAGTTATTCCAATTCCATTGGTCGCCACCATTATGCCAGTAGTATGTGGAAGGCCAGAAGGTTTTATCGCTCGTCGATGACGAACAACTTCCATTGCTGGTACACGTTCGCCAGTAGTTATTATTATACCTAGCGTTATTCACAGTCAGATTACGAGCAACAGAGTTTACGGATCCACTAGGGCAGCTACCTGTGTTCTCTGGATTATGATATGCACAAGTAGGCGAAGCATTTGGATAGGAACTGCCATCATACTTGATCCAAGGCTTATAGGTTTTTGAAGGATTGTAATAAGATTTGTTAAACTGCGGCGAACGGGTCGTTGCAGTATAAGCAACATTTGAATCTACCGTAGCCGTTTGAATAAAGTTGTCTAAGTAATCGCTTGGACCATAAACATTATCCGCGCGCGGAAAGACAAACCCTGCATAGGAGAGGCCAGGAAAAGCCAAAGTTTCTGGGGTGACCTCGAAGAACATTGAACCCGAGTCATCAATGATGAACATAATATTCGGATCTACGCTATCCAAAGCCATAAACAGTGGCAGTTGCGAAACCGTTGCCCGTGCATTTTGGCTTCCAATACCCGATAAAGTCAGGGTAATGGTTAGCAAGAATAGCATCGATAATGTTTTAACGATGCCTGTATTGGAAAGTAATAATTTTTGGTTTTCCATGGTCTACCTCAGCTTAATTTCTCTGATTAATAGAAATTTCTGGTCTTCGGATGGAGAAGTAGAAATAACAAAATCTCCCTCATATATGTGGTACATCAAAAACACGAAGACTTTGAATGAGGTTACCATCCGCTTCAAACTCGACATAGTAACCGACCTTCAAATCTGTAATGCTTATTGTCTCTTCGGTCTCATTAGATAGTTTTTTAAGATCGATTTGAGGGGCAATTTTATACTGTTGACCATCAACTTCGATTATCCTTTCGATAACATCTATCGTGGTAATCCTTCCAATAAGACTAGATGCTTGAGTTATGTGCAATGGCACCGAAATTAAAATAGTCAGAATAAATGGGTATATCCAGAAAGATTTTCCAGATTTTTCAAAATAAGCCGCGAAATTCATGGTTTATCCTCCAAAGCTCAAATAAATCATTTGGAATGCATCATTGCTATATAGCAAGAGCATGATGAGTTTCCAAGGCAAATAAAAACCTGCTACTGTTCCCATTTACATAAAGTCTACATCCGATAGACACTCTGTAAAATGACTACAGCGTTTGGCGAACCGCCGATTCCACGGGCAGTGATACGAAAATAATCATCTCCCAGACTCGTTCGATTATTCACTACCTGGCTACTCCCTGAGCCACCAGTTTGAGCTATGTTGCCTAAGTACTCAATCACATAACTCGGCGGGGCGGAAATCCCCATCAACGCCCCATTATAATTTATCGGTTGCGGACCTCCCCAGT
Source organism: Gammaproteobacteria bacterium (assembly GCA_024235095.1). Lineage (NCBI taxonomy): Bacteria > Pseudomonadati > Pseudomonadota > Gammaproteobacteria > Gammaproteobacteria bacterium. Next base: position 285,783 of record JACKNC010000001.1, read on the forward strand.
TGAAAGCCAGCCAGCTCGCAGGTGGCGCAAAGGTGTTTGGTTGAACTCCTGGAGCAGCATTGCCCCGCTGATCCAATGCATTTTCCGCAGCCAATAACGCCGCTTCGGCGGCCTGAAACGCCAGATTGCGATCAAGCACATTACCCGCCATTTTCTCTTGTTGCGTGGTGCTTTGCATACCTGTCACACCAATCAGGGTCATCGCCAATAGGAAAACCAAGGCAATGATCAACGCCGAACCCCGCTGTCGGTAAAGCCTTAGACTATTTTTGCTTAAATACGAGATGTACATGACGGTTCTCACAAGTTAGTTCCGCAAGGCGATGGTTGTAGAAAAAGCTTGACCTAAACAGCGGTTATTTAAAATCACATTAGTTTGACCTCCAGCGCCATCAGAAAAATTAACACCTTGCGGAGTGGTGACCAAATTGCCTTCAAGGCCCACTACCAATAAATTGATCTGGACACTAACGACGTTGTTCCAGTTGACCACACCCCCAGCCGGAACGATTTGTCTAGCTACACTAGGGGTAGGAGGGGTACCGGCGGGAGCTGTGTCTTCCCCATAGAGAATCTCCATACTACGAACCCCTTCGATCAGTTCCTGATTATTTAAGCCATCTAGTCGATTAACTCTTAGGGAGTTATTTGCTTCAGGACAACTTACAGCACCCGTTGTTCGCGGCCCAATAGAATAGATTCTGGAGTTAAATGTAACGCCATCATCAGCAAGCCATTGAATAGCAATATTATCTGTAGCACCATTATCATTACCGAATATTGGAAATGCGCCAAAACTAGGGATATTAGGCCATACAGGCGGCGGTGTTACCGTCGTCGAGGTAATCCCTCCTGCGCCTGCGACAACTGTTGTCGTAACTCTTGGATAATAACGGGCCATCCGTATATCACGCGCCATCGCTTCCAATGCAAACCGCCCATTCTCTTGAATGCGGGACAGCGCATCGTAGCCACGATAGGTCTGTTTGCTACCGATAAAAAGCTGAATCACGCCCGCCACTAAAAACAGACTAATGACCAGAGCGACTAAAATTTCCACCATCGTAAAACCTTGCTGAAGGTGGCTTGATTTAAAAAAGTGAGGATAGCGTGTATTCATCATAGTTCGGTCGTCACGATAAATTGATTGGGAGTCTCTTGTCCGCGGCTGTCATCCCATTGGATGGTTATTGTCACGATTGCGCCATCATAGTTAATAGTGCCATTTGCTGACGGCAGTGTGTTATTCAATGCCGTTGTCCACCTTCCGGTATCAGTCACAGCGATGCCATTCAAGCCTGCAACCAAAATAGCATTGCAATCTTCGCCTGGCCTTTGCGTGTTCGCCGCATCATAGAAACCGCATCGGACTCCTTTTACATTAGCTCGCATCTGTTCAAGAATGTCATACGCTAAGATCGTTGCTTGCGAGCGTTGAGAAGCAGAACTATTAAACCTTAATGCCGTCGCCTGCAGGCCAGCCAGTCCTAAAAGTCCAATCGCCAACACCACGACCGTTACTAGAATCTCGATGAGGGTAAAACCAGTTTGTTTTCGCATTCTTATCCTCCAGTCTAGAAAGTACAGGGTGTTATTCCTAAATTACCCTGCAGATCTGTGTTCACTCGCGCTCGTCCAACAAAATTGATAATAATCTGATTTTGCTGATTGTTGTTATGACAGAGACTTAGAGTCAATGTGCATGCCAGAGGAGCATTGCCAAGTTGACGCGCTGTTCCATCCGGTGAGAAAGAAATGTACTGGTTATTTGGTGGGTTGAGGATTGCCGGAGCATTGCCTGTCAATGTAGTCCTGCCGCCATCGAACGCCTCATAAACGCGGAGAACAACCTCATTGCCGTCCAATGTGCCGTTGTTGTCTGTAATAGGGTCATTAGCAAAATTGCCGTCGCCAGTCGCATCGGCATCGACGAAAACAATCCAGCCATTGCCCCACGCATTCCCGTTACATCCGGCTTGGTTGCCAGGACAAAGCACAACTCGCCAGCCCCGTTTAATTGCTTCACTTCGGGCCAGATTGAGCGCGCTCATAAACTCGTTCGTGTAGGTAGCCGCACGATTATTGCGCATCATCGCCTGAAATGACGGTACGCCGACGGTAAGCACAATCGCGGCAATGGCCATCGTGATGATCAGTTCGATCAAAGTAAACCCTCGTTGTCTATTCATCGTCACTACACCATTGGTTAATAGTTGACACCCTACACAAAACGCAGTCTCCTCTTCACGCCGCTTCTGATTCAACGGTCACATTTTTCCGACAAACGGCAATTCATCCTGACTGGCCCGCCGTCTATAGCTCCTCAACCAGGATCGAATCGCCGAAGGTCTCAATCCCCAATTGTTCAGCGACCTTGTGCGCCCGGACATCGATCATTGGCGAGATCACGATCAACCGGTTGGCCTGCCGCCCGTGGCGCTTCTCATAAAACCGCGCCTTGCGTTCAAAAATATACATTCCTGCCTTATCAATCGACGATTTCAATTCACAGATCAGCAGCAACCCGTTCTTAATGATCACATCCAACTCCACCTGATCCGGTCGACCGAACACCTCGCCCTGATCATCGTACTCATTGACGCTGAGCACCTGCACATCAAAGTTTTTCTCCAGAATTCCGGCCAGCGCATCGCGGAACGCTTTCTCGGATTGCAGACCCCAGCACGACCCCAAAGCGCCAATGCTGCGGTCATGTTTTTTCGCTTGCGCCATAATTTCCTCATGGAGCTGCCGCAGCTCTTGCTGATTCTCCCACCACTTACGGTTCTGCTCCTCCCACTTGCAGTTCTGCTCCGCCTGATGCTCGTCCCACTTACGGTTCTGCTCCTCCCACTTGCGGTTCTGCTCCGCCTGATGCTCCTCCCACTTGCGGTTCTGCTCCGCCTGATGCTCGTCCCACTTGCGGTTCTGCTCGTCCCACTTGCGGTTCTGCTCCTCCCGATCGCGGCGCAATTCCGCTAGAAGGTCATAAAACCGATCTTGGGTTTCCTCTCGCCCCGCATATTCCCGACGAGTCAAGTCGAGAATATAGGCGCGCAAGTCGGAATCGGTCCGCAAAAGCTGCGGTAACTCTTGTCGAATCGCTTCTTTCAACGACTCTGTATTCATGACTTTTAAATCCTATCTTTGCAGCCTAACTCTTAAAAAAAGCCTGCTCTCTCCACTCTGGCTTCATAATCACTATACTCCTTGCCAAAATCACACACAAAAACGCCGCTCCGGTTTCACCAAAGCGGCGTTTTTTTGATTCTCTCCCCGGCGCAAAACCGGGCAGGGATTTATCCGATCGACAAATCTAAAGACCCAGTTCCGCCATAAAGTCAGTGAATTCCTGAGAATAGAGGAAGTCCGCCATCACGTCGTTGCGTGATTTACCGGCTGCCAACTCACCCTGCCAAAACGTCAGGCCATCCGCATCTGGCTCGCGCTGGAAGAAGGTGCGATAGAGATCGGTGATGAACTGGGTATCGCTAGTATTGTTACCCAGATATTCGGGACTGTTGAAGAAGAAGTTCGCCATATCCCGGAATACAGGTTTGACATCGACGCCTGCCGCCTGGCGCTCAGCGATGAGAGCCTGCCAGAAAGCCAGGCCCGTCGGATCGGGCGCGCGACCCAGGATAGAGGTGTAGTAATGGGTGATTAGCTCGGTCGATGAGCTGACAAAAGTAGCAGTAGCCGTTTTGATGGCGTCCATCGTCACCGTGCAGGTTGTCCCGGTTCCAGCACAAGCTCCGCTCCAACCAGTAAAAGAGGAGGAGGTACTCACGTCGGGCTTGGCTGTGAGGGTGACGATCTTGCTATCAGCCTTTGTGTAGGACTGCCAACAATCAGCGCCACAATCGATGACCGTGGTAGTAGCACCGTCATCAGCAACCACCGTACCGGTTACCTTACCAGTACCCACTCCGGTCTTGTACACAGCCAGGACGACCTGGCTGGGATCTTTGTTATTATCCCAGTACCTGGCTGTGATGTTAGTCGTGTCCTCCTCATACAAGGCCAACTCACAGTCTTTAAGACCCACGCAAGACCCACTCCAATAAAGGAAGGTATACAGCGATTTTGGCGGATCCTGTCCATCCGTCTTCGGTGCCTGGGTCAACGTAACTTTATCGCCGTACAGGAAAGGAATATCGCAGTTAGTGCTGACATTGCAGACAATGCCGCTGGGTTGGCTATACACCGTTCCATTGCCAGATTCTTCGACAGTTACCTTCAACCGTTTAACGGTGAAGATCCGATCAGTGGCATCCCGCTGGCCTTGGGAGTAAACACCCAGCTTGTAGTCGCCCGCTGGCAGATCTTTAGGCGGCACATTAGGCAACACAATACTGCCAATACACGGTGGATGCTCCGTACCCGTTTCGGTGCTTGTTCCGGTACCCGCAGGTAAACTACTAAATTGGCACTCTTTGCCTGCGCTGAAAACCGTCGAATCCGTGGGAAGGAACACATCTGCTTTATCGGGTGAAACGAAGTACAGGCTGGCCTGGAAAAGTCCTGTTTCAAATGGTTGGTTATTTTCTACATTGAGTTCAAAACTGATGTTGCGCTGGCCATTTTTGCCCGCTGGTTGTTTCCCGTCAGCCGTAGCCGGTTTGGGACTGACTAACGTCAAATCTACTCCTACATTAGAATCTGAAAATGTGGCGGTCACTATTTTATCGCTGTCCAGCGTCACTGTGCAGGGATCCGCGCTATTACAAGTCGGTTCGCTCCAACCATTGAAAACCGAGTCGGTTCCGGATTGGGCAGTCAGCGTCACCCGAGTACCCATATCATAACTTTCCTGGCAATCATCACCGCAGTTGATGCCGGACGGGTCGCTGATTACAGAACCAGTGCTGCTACCCCCTTTTTTCAGGTTGACAATCAATGATCGTTGGCTCTCTTCCCGGAAAACCGCCGTGACAGACTTAGCTTCATTCATTTTGATTGAGCAAGTCTCCACGCTTGGATTACTATCACAACCGCTCCAACCTACAAAAGATAAGCCAGGAGCAGCCGTAGCAGTTAATGTCACATCTTTGCCCCGATTGTAGTCTTTGGCGCAGTCGGCAGCGCCAGAGCCACAACGAATACCTTCTGGACTACTAATCACAACGCCTCTGCCAGTCACCTTCACAGTTAGCGTAAAGGTATCCGGATCCAGGAAGTTCGCAGTTACTGTCTTGTCTGCGTCCATTTTTACAGTGCAGGTTGCTCCAGAGTTATTTCCACCCTCACAAGATACCCCAGCCCATCCGGCAAATATCGAACCGTCTTCTGCCTCAGCAGTCAGCGTGACTTCCGTATCCACTTCATAGGCTTCTTCGCAATCCACACCGCAGTCAATGCCATCCGGGACACTGGTCACTGTGCCGGAGCCTACTCTAGTAACCGTCAAGGCATTGGAATCAGTATTGATGACTGGAATGCTGAATTTGGTCACAAATGCATCCGCGCCACCCGAATAACGCCGGTAAGGCGTAATCGGATCCAGGACAAAGCCATCCTCAAGCGAGTTGGTATAACCGACCATATAAACATCATTAGAGAAGTCCTTGGCAAGTCCACGCCCGGAATCATTCTCGGCGCCGCCCCAGAAACTGGAATACGTTAACTTCGTTCCATCTTCATTGAGTCTGGATAAGAAGGCTTCGCTCTTGGCCGCCACATTGTCATCAGCAGCCACCATTGGAAAACCAGGTGAGAAGGTTTCGCCAGCAACAAAAGCATTGCCAAAGCTATCTACAGCAATGCCATAACCGACGTCATTGGAAAATCCACCCAAGTAAGTGGCGTAATTCAGCGCGAAAGCAGAACCTGAATCGGTGTACTTGGCGACAAAAGCATCCTGCGAAGCTGTTGGGCCGTTGAACGTGGCGTCATAAGCGCCTTCCGTAGCAATACCGGATATAGAACTGGTATAGCCCGTTATATAGACGCCAGTTAATTCATCCCGCGCAATCGCTAAACCCCGTTCATTGCTCGGACCATCCAGAGATGTATTAGAGCTGATGACACCGGTTGTATTAACCTTAGCAATAAAAGCCGCTTCATTGGTTGGGCTATTGCGATAGCCGGTGATATAAGCGCTTGTTCCCGCCGAATCTAGCACAATGCCTTGGCCGCGATCATTGCCGGTAAAGTTGGTCAGGCGGCTATATACCAAGCCGTTACCTGCTGCGTTCACTTTGACGATAAAGGAATCTTCACCACCACCATTAGCAGCAGCGCCAGTTGTTCCTGGAAAATTCACTCCTGGAAAACTTGATGAGGTAGTGTACCCCGTTACATAAGCCTCACCCAAACCATTGACGGCAATCCCATAACCAGATTCACTCCCTGCGCCACCGAGGTAAGTTGAATAGCCCAACTGGCCATTGGCATTGATTTTAGCAACAAAAGCATCTTGGGTGCCTTGAAGCGCAGCAACAATCAGGGTGAATGTCTTACGGGTGACATTTTTAGGATCAGCATTATCTTCTACTTTGACAATAAAATTGTAGCTACCCACCTGATCAATAGTTGACGTTCCTGATAATACACCCGCAGAGGAAAGCGTAAGGCTGGAGGGCAAACTACCTCCATCAACGCTCCAAGTATAAGTCACCGTACATATTGTTTCTGGCGCTACTGGTGTACACTGCCCATCCGTCGCTATAAATGTTTTCGTATAGGCAGTCCCTGGACGGGCTACGGATAAAGGCGTTGTCGTCGTAATCACTATAGTATCGCCTTCATCAACCTGCTCAGCGGTTGATTTAATCGTCTGTGGAAAATTATCTGAATTCGTGGAACCGGTCACATAAGCATTGCTCGCGTTATCCACGGCAATCCCATAACCCACATCGAAAGCGCTGCCGCCAAAATAGGTTGAATAAATAATCGTACCGGCTGCATCCATCCGGGTTACGAAAGCGTCAGTACCCCCGCTAAAATTCTGATTGATTGCAAGACTCGTCGTAGGAAACTGCTTACCCGCATCCCCCACGTTCGCATTATTCGTACTGGTCGAACCGGTAATATACGCATTGCCTGCGCTATCCACTGCAATGCTTAAACCCCGATCATCGCCGCCGACACCGGTATCATCATCCGGTGCACCGCCCACAAAAGTAAAATACACCACCGGATCAATCACCAGCGGTAGCTGCGAGTTATAAGCGGCAATCTCAAATCCCACTACCGGCGCATCCTCAATGGACTTACGCAACACATAACGCCCATCTACCTTCCGCCGTTCGCCATTCACCACCTGATAAATGGTCGGTGAGGAATGCAGTACTTCCCGCCCGGTCGCTAAAACCACCAACTCCCCATTATCGGCAATGCGCGCTTCATCCGCCCCGACCAGACTTAGATTGATCACTGTCGGGTCAACACCCGGCGCAACCACAAAGTCATACTCCAACTGGCGCGGATTGCCATACAACACCCAATCCACTCCCGGATACACTTCGCTATAACGTACTTTAGCGAAATGCGGCACATCGGTTTGCCAATACTGCGGATCATTGCCCAGATAATAATGACTGCGGCCCGGCAACGCATCCATGCCGGACATCACCGGCTTTGAATTCACCGTATCACCAGCCAACTGCATTTGCACCAGCGATGACGTTTGCTCCTTTCCACGCAACGCCAGCACCGCCGCATTCGGGGTTAAATACAACTGATAGCCTGGCGCCCGCGCCACAAACTTCACGTTTTCCGCTGCCTGACCCTGATTCGGTTCAAAATGCAACGGTGACCGCCCGAACGCCTCGATCATCCGCGCCCGTTGCGCTGCGATCGCTGGCTGTCGGTCCAGCACCGCTGCCTCACTCGCCAGCGCCACGCCCTGACCCAGCAGCACACTGACGACGAAAGCCCACAGTATGACGCACAGCCACTGCCTCCCACTGCGCATTGCCCACCCGTTGCTATTCATGACTGTACCCCACAACATGTCTTATCGCTGCATCTTTAGAAAAAAGAGTAAACCCATTACATGGTGATTCGCGAGTCCCGCCTACGTAAAGAGCAGATTATTTTGGTACTGTAAATTTTCCTGTGATCGCCGGATCAGATGTAGGATACGGTTCGCAAGCTCACCATCTCCTACAGTTACTCCTATCTGCTTTCATTACAACTCCGGCCAGAAGCCTTCAGCCATCACCTGATCTATAGACCAGAGGCATGCGTCTGGAAAAACCAGCCCGGTTTCTTCGGTTGCCAAAGCTACGCCATCCGCCCATACTTCTTCCCACCACTGCATATCGGCCAAAGACGCTTTTAAGACTCGGCGTTCGCTGCAAGCGCTTGGCAATGGCGCGTCGCTGGACGGTAATCGTTTGTCGCCAACTCCGTCCCTGTCGTTCCGGTTGAAACTGCCATTTCAAGAGATGCGCCAACAAGACCGCTATGCGATTCGCCAGCTCGCGTTGCTCGCTTTTACCCACATCCTCAATCTCCTCAGCAACCTGTTCCACATCGAGTTCGGCGAAGCGACCCGCACGTAATAGAGCGGCCTGCTGATTAGCCCATGCAATGACATCTTGCTGGTAAAGCGTCGCCATTGGCTTCTTCAACTTCAATTCCAAGCAGCCCAATACCCCTCTTTGCAAAAGAGGGGGTTAGGAGGAGTTGAGAACGGCTACGGTGTTAGTTCAACTGGCACTACCACCTTGGCATTACCCACCTCGAACGTCACCGACCCGACGGTTACGGGAACAGGCACCGATAGATCCTGGCTTGGATTGGTCACTGTCACGTTGAACAGCGCCGTTGACCCCGTCGTGTTGGACCTGAAGGGTTCGACACTTAGATTCAAAGTAGCATTCGTCGAACCCGCAGTAGCAAAGACCGTCGTACCGGTTAGATCCACATTACCCGGTAAATTGACAACTATCGTCACATTACCAGACACACTTGCCAGCGGCCCAAGGGCAGTGCCGCCCACCGATAAATTCAATCTGGTAGGACTGGCGGCAACCGTCAGAGCTGCCTCGTTCTCAACCGAAATCGCGCAACTGGGCAATACGCCAAAAGGACTTGGCTGACCAGGAGGGCTTGGGACTGCCGGCAGCACATCACCCGCAAGAACAGGAAGGGTAAAGGCGGCGCTTTGACGCGCTTCGGTGCCACTGACCCGCGTACTGGCCTCCAATGCGACCGTCACCCAATTAGCGTATTGCTGCGCATAAACAACGCTGAAATCACCAAATCCCGAATCATCCGTAGTAACAGAGGGCACCGATGGGGCTGCAACATTGCCCGGATCAAGCCGACCATTACCATTGGTATCCTCACCCGCATCCAAAACACCGTTATTTCGCCGCGGATCGCCTTGAGGGTAAAACTGGTCCTCATTCGGACAAGTTTGGTTGACCTGAGGTATCCATACTTCAGTTGTTCCGATAAATCCACGGAAATATTGCCCTTTATTATAGTTGCTCGGGATAACCTGAAGAACGACACTAGCTCCGGCAACGGCTCCACCGACCACGTCAGTCACCAGCACGTTGTACGGTAGCAAATACTTCGTAGCATCTTCGCTCTCCAGAACGACATTACCCGTACCCAGCGTAATGAAAAGTTCCTTTTTAGCCACAGTCAATTGCACTTCCCCTGTCAAACTAGTCTCAGCGATCGCCGCCTGAATAATCACGCCATTTTCCTGGGTCGCCGAGGAACCGGCAATGTATTCGACGCTGGCCCGGCCCGCCAGATCGGTTTTCGCCGAACTGGAGGTCAATGCACCGCCACTGGTGTCGCGCAGCACAGTAAACAGCACATCTTGACCAATCACCGGATTTTCGCTGGCATCTACAACAATAGCGGTAATTGTACTGCGCTCAACGGTGCTAGGCGGAACATTAACGCCAACGCTCGTAGGATTGGCTTGCAGATCAATAATGCGCGCAGGCACCGTAGAACTGAACTGGAGACTCACCGTCGCCGCCACGGAGTCAACGCCCAAGGCGCCGCTGGCGGACAGTGTGGCGCTGCCAGGCACACTTGACTGAATCGTCAGCAGATCGCTAATTTGCCCATCAGCATTGGTGATGCCTGCATACTGCGTACCATTACTGCCCGCTTCCGAAGGATTCAGGATGCCCTTAGTGGTTTGCACACGGACGCTGGCCCCCACTACCGGCTGGCCATCCCTGGTCCAGGTCACCCGCACACCTACCGGGGTATCCAGCGCTGCGCTCTCGGTCAGCTCATTGGTTTCCAGATCGTAGATTTCAATGATAAAACTGTCTGGCGAGGCACTGAGTTCGACCGGTAACGTCGAGGTATTGGCATTCGCCGACAGCCCATCCCAACTGGCATTGATGGTGTACGAACCCGACTCAGTCACCCTCAGAATGAATCGTTCACCCTGATCGTCCAACGCGATGCCCGAGGCGTTGGTCGTCAATGTCTGAGTCTGACTGACGGCCCCGGAAACGGTCACCTGAATCTGCGCGCCGCCAATACCCCGATCCGACGAATCAATCAGGGTAAAGGTCAATGGCACTTCATCGCCGACTTGAATCGCTGTCGGCACCCCAGAGATATCCAGCCGGGTGCCAGTCACCGTGACCGTCACATCGTTTGCCGTGATGCCCCCTGAACTCGCGCCCACCACGATATCACGATTGCGCTTATTGCCGCCCGCCGACAACTCCGCTGTCGCTTGACCGGCTGCGTCAGTGACTGCGCTGATCACCTGCAAGGTGCCATCGCCGCTCTTAATCTGGAAGGTCACTGTCGCCCCTTCGACCAGTACGCTGTTGGCGTCGCGGGCAACCGCCGTAATCGTCACCGGCGTCTGGTCGGAAGACGGCAATTCCGGGCTACTGGCCAGCAACGCCAACTGGGTCGGAACAGGACCGCTATTGCCTCCTGACTCCACCGTCACCGTAGCGTTGGCGATGCTGGTCAACTGGGGACTGCTCGAATCCACTACTTTGACGACGAAATTATAAGTGCCCGCGGCGCCAAACGTGCCCGCCAGCACCCCACTGTCGCTAAGCGTAATATCCGCCGGCAGATTACCAATGCTTTCGAACGACCAGGTATACGGTGCGGTGCCGCCCGCCACAGTTCCGATGACCGTGGAATACGGTACGCCCGCCGTCGCTGTCGGCAATGGTGTATTGAGCGTCACCGTCAACGGTTCGCCAGTGCCACCTCCATCGGTGATAGTGATGGTCGCCGTAGCCGTTCCCTTCAAGCCATTTTTATCAGTCGCCTCGGCATTGAAAGTGAACGTCCCCGCCTGGGTCGGCGTACCGGTGATCGCGCCGGTCGATGAACCCACGCTCAAACCGGCTGTGGCCAGTACGCTGCTGGCGTCGCGGAAGGTGTAAGGCGGCGTGCCGCCAGTCGCGGCCAACACGCCGTCGGTGAACGGTTCGCCGACCACCCCTGCGCCACCGCCTTCAAGGGTCACGGTAATGGGCGACTCGCTGGCAATCTCAATACTGAAATTGCCGGTTCCGGTCGCACCCTTGCTATCAGTCGCCTGGATCGACACGGCAAACGTTCCCACCGCCGTGGGCGTTCCTGACAACGTACCGCTAGAATTCAGCGATACACCCGACGGAAAGTTACCCGCCAGCTTCTCAAACTTATACGGCGCTGTCCCACCGGTCGCACCAGCCACACCGTTAAAGGGCACGTTCACCGTGCCGGTCAACGGCTCCAGGGTCACCGTCAGCTCCGGCTGCTTGCCGACAACGATGGTGAACGCTGCCGTACCGGTAAAAGCGCTGTTATCGCCGGCTGGTCGGGTTTCCTTCACATTCACCACAAAGCTGAAGGTGCCATCGGTGGTCGGTGTGCCGCTGATAATTCCGGTTGACGGATTCAGCGACAACCCCGGCGGCAACGCGCCCGCGATGGACCATTCATACGGGGGTACGCCACCGGTCGCGGTCAAGCTTCCTGAGTAAGGCGTTCCCACTTCTGCAGTGAGCGGATCCAGGGCAATTTGCAGCGTTCCCGGCGCCGGCACCGTGATATTCAGCGTGAAGGTCGCCGTACCGCCCGACGCGGTCTGGAACGGGAAGGCATAGTCACCTGGCCGCTCCATATTGACCGTCACCTGCACCTGGCCTTGATCATCGGTCTTGCCGAATTCACCCTCGGCGGGATTAAAGACCAAGGTAAATGGGCCAGCTGCCACAATCTGTCCGACACCAATCAGTATGCCCGCCATCGGCGAACCTTCATCATCGGTCAGCCGCAGTGTACCAGTGCAAGAGCCGGTTCCCTCCGCCGGAGTCACCTGGCAATCGAATAAACCCTCCAGCTTGCCTGCGCCCGGCGAACGAATCGTTACATCCACCGGCGCCGCCACATTGTCCGAGGTGAATTGAATCGGGATCTCCTGGCTGCCGGGAATCTGGCCACTGCTGGCGATGGTCACTGTCGTACAACCCTCCGCACCGGTCAGCACCGCGCCGCGAACGTCGGCAACGCCATTGACCGTCACCGCCGCCTGACCGCGCGCCCCAACGTCATAGCGAATTTCCGTCGCTGGTAGTGGCGAGAAATTCACATCGCGCAAGCACATCCGCACATCGGTGCTGCGGTTCGGCCCCAGGCTGGTCGCCGATACAGTCAGCACCCGGTCAGCGCCACTAGTCGCCGCCAAATACACCGAGTCGCAATTTGCGCCGCTGGGATTGCAGGTATTCAAAATTCCGCACACATCCATATCGGTGGTGCACGCCATCAACACCGCGGTCTGTCCCAGGTTTTCCACTGGATAGGTCAGCGTGGTGCTGGCCACGCCATTCAGATTGGTGAAGGACGGCGACAATACCGCGCCGTGTACAGCGCGTCCGATGATATACGGCACCGTCCCCCGGTTGTTCTTGCCGCTATTGAATGGCTGACTCACGTTCAACACTTGCTGCCGGGGCACCGATTGCACCCGTCGCAACGTCGTGTGATAACTGTTGTTAAAACCGGTGGTATCCAGGAATCGCCCATCCAGCACCAGCGAATCGAAGAGCAAAACGCCCTTGGTCCGGAAAGCGCCTCTACGCGCCCTGAACTGGAATTGCCCTTCGGTAGGGTCGCCGTTGGGGCCAGCCATGAAGAAGGAACCTGGATTGTCGGGATAACCGGTCAGCGGGCCATCGACCAGGAAAAAATTAATTTGCGTATTGGGATTGGTCGGGTTGCCATTAATGTCGTTCACCACCACGCTGACCACCCGGCTGTAGGTTCCGCTCTGAATAGGCGGATCGCCGAACCGCGTTTGACCGGCCAAAATGGCGTTGACATACGGACCAGTGAAAGTGATTGAAAAGGGCGGACGCTCTTCGTTATATACCTCGATCTCAATGCTGGCGCTCACCACCTGATTAGTGGTCGGATCCGCCGCCGAAGCAGTGATAATCACGGTGCCAGGGGTCGAGGTGGCGTGGAAAAAAGCGGTCGCGATGCCGCTGCTTTCCAATGACAGACTGCGGAACCCCTGGGTCAGATCCTCGGGATTAACCAGCGCGCCCGAAGCCAGCGTCGGCGCTAAATCCAATTGAATATTGCCCGCCAGTAATCGCCCGTCCTGTTTCAATAGAGCCGTCAGCGTGCGGGTGTAGGGCAAACTCGGGTTGACCGGTTGGCCGGATAGATTGACCGGAACCCGGGTGCTAGTGACCGATTCGCCGGTAACGGTATCGTTAACGTAAAGTTCGACGGTAATTAGCGGCCGCCCGGTAAACCCGCCATCGCCGCCGCCAGGATTGGTAAAGCCCTGGGCCAGAACGTCGCCCATCCCCCCGCTGACCATCAACAGGATGATCAACATCAATAATTCTGTAAAATTTTTTAGCCCGCTTAACAGTGTTCGCATGGCTTGGCTCCCCGCAACACAAATTCATTGTTTATCTGGAAAATCAGAATTCAGTCCCCTTTTTTTCAAAAGGGGGAGGCGAACGCCCGCCTGACTACTCGACCGCCGCTCCTCCCTCTTTCAAAATCTGCGGCGTAACGAAGATCAGGAGTTCGCGTTTGGTAGCGCTGTTAGAAGTAGTTCTGAATAAATAACCAAGCAACGGCACATCACCGAGTAAGGGTACCTTGGTCGTGTTATCAGTCTTGGTCTGCTCGAAGACGCCCCCGAGCACCACGGTTTCACCGTTATTGACCAAGACTTGCGTCTCGACTTCACGCTTGTCAATACTGACCTGTGGTCCTGTCGCAGTCGCCACCAGCGCACCCTGCTCATCCTTGGAGACCTTGAGATCCATCCGAATCCGGTCATCTGGGGTAATCTGCGGCGTCACCTCCAGCTTCAGGAAGGCATCCTTGAATTCAACATTCGTACCTGAATCGCTTACCGTCGAATAGGGAATTTGCCGGCCCTGCAAAACCGTGGCCTTCTTTAAATCAGCCGTCACAACCTTCGGATTTGAAACGATTTCCGCATTTCCTTCAACCTGCTGCGCCGACAGTTCCAAATCCACCAGATAATCTGCTCCCAATATCGCGAAAGCGATGCTCGGACCGCCAACCGGCAGGTTCACACCGAGCCGATCAGGCAAGGGCGGCACCGCCACCGGGAAGGGCTGGCCAGTGCTAAGCAAATTACCCACCGCGCTGTCGATCATGGCTCCCGTGGAATTCACATTGCCGCTCACGGTATTTACCCGGCCATCGCCTGTCGTACTGACTCCTGATACTCCAAATCGCGCTCCCAAATCCCGGCTGAAATCATCACTAGCAATCACCACCCGCGAATCAATCATGACTTGCCGAATGGGCTTGTCGAGTTGTGTAATCAGCTCGCGGATCTCACCCATTTTACTCGGCACATCCTTGATGATCAGGGTATTCGTCGGTTCGTAGGGTTCCACCGAACCGCGCGGCGACAAAATACTCTGTTGCTGATCTTTCTCCCCACTCTTCTTCTTCAATAACTCAGCAAGATCCTTAGCCTTCGCGTAATTAACCTGAATAATCTCTGTTTGCAATGGAACCAACTCTTCCACCGTCTTGCGCGACTCCAGATCCAGCTTCTCACGTGCTGCAATCTCCTCGGTCGGCGCAATAAAAATCACATTACCATTCTGGCGCTTGTCCAGACCCTTGGTGCGCATGATGATATCCAGCGCCTGATCCCAGGGCACATTCTGCAAGCGCAACGTTAGATTCCCTTTCACCGTATCGCTGACCACAATATTCAATCCGGTGAAATCCGCTAGAATTTGCAGGATCGCCCGCACCTCGATGTCCTGGAAATTCAGCGACAACAGATCACCCTGGTATTTCTTCTTCGACGGATCCAGTTCCGCCGCGCGCCGCTCCGCCTCGGTATCCCGCTGCGGCGGACGCACCTCGATCACATACAAATCATCGGCCTGATACGCCAGATACTCAAATGGCGGAACCGGCTGAATGCTCAACCGGGCGTTATCGCCCCGATTCAGCGCCTCAATCGTCGTCACCGGCGTCGCAAAATCCGTCACATCCAGCCGCCGCTGCTGACCACGGGGCAATTTCGCATTCTGGAAATCCGCCACGATCTGATTGCCTTCTTGACGCACATCCACCGCCGTACTGGCGCTGGACAACTTGACGGTGATCACGCCCTGCCCAGCGGGACCCCGCTTGAAATTCACATCGCTGACGCTGCGCGGCCCCGCAAAAATCGGCGCTTCACTCCGCTTCGGCGCCGAAGCCGCTACCGAACCGGACGGAGTCGGCGCTGGCGTCTTGCGGCTCGTTGTCCCCGCGCTCTCCAGGGTCAGGATTACCGAATCGCCGCGCACATCCACCTTATACGGCACCAGCCGCGCCAGATTCAGCGAAGCCCGGGTGCGATCCGCCCCTTCTAGAACGCTGATCTTCTCCGCTACCCCGACATTAATCGGCTGCTGACGCGACGCCAGGCCATTGCGCGTATCCAGGAAGTCCAGCACGATGCGCGCCGGCTCATTGATCGTGAAACTGCTCGGCGGCGCTTCAATCCGCTCTGACAACTTAAACCGTAACTGCAACCGGTTACCCGCCAAGGGGCTGATATCCACCGCCTGCAGGATCGGTTGCCGACCCGCGCCTGGCGGCGCCGCCCAAGCTCCATCGGCCCAGCCCCCGACCAAAAACATGAACGTCAATCCCCAAATCCAGCTCAACGCTACCCATTCTTGCAGTAGCCTCCCCTCGACCAATCGTTGACCGCCGTGGCCCTGGCTCATGGATCTACCTGTCATAATTTTTCCCCCTCAATCATTGGGTCAGCGACAGAAACGATTCCCGCTCCTGCCAACACCCGGGACGATCCGGAACGATTTCCTTCAGATCGACTCGCTGCTCGCTGATATTGATGATTTTGCCGTGATTAGCGCCCAGGTAATTATTTTTCTGTACCCGATGCACCACATTGTCGGGCGCTAGAATCAACGCCCACAATTCATCGGTGCCGCCCATTCGCACCGTTCCCATCATTCTAAGTGAACCCAGCGAATACTTCTCCAATTCCTCCCGAATCCGGTTTGGATCAGGCGCAATACACCCCGCCTCCGGCGCCGCAGTTGGCCGAACACCACCAGAAATAACACCCGCCTCAACCGGTTCAGCAAACGGTGAAACTAGAAAGGGATCCTTCAAGCCTTGAGCCGTGTAGGCAAATGGCTGATAGGGTTCAATCTTCGGCGCAGGCTCCGGTTTGCGGATCGGCGTGGTGCGCTTAGTGGTCTCCACGAAATTCCGCAGATCGCTCATGTCTCGCTCAGCGCAACCCGCCAACAGGCCCAATACACCCAGCGCTGCGATGATCCTCAGGCGATTTCCATTAAGAATCTTACCATTACAAACTCCACCTTCCCTTCTTGAAAAAGGGAGGCTAGGGGGAATTTTGCCATAGGATTGCGCGACACCCGCCGGGAAATCCCCCCTAACCCCCCTTTGCCAAAGGGGGGACCCCCTTAAATACTCAGTCACTTCGGGAAATCGCCTTAAATATCTGTTCATTTCTTACCGGCTCCCCTTCTCGGCGGGCTGCTCGGCGGCGCGTCCGCTTCATCCATATAGCGATAAGTCTGCAACGTCGCCTGGATATCCACCGGCTCCTGGTTATTCTTCGCGCCACCCTTACCCTTATCGCCTAACCCTGCCAGCGTCGCATTCTCCAGCGTCACAATGCGCGGCAACGCCGCTACCCCGCTCACAAATGCACCAAACTGATGGTAAGTCCCCTTGGCCTTGATGGTAATCGGCTTAGCCGCGTAAAAATCCCGGGGCTGTTCCGCCTCCGGCTTGAAGAGATCAAATTCCAGACCGTTCTGCTTACCCGTATTCGACACGTCATCCAGTAAATCCGGCATTTCGGTGCCGGTCGGCAACTGGCGCAACATCTCCCCCAGCTTCTCCTCCATCTCCGCCAATTGCGCCCGAAACGCCTCCAGATTGGCCGTCACTCGTTGCTTCTCGGTAAACTCCTGCCGCAACTTCTTTTCTTCGTTCTGCACGGTCTCTAGTTGCATCAACTGATCACTGGTGAAAAAGTAATAACCAGCGCCCAGCACCGCGACGATGACCAGCACCGCCAGCACCAGCCGGCCCGCCAACGGCCAATCACCAGCCTCGCGAAGATCAATATCATTCAGGTTGATTTCGGACAAGTTCATGTCTTGCCTCCCATATCCTCCTGCTCCACATCCAGTTTGAGCGGAATATTCAACTCAAAAACCCGAGCCTGCACGTTGTTTACATCTTTCTGTTGAATAACCTGCAACACCGGCTCGCCGAACAACGTGGAATTCCTGATCAGCCGCATGAATTCGGAAATAATCAGATCATTGCGCGCCGTGCCGATCAGCGTGACCCGTTTGTCCGCGGTTTTGAATGATGTCAGAAAAATGTCCTCGGGCAACAAACGCACTAGCTCGTCCAACATCCGCACCATACCAGGACGGCTGGCCTGCAACTGCTGAATGACCTTGATGCGATCCACTAGGCGGGCCTTGGCCTTCTGCAATTCCGCCAGCTCCTCGGCAGCTTTCTTGAGTCGGGCAATCTCTCCGCGCAGGTATTCATTACGCTCCTGCTGAAATTCAATGCGGTTGGCGATCTCGGTGTGAACCAGGAACACGATCCCACAGGCGAGCAACGCCACCCCGACCAGCATGGCAATCAGGTCGCGCTGACGCTGGAGGCGACGCGCCTCGCGCCAAGGCAATAAGTTGATGCGCATCATCAGTCAAAACTCCTCAGGGCCAGTCCTCCCGCCACCGCCAGTAATGGCGCATCGCGCAACAGGGCGCTGCTGTTCACCCGCGAGGCGCTACCCATGTTCTTGAAGGGATTGGCGACCATCGTAGTGATCCCCAGCACATCGGCCACCATCCGATCCAGCCCCATGACCATCGCCCCGCCTCCGATCAACACAATGTTATTTACAGTATAGCGGCCCGAAACATAGAGATCAGAGGAAAAAAAGAACTGCAGAGTATGGCCAATCTGTTCCGCCAGCCCCTGCTTGAACGGCTCGAGAATGGCATCGGCAAAATCTTCGGCGACTTGACCGGAACGCTTGGCGCGTTCCGCCTGCTCCCGGGTCAGATCGTAAGCTTCCGCGATGCGCAGGGTGAGCTGATCGCAACCAAACCCCTGCTCACGACTGAAAACGGTTTGACTGCCCTGTAAGACATACAAGGTGGAAACCACACCGCCAATATCAATCAGCGCCGTCAATCCCTCGCGTCCCTTGCTCAGATTCACTCCGCCGCTTTCTGCGCTGGCCTGGGAAAGACTGTCCGCGATCAGTCCAAAACTGTTCTCCAAGGCATACCCTTCTACATCAACCACTACCGGCGTCAGACCGGCTTCCTTCAGCGTAGCTTCGCGTGTGTCCACATTCTCCTTGCGGGTTGCCACCAGCACCACGTCCTGCATTTCGTTGCTGGCCTGCGAACGCCCCTTCACCTGGAAATCCAGATAGATTTCCTCAGTGGGATAGGGAATGTACTGGGACGCTTCAATGGAAATATTAATCTCGATGTCGCTTTCCTTGAATTCAATCGGCATCGGGATGGTGCGGGTGATAACAGCCGAGGTCGGCACCGCTACCGCGGCGCGGCGCGTTCGCACGCCGGCGTTGCGACAGGCTCGCTTAACGACCTCGCCCACTGCCTCCGGATCGACTGGATTACGATCCTCCAGCATGCCCTCGCCAAGGGGTTCGATGGCATACGCCTCAACCCGGAATCGCGCCCCGGAACGGCTCAACTCAACGACCTTGACCGCCGAGGGGCTGATATCGATACCCAATAGGGGTTCTTTACGCTTGAACAGAGCCAAGTTACCCTTCCTTCAACTGATCAGAGTGGACGAAGTTAAATCCGAGCCTGCTTTAGAATATAGCAAACACCCGGTGTCCAGTATCGAAAAATTGACCTTGAGATTGATGAGCCTGATCGCTTCGATACTGGCCAAAACTCAATAACCCTTTAAAAAACTGCTTAATTGCCACACATGGCTCAAGCAGTGACTCGTTATTTTGATAATTTGTATCTTTATTGTTATATTAATACCAATTTCCGATCCGCCATCCTACCCCTGGAGTCCGCTCATGGCCCATCGTCATCGTGACACCCAACGCGTAAAAACTCTGCTGGCCCAGGAATGCGCCCGGCTAATGGTCGATGAAGGCGTCCCGGACTTCAGAACCGCCAAGCGTAAGGCAGCGCTGCGGCTGGCCATCGCTAATAAGGCGTTGCTGCCGGATAACCGCGAAATTGAACAAGCCCTGATCGATCATCAACGCCTGTTTCATGCTGATCATCAGGCATCGTGCCTACGCGATCTACGCGAAGCAGCCCTGAACGCCATGCGCTTTCTGGCGCCGTTCCGGCCGCGATTGGTTGGTCCGGTCCTCAGCGGAACAGCGGGACCCAACGCGGACATTCATTTGCATGTATTCGCCGACACTCCACAGGATATTGCCCGGTTTCTGATGGAGCATCACATCCCTTTCGAAACCGCCGATCGCCGGTTGAAGCTGAGTAACGGCGAGCTGGCTTGGCAGCCGACCTTTCGGTTCGACGCGGGCGATCATGGCTTTGAACTCATCGTCTTCACCCCGCTGGCCGAGCGAGAAGCGCCGCGCAGCCCGGTCGATGGCCGGCCAATGCGCCGCGCCAACCTGAGCGAGGTCCAAAACCTGCTGACTGGCGAACCGGATTGAACCATCGCGATTCGCCATCCTGCACCTCCCTCGCCCGGTAGGAGAGAGGCTGGAGGTGCAGGTCACGCAAAAACCTCTCAGACCCTCCCAGGGTTTTGCGGATGTGTATCGATGAAATGCTTGAGCACCAATTTCAACTGCAAAACTTTCTCATTATGCCCGCGATGACGCTCCTCCTCGATATCATCCAGGATAATGCGCTTGATCATCGGAACGCCTTCCGAGGTATGCACCAGATAGCTGCCCATTTCCAGCGCGGCGATTTCCGGCAAATGCTCGTGCTCGGCAATGGCCGTAATTTCTTCCTCGGTCAGGTCACTCAATTCCACACAATCTTCATACGACAACATGATGCTCCCTCCTGAGTCGTTCGGTTTGATTTGGTTTGCAGAGTAAAGGTTAAACCCGGCAACCCGTCCAGACAAGCATAAATCGCAGGGTGTTTACATTAAAATTCGCATCCGCCGGCAAGGATCATGAAAATCCCATGAATCCCTTAATGACAATCAGGGTTTATCCCTATTTACGAGCCGGAAAATTCCTGGCTATCTTAAAAAAAATTAAACCGGGGTTCGCCGCGAAGACGAGAGGAGTTTCACACCACCACAGGATCGAGGGCCAGTTTGCCACCGTCCGGCCAAAGCGCGTTTGCGCGTGCTTCATAACAATAAGCACACTCGATAATCCCATAACCCGCTCCCTCGTCTTCGCGGCGAATCCTTTTTCTGAACCACCTCACCCGGCCTGACCACATCAAACGTGGTTTCCCCTCCCGAAAGCGGTATGATAGCAGGTGTAATCACTAACGCTGGCCGCTACCCCGTGCGGCCTGCTCCAACACTTTGATAAGCCCCATGAGCGCTGACTGTTCATCCCCGCCAAACGATCCTCCATCCCCCTGCGTAGGGGTCTGCGTGATCAGCCCCAAAACCCAATGGTGCGAAGGCTGCTACCGCACCCTGGATGAAATCGCCGGGTGGTGGGACTATGACCCCTATCAAAAGCGCGCCGTCATCGCCCAGCTGGACGACCGCCTGGCGCGCATCATGGATGGGTCGTTTGATTGAATTGCCTGTTTCGCCTTCAACAAGAGGGTACTAATGTCGCTTCTCCCTGCTGTTCCCCGTCGTTTACTCCACCGGCGCCTTGTCCAGTGCCACGGCTACCAGCGAGATGACGGCTGGTGGGATATTGAAGGGCAAATCGTCGACACTAAGACCTATGCGTTTCCCAATGAAGATCGCGGCGGCGCTATCCAGGCTGGGGAACCCCTGCATGACATGTCGATTCGCCTGACAGTGGATCCAGAGTTTGTCATTCAGGAGGTTACAGCCTGTACTGACGGCTCGCCGTTTGGGCTGTGTCCGGCGATCACCACCCGCTACCGTAAACTGATTGGGGTAAAAATCGGAGCTGGATGGTCGCTCAAACTCCGGGAGTTATTCGGCGGAGTGAATGGCTGCACGCATCTGACGGAACTTCTGGGGCCAGTGGCAACTACTTTTTTTCAAACGGTCTATGGCCAGCATTACGACCAGGAAGACGCCAAGCCACCGGACGAACGGGAAATCCCGCCGGTGCTGAACACCTGCCACGCCCTGGCCAGCGACAGCTTGGTGGTGAAGAAACGCTGGCCACGGGCCTATACGGGACGGGACCGGGAAGCCGATACGCAACACCGGCTACTGGTGGATGATTGTTTGACCTAATTGTGCGCGTTTTAGGCGCTCTAGGGTCGTTGCAACGCAGCTTCCACCGTATCGCGCGTTTCACGCCCACACAGGATCTCGACCAGAGTCAGGGTAAAGTCCATGGATGCGCCGGGACCGCGCGAAGTAATGAACGTCCCGTCGCGCACCACCGCAGCGCTGCTTAATCGAATGCCAGCCTGATCAGCCTGGTCATCGAGAATGCCTGGATAGGCGGTCGCTTCGCGATCCTTCAGCAGACCCGCGCTGGCCAGCACCTTCGGCGCGGCGCAGATGGCGGCCACATAGCGGCCCTGTTCCGACATGTGCCGCAGCAATGCAGCGATGCGTCGATCGGCTTCCAGGCGTTGCGCGCCACCCAGGCCGCCGGGCAGGACCACCAAATCAAAATCCCGATCCAGCACCGCTTCCAGGGTAGTGTCCGGCATCAGCATCACGCCGCGCGAAGCCGTTACGGGACCTTGTTCCAACCCCGCTACCGTTACTTCAACGCCGGCCCGGCGCAACAGATCAATAATCGTAACCGCTTCCAGTTCTTCACAGCCTTGAGCAAGCGGGACAAGCACATGAGACATGGGATTGCTCCTGATAATGTCGGTTAGTTTACTGGCGCCCAACACCTACCCCTTCCTCCCCCCCTCCGGGAGAGGGGATTGCGGGGAGACGCTGCGACCTTGCAACAAGGTCATGCCCTTGAGCATGTTCAGCGCTTCATATAACTGATAATCATCTTTCGCCAGCTCACTATCGGAACCCACCGTGGTTTGGGGTATGGACGGGAGCGGCGGCTCCGCGTCATCGGTCGCCGGCGCAGCGCCATTGCCGCCATCATTCTGTAAATGGCCGGTCAGATCCGCTTCCTTGATCAGCGCGGCGTCAGCACTGTCGTCAGCCACCTTGAGCGATTTGAGTTCGATATCGGGCTTGATGCCCTCGGCCTGGATCGAACGGCCACTTGGGGTATAGTAGCGAGCCGTAGTCAACTTGACCGCCGCGCCGTTGCCCAGCGGCAGAATCGTTTGCACCGAACCTTTGCCGAAGGTGCGTTCGCCTAGCACCAACGCCCGCTGGTGATCCTGCAGCGCACCCGCGACGATTTCCGAAGCCGAGGCCGAGCCGCCATTGACCAATACGACCATCGGCGCTTTTTTCAGTAGATCACCGGCAGTAGCGTTGAAGGTTTGTTCGGAGTCCTTATCTCGTCCCCGGGTTTGCACGATGACGCCATCCTCGAGAAAATCATCGGCCACGTCGACCGCGCCGTTCAACACCCCACCGGGATTATTGCGCAGGTCCAGAATCAAGCCCTTGAGCGCCGCCTGATTCTGTTTCTGCAAATCTTGCAGGGCATCCTGGAGGTTCGCTTCGGTCCTGGCCTGGAACTGCGTGATGCGCAGGTAGCCAAACCCCGGCTCCAGCAAGCGGCTCTTCACGCTCCGAACCTGAATAACTTCACGCACCAGTTTTATCTTTAGAGGCTTTTTCACTCCTTCACGGATAATGGTCAGAACGATGGAGGTATTGGGCTTGCCGCGCATCCGGTTAATCGCGTCGGACAAAGTGATGCCCTTGACCGAAGCATCATCCAATCGAATGATCAAATCGCCGGCCTGGATGCCGGCCCGCTGGGCAGGGGTGTCATCGATGGGGGCAATGACCTTGATAAA
The DNA here is from genome assembly GCA_024235095.1 of Gammaproteobacteria bacterium. Lineage (NCBI taxonomy): Bacteria > Pseudomonadati > Pseudomonadota > Gammaproteobacteria > Gammaproteobacteria bacterium. The sequence goes on from JACKNC010000001.1 coordinate 309,338, forward strand.
GCCGTTTTCCTGCCCCACCTCAATGCCCAGTCCACCAAATTCGCCGGAAGTGCCGATTTGCAAATCCTGGAAGGCTTCGGCGTCCAGATAGGACGAGTGGGGATCCAGATTGCTCAACATGCCACGGATGGCGTTTTCCAGCAGGTCTTTGTCCTCAATCGATTCAACATAGTCCTGTTTGACTGCATCGAGGACGCTAGTGAAGGTGCGCAGCTCGTCAAGCGGCAACTGACTTTCCGGCGCAACGCTCTTTTCAGCCCGGACCGCATAAACCGTGGTCAATGAAATGCCTGCTAGAAAGCTCAGCGCCAGCGCCAGACTGTATCGAGTTACAGCACTCATGGTTACTCCGCAATGCATCAGGTGAACAGTATAGAGGTATCAGGTATCAGGAACGGAAAAAGGGAATTGTTCCTGAATTTGTCCGGCTTCCATGTGGAAAGACAATATAAGACAACGGAAACCGCTTGGAAATTGCGCGGGTGAGGGAAAATTTCGAGGCGCTTCGAGAACTCTTGGTGAGTCGTCAACGTCAGGTCGGGCAAAGCTTCATCTGCACCCGACCTGCCGCTAAAGAATATTGATTACGCGTTGCCTTACGAACCCGCACGCAACATGGTTTGCATGAAGTTAGCTAATGTGCCTTCCGGCAAACCTGACCAAATATCAGACACTCTCTGGAAGGACCGCATGGAATCGAAGATTTTCTTGAAATCGGGATTCTTCGCGGACTCCTCGGCGAAAATTTTCTGCGCGGTCTCATAAGCCGCTTTCAGAACATCGTCGGGATAGCGCCGCAACTGTGTGCCGCTTTGCACCAGCCGCTGAATCGCCAGCGGATTCTTGGCGTCGTAAGCCGCCAACATGCCGACATTCGCTTCAGCCGCAGCAGCCTCAAACGCGGACTGATAAGACTTGGGCAATTTATCCCACTGCTCCTTGTTCACATAGAACGACAGCACCGGACCTGGCTCCCACCAACCGGGGTAATAATAGAACTTTGCGACTTTGTAGAACCCCAGTTTTTCATCATCATAAGGGCCGACCCACTCGGCGGCGTCAATCGCGCCCCGCTCCAGCGAAGGGTAAATCTCGCCACCGGGTAATGATTGCGGCACCGCGCCCAATGCCGAAAACACCTCGGCGCCGAAGCCAGGAATACGGATCTTCAAACCTTTGAGATCATCCAGCGAGTTGATTTCCTTGCGGAACCATCCCCCCATCTGTGTACCGGTATTCCCGCCGGGGAAATTAACCACGTTGTACTTGGCAAAGAACTCACGGAGTAACGGACCACCTTCGCCATCATAAAGCCAAGCGTTCATCTGTCGGGCCGTGAGGCCGAACGGCACCGAGCAATCCAGCGAGAACGCCTTGTTCTTGCCATGGTAATAGTAAGAAGCCGTGTGACAGACCTCAACTGTGTTTTGCTGCACCGCATCCAGCACTCCAAAGGGCGGGACGATTTCACCGCCGGCGAACACGCGGATTTCAAACTTGCCATCCGTGATTTCCGCGACGCGCTTGGATAACACTTCGCCTGCACCGTAAATAGTGTCCAGGCTCTTGGGAAAGCTCGACGCCATGCGCCATTTGATGGACGGCATCGACGATGAAGGTTCATCCGCAGCAAACACGGGAACGGCGGCGGCGCCAGCGGCCGTGGCCAAACCCAGCCCGGCCTTCTTGATAAAATCACGACGTTGCATGGTCTCCTCCTCGATGGGTCAGTGAATTGTAGTGCGTTCACGGCGACAGAAAGTCGCAATGCATTGTTCATAACTCTATCAGAGCTTTGCTTAATTGCACGGGACAAACCCATGAAAAAGCAGCGTAGATTTCCAGCCGATTAAAACCAAGTTGTAAAGATGGCGCTATCCTTGCTTGCAACCCTTGTTGGCGTGCGGTACCGTTTCAACCCGAACTGATTCAGGCAACATTTAATAACCCGTCGCCAGTATTCATTGAACCGCAGTCCAATCCCCTGATCCTAAATCACGATCCTGCTGGAGCCTGTTGTGACCCGAACTCTATTTATCGGCCTGGATGGCGCCACTTTTCATATTCTTGATGGCCTGACCCGCGACCAACCCGGTCAGGGCGTGGTTATGCCATTTCTCGGGCAGTTCATGGCAGATGGTTTTCGCGCGCCGTTGCGCTCGACACCGCATCCACTGACCCCGCCAGCCTGGACCACGCTGGTCACTGGACGCAACCCCGGCGCGCATGGTATCTACGACTTCATACGCGTCGACGACCGCCAACACGAGGTGTTTTTCACGCTTTACGACTTCCGCGATATTCGCTGCGAAACGATCTGGAGTATCGCCGAACGACAGGACCGCTCGGTGGTCTCGCTTAATTTCCCGATGATGGCGCCGCCGCCCAAGCTCCACGGCAGCCTGATTCCCGGCTTCACTCCGTGGAAGCACCTGCGCCGTAATATGACTCCCGATACGCTCTATGAACGGCTGCAAGCGATTCCCGGCTTCCATCCCAAAGAACTGGCCTGGGATTTCGAGCGGGAGAACCAGATTGGCGAAGACATGGACAGCGATTATCTGGCCGCCTGGATTGGCTATCACTTGCCGCGTGAAGAACTCTGGTTCCAGGTGGCTCGCAAGCTTCTGGTCGAAGATCAGCCAGCGCTGATGGCGGTGATGTTTGATGGCACGGATAAAATTCAGCATCAGGCCTGGGCGTATCTCGACCCGGAATTGCGTCCTGGCTCTCCTGACGAAACCTGGCTGCGCCTGCGCACGCTTTGTCTCGACTACTTCCGTAAACTGGATGGCTATCTGGCGGAGCTGGTGCGGTTAGCCGGCCCGGAAGCGCAAGTGTTCATGGCCTCGGATCATGGCTTCACCGGCTCCACCCGCGTCGTGCGCATTAATCGCTACCTGGCCGATCTAGGTTATCTAAGCTACCACGATGTTGCCGACAGCGACGCCGCCCGGCGCCGGGCCGCCAGTCCATTCGCTTACCTCGATTGGGAAAAAACCGTCGCTTACTGTCCCACGCCCTCCAGCAACGCCATTTTCATTCGCGTCGCCCGCGAACCGGGTCAGCCCGGTATTGCGCCGGCGGATTATCCAGCGTTCCGCGCCCGGCTGATCGAACAACTTTACGCTCTGCGCGATTCCGCAACCAGCGAACCGGTCATTCGCGACATTCTGACCCGCGAGGCGGCTTTCCCCGGCCAGGCCAGCGCCAGCGCCCCGGATTTAACTCTGGTTCTCACCGATTACGGCTTTGTCTCGATCCGCAATCTGGAGCCAGTCATTTTCACCCGACCGGTCGCGACGGGCACGCACCACCCCGATGGCATCGTACTGGCCGGCGGTCCAGGCATCCAGCCTGGCGGGCATTGCGAACCACTGCCCATCGCCGGCATCGCCGCCAATCTGTTGCACAGTCTGGATTTGCCGATTCCCGCCGATTTCGACGGCCAGGTGATGACCAGCGCCTTCACCACCGACTTTCTGCGCGGCCGTCCGGTGCGCTCCGGCCTGCCGACCCGCCCGGTCAAAGATGGTGCAGTGCAGGAGGATGCGATTCCCGCCGAGGATCGGAACAAAATTCTGGCGCAACTGGCCATGCTGGGTTATCTGGAGGAATGATGCCGGTTGCGCCACTGGCTTCGGTTAATCTCAACTATTTGCGAATCCCGGCCCAAACCGAAGCGCCCATCTGCGGCGATCTGGTGCTGGTGCATGGCCTGGCGGCCAGTCTGGGATTCTGGCATCTGGGCATCGTTCGCGCGCTATCGGGGCTTTGCCGGTTAGTCGCTTATGATCTGCGCGGGCATGGCCGCAGCGCAATGGCGCCGACGGGCTACTCTATTCCCGAAATGGCCGATGACCTGGCCGCTCTGCTCGATCACCTCGGTCTAGAGCGAGTGCATCTGCTCGGCCACAGTTTCGGCGGCGCGATTGCCCTGCGCTTTGCCAGCCGGCATCCGGAGCGGGTGCATAGTCTGATACTGGCGGACGTGCGCCTGCGCGCCCTGCAACCTTATCATCGACTCCGCGACTGGATTGATTGGCCTCTGTGGCGTCCAATACTACAACGCGCCGGTATTGAACTAAACGATATGGAGCCAGAGGGCGGTTATGCGCTGCTGACCGCCATGGCGCGGGCGCAGTCCCACACCACGAATACTCTGTCCATGCCGCTGTTCCAGACGCCCACCGGCAGCGTCCGGCGAAATGGCGCGGCTCAGCGCTGGCTGCAATTGCAGGAAACTACCTCGATCCGGCGCGATTTGCGCGTATCCGATGGCCTGACGCCCGCCGTTTTGCGCGCCATTCGTCTGCCGGTGCTGGGCCTGTATGGCGAACGCTCGCCGGTGATGCCCACCGCACGCGCCCTGCATCGCTTATGTCCGCATTACGAGTTGCATCGGGTGCGCCACGCCGGCCACTTCTTCCCGCTCACCCGGCCACGGCGACTGGTCAATATCGCCCTGCGTTTTCTGGCTACGCAAAGCGGGGTTGCCACGCATTCTGAACACCTCTTTGGGAGCATTGATCACGAGCATGAACCTGAACACGAGCATGAACCCGCCTCGCTCCTTGCGGCCTTCTGAACCGGGTACAAAGCCCGGTTTGGCTCGCCAGCATTTCCGCCGCATCGCTGCCCACGGCTTTGGCGATCCCTATAACGCCTACCCGCATTCGATGATCGCCTACAAGGGTTATGTCTACGTCGGCACCACCCGCGCCAACCTGTGCATGCTCAAGGTTTCCAAGATTCCATCCCGGTTCGCCTTCTGGCCGGTGGAGTGCCCGGAAGACTTATACGATCTGGACATGCGCGCGCAAATCTGGCGCTACGATCCGGTAGTTGAGGAATGGCGGGAAGTTTATCGTTCCCCCTGGATCGACAGCGTCGAAGGCAAATGCATTCCCCGCGACATGGGCTATCGCGGCATGGCGGTGTTCCAGGGCGAATCCGACCCCGAACCTGCATTATATGTGTCCACCTACGCGTCGGCGGAAGGCCCAGGCGCCTATATCCTGCGTAGCGTCGATGGCGAGCATTTTGCGCCGGTATCCAAACCGGGCCTGCTGGAATTGCCAACCACCAGCATCCGCACCCTGACCGTTTTCAAGGATCGGCTGTTCACCTCGCCGACTGGACGGGCAGGCGGCAGTCCCAATGCAGCGGACATCGCGGTAATCTATGAAAGTCGTGATCCAATCCAGGGTGAGTGGACGCCGGTCAACCCGCCTGGTTTTGACGATCCGGACAACGTCAGTATTTTTGAAATGGCGGCGTTTGGCAACCATCTTTACGCCGGGACGATTAATTTCAAGCAGGGTTTTCAAATCTGGCGGACTCAGGCTGATGGAGATCCGCCCTATACCTGGGAACAGGTCATGAGTCATGGCGCTTATCGGGGACCGCTCAACCAGGGCGTCGTCAGCCTGGCCGAATTCAACGGTGCGCTCTATGTCGGCGGCGGCATCCAGAATGGCGGTATTGACGGCGTGAACCGGGTCGGCCCCGCGGCGCCGGAACTCATCCGTCTGTACCCGGATAACCATTGGGACTTGCTCGTTGGCAATGCGCGCGAAACGCCGGACGGTTTCAAGCAACCTTTGTCCGGCTTCCGACCCGGTTTTAACAACCTGTTTAATGGCTATTTCTGGCGGATGGCCGCGCACGACGGCTGGCTGTATCTGGGCACGCTGGACTGGAGCCGGATGTTGCCCTACGCTGACCGGGAGCGCTGGCCAGCCTGGTTCCGGCGCACCGTGGATCGGATCGGTCTGGAGAAAATTATCGAGCGACAATCCGGATTTGATCTTTATCGTAGCGCTGATGGCGAAAACTGGCTGCCAGTGACCACTAACGGCTTTGGCAATTCCTATAATTACGGCTTACGCGGACTGGTTTCTACGCCACAAGGATTGTATGTCGGTGCGGTTAATCCCTTCGGTCCCCAGGTCGCCTGTTGTGAAGAGGAACAGTGGCGCTACCAGGATAATCCGGATGGGGGTCTGGAGATTTGGCTGGGTTCTCAGGCATAGGCTGATTATGCAAGCCCCATTGTTTGTCCTGACGTGTATGCGTTCCTATTCCTCGCTGGTCAGCGCCATGCTCGGTCAACATCCCGACATGTACGGTTTGCCGGAACTCAATCTGTTCATGGCTGACACCTTGGCTGGCGTCATGCGCAAATTGCAAATTGTCCGCCCGCAAAGTCTGCACGGTCTGCTGCGCGTCGTGGCGCAAACTGAATATCAAACCCAAACAGTCGAAACCATTGAGAGGGCGCAGGACTGGCTGCAAAAGCATTCTGGCGGAACGGCCCGTCACCTCTTGGAATATCTGGCTGAGCGTACCGGATCGCGCATTTTGATCGATAAAAGCCCCAGCACCGCCTTGAATCCAGCCAATCTGAAACGGCTACAGTCTAATTTCCCAGATGCGCGCATTTTGCACTTGGTGCGCCATCCCCGCGCGACCTGTAAATCCATCCACGAACTTCGGCAAAAAACCGCCCATAAGCGCGAAGAGGGTCAAGCAGACGAACTGACACCGGAACAGTTGTGGCTGCGCATCAATCGCAATATTCTGGATTTCACCGAGCGACTGTCCCTGGGTCAAAGTATGCGGATTCAGGGCGAACAATTACTGACCGAGCCGGAACGGTATCTGGCGCAAATCACCGAATGGCTGGGTCTAAGCAGCGATGCGCACAGTCTTCAAGCTATGCTGCATCCAGAGTGTTCGCCCTATGCCTGCATAGGTCCGTCGAATGCGCGGTTTGGCAACGATCCCAACTTCCTACGCAATCCGCGCTATGCCAAAAGACCGATTCCCTTGCAACATCTGGAAGGGCCTTTGGAGTGGCAACGCGACGGTGCTCAGGGTTTTTCCACGCAAACTCTGGCGATTGCTCGCCGGTTTGGTTATCACTGAATCCTCATCGAGGTTTGCAAAATTTATGACTTCACTACAGAACAGTACGGATGCATGGTTAAAAACCATGAGGTTTATGACTCATTTTACTATTCGTTTAGCCATTCTTGCTCTGTCCATGTTGCTAATCGCCGGTTGTCCTGTGGAGCAGGAATTCAGCCAGGTTGGTTTTGGCGATCGCACACAACCGCCATCGACTATAAATAATACCGTTGAATATTCAGCGAACAATCGTAGAGGGAAATTGATTGAACGATTCAATCAATTTGATCAAAACGGGGATGGTGTTCTAACTAGCGAGGAAGTAAAGCGTCCCAGACTTTTCAACAAGTTTGATGAAAACGCCGATGGTTTCATAACGCTGCAGGAAGCTGAAAATTATGTACGAAATCGGCGCTCGTCATCCTCTTATCGTAATAATAACTATCCCGAAAGAAGAAATTTTGAGAATGCTCCGCCGGTCCGGCCAACTGCAGACCCGGTCTATGCTAGTGTGACTCCTTATGATTCAGGAAGCGATTTACCTGATGATTTGGAAAACAGTTCACCGGAATTCAGCCAGCCACCTACAAGAGGTCGTTATACCAATAATTCTGGTGGTAATCGTGGCGGTAAACTGGTTGAGCGATTCAGGAAACTTGACCGGAACGGCGATGGCGTTCTCACCCGGGAAGAGGTGAAACGCCCTGATCTCTTTGAACGCCTAGATCAGAATGCGGATGGTTCCGTAACGCTGGAAGAAGCCAGGAGCTATGCGCGAAATCGCCGTCAATCCTCCCGCAATAATAAGGTATCTCGCTCCGAACCATCCGGCAATTTCCAAAACCCTGGGCTTGTAATAGCAAGCACTTCATCATCCTTACCGATTGATGATACGCCAGATGCTCATAATACTTCTCTTGGAATGAATCAAACCTTGAATGTTCGCTATGCGGACATTCCCGGTGTTGATCCTAACCTTGTCAGCCTGGATATTTATGCGCCAAAAACCGGTAAACAGCATCCTGTCGTTATCATGGTTCATGGCGGCGGTTGGCGACGAGGAGACAAAGCCAATCCAAATGTTGGAATAGACAAAGCCAACTTCTTTGTACCCTTGGGTTATGTATTCGTCAGCATTAACTATCGCTTGTCACCTGCTGTAAAACATCCCACGCATGTTCAGGATGTAGCAGCAGCAATCTCATGGATATACGATAGAATTAACCAATATGGGGGTGACAAAAATCATATTTATTTGATGGGACATTCGGCTGGCGCGCACCTAGCGGCGCTGGTTGCCACCAACAATCAGTATCTCAATGCGCTGGGCAAAAACTTGTCAGTAATTAAGGGTGTGATATTGCTTGATAATGCCGGTTACGATTTAAATCGCGCCATTGATGATTTAGATGGCGGTAGAGAATTACGCAGCATGTATGAACAATCTTTTAGCAAGGACCGTAAACTTTGGAACAATGCATCTCCTGCTAAATATATTGCTCCTGGAAAAAACATTCCACCCTTTTTAATATTTTTCCATTCAGGCTCTAGTTCGACAAGAATAACGCTTTCCAATGATTTTGCCAAGTCATTGCGTAAAGCTGGCATCTCTGCCAAAGTGGTTTCAGTGCCTGGAAAAAACCATCAGGCCATGAATAGCGACGTTGGGAAACCAGGGGATATCCTGACCGTTAATATTCTTGAATTTCTAAACGAACTATCGCCTTCCAGGCCGATATCAACTCCTGCAATTGAACGCTCTATTTCTAAAACATCGCCTATCTCAAATGCCAAGGTGAGTTTTAAAGAAAACGAGAATACGCTTTCTCATCTACGCTTTTCGAAGGATTACTTTCCTGGCACACGGGATCGTAAGGGAAATTTCATGGGAGGGACGGAAACAAATGCAATCGTAGCCTATGAGGGTCAGTTATATGCCGCCATCAGCTACTGGAATTGGGATCGCACATCAGGTGAAAACCCCGGCGCACAAATCCTGGTCAAGCGTATTGCGCAGTCACCTTGGGAAGTTGATGTCAGCCCTGGGGTTGACTACCTCAGATTTGCTGCGCTGCATTCGGTCAATTTTACGACCGATGACGCTGGTAAGAAGCTGGACAAGCCGGTTCCTGTATTATTAGCAGGCACCAACTGGCAAGGCCAGGACAATTCAGCGATCATTTTTGCCAAAGAGGGCGGGCATGGATCATGGAAACGTTTGACTGTTACCAAAGATGCGCCTCGAACTGCGGGTGGTTATTCTGAAGTGCGGGTTATTTTTGATCACATTGACCACATAACCGGTGTTCACTATGTCTTTGCAGCAGTTGGCGATGGGCTTTATCGTGGCGTCTACGATCCTGATAGTTCTGAACATATTCGCTGGGAGTCCAATCCGGAAATGCGCTGGTCAGCGAATAGGCTATTAGCCGCTGCGGAAGCAAACGGTTCTTTATACGTGACTGTCAATATTGTCCCTAGGCGAGCCAAGGCCGGAGGATTATTCAGGCGCATTGATGGTTCCTCACCTCGTTGGGAACAGGTCTACGAGTGGCAATGGTCGCATCCTTATCACGAACATCCAAAGCCTAAATATGGGATGCGTGGTTTGACCGCAGTAGCAGGCGCGGATGGTTATGAATTTCTGCTGGGTGCGCGAGAACATCCAGGGGTCATCGATCACATTGATTTAAAAAATAAGCACGTTATGCCTGAGATTAATGTTCGTGACCTGGTTCAGAAGCATTTGATGAATGGTAAAGAATACCTGCGAGTTACGCTCATCGCCTATAATAATATGTTGCCCGTAAGAAACCCTGACACCGGCATGTCTGCGCACTTGATTGGTTTGTGGATTAACCCGGACGTATCAGATTTAAAAATACAAAAAAGCTCGTGGTATCTCGTAAGATCAGCGAATGGAAAATATTCATTAGGGCGAGTTTTTGATCCAAAAAATCCTGATCCTGAACATGGATTGCGCGGTACAAGAACGATCTGTCAATCACCTTTCCCTGGAGAGAAAGGCAAGATTTTTTATTTCGGCGGTTTCGATGCAACAGGTGGCCCTTATCGAAATACTGCCTGGATTTACAAAGCAGAGCTACCTGTGTGGCCAACCTCAAATTAAAGACTCTGGAAAGAAGGAGGAAAAGTAATGACAAAATCCGAATTATTTCGGCTATTGACTTACTCAATGCTTTTTCTTTCCTCAATACAAGGATGTGTGGCGGCTGCTACTTCGGTTAATGCGGAAATTGGATGTTATGAGGCAGCGCCAGGCACTCCACTAAGAGATCCTGAATTTAACTCTGATAACCTGCTTGCGACTTGGCAAGTGAACCCGGTTCTAAGAAAAAATGGGCAATTAAAGCGGCCTGGGTGGCTTAATATAACCCCTATCGATCCTGCAACAGGTCTTTTCCTGATGGATCAAACCATTTCATTTTCTGAAGCAAACCCTACTCGCGTCAATGTCACGAATAACGGGCCAGAGTGGGCCTATAGTCAACGTGGACCTGAAGTTTATTTCACTGCATATACATCAAACCTGCGAGGCACCCAAATCGGTCGTATTTCAAGGAACTCACTTGGTGAGTGGCAACTTGGCTTTTTACCAGGGAGTAAAAAACTAGCGCGTCCGGAACCTAGCAAGACTAAAACCGACCCTGCACCTAAAATTTACTATACAAAACAAACCAAAAAATTACCCAATTTTGCATTTGGCGTATTTGGCTGGCGTGAAGATACTGAGTCCTACATCGATGCTGCGATGAGTGAAGATGCCCGAACAGGAAGATGGCTACCTGATGGCCAACATCTTTTTTACCATAAGCTAGTCGCACAGAATCCAAGAAGGATTGCGCAACTCTATTTACTGAATGTTAATACTTCGGAAGAGACTCGAATCACCGATGACAATTTACGCTATATCTCGATTGCCGCATGGAATGCCCCTGAGTTGGATGGCGCGACAGCACTGCTGTCAACCGTGAGTACGGCTAATGAAGATGAAGTCTATATCAAGGCTTGGCGTCAAGATACTAATGGGAAATGGATTGATTGGACAGAAATTCATTCATTTATTCCAGAACTCCCGGACTTGGATAGCCCGGAGCCTTTTGTATACAAAGGCCGATCCTATTTGCTTATTACTTCGCGCACAGCCCTATCCCAAAATCTAAGCACTGAAAGTGTTATATGGGTTGCAACAATTGATCCTTTATTGCCAAGCGATCAGAGAATTGAGCAACAGATTATTAGTCAGGAATACATACCTAATACGATATCAGTAAAAGCAGACCCAGAAGTGTTGATAACTCCCAATGATGAGGTGTGGATTTACTATCTTGACAAGGGAGTCATCGATATGCCGGATAGTGCGATTGGTTTGATTGTCTGTAATTTCTCTCCTTCACGTTAGGAAAACTTAAATTGCTCTCCTTGGAAGAACCATGCTAACTTACAATTTCTTTAGCAATAAAATCTCATTTATCCTATTTTTATGCTTTGCAGTGATCAGTCACAAGGCATTTACCCATGAAGATAACTTCTTTCAAGCACCCTATACATATTCAATTTCTA